>JABSSC010000138.1 GCA_013214635.1 Paracoccaceae bacterium | reverse complement strand
GAGTAACCACGTCGCCGACAATGGTAGATTTACGTATAGCCAATTTCATGGATTCGTCGGTGTAATCCCCCGTGGTTCCGATTTTCATAGAATCGAAATCTATCTCGGTGGGCGGCGCAAAAATACGGTAATCAGTTAGGTTGCCCTGGTCGATCAACCACCGCATATCTGGACCCTCGACGATTGTATCGGCCACGCCGTCGGCGTGTCGACCGAGGCCCTTACCGTCGGCGCGACACGGCGTAGCGGTGGGAAGGAGCCCCCGCGCGTTAACGAATAAATCGTGTGCTTTGCCGAAAATATTATTAGCTAAAACGTGGTGGCCCTCGTCCTGCACCCATAAACGTTGCTGTTTAGCCCACTGGCCCAGCGTATTAATACGTTTTTTACTGGTAAGCGTTTGAACGGACCCAACCGTGGTTTTAGCGTTGCCATTAAACCAGATACGGCCGGCTTTTTGTTCGTGTAGTCGCTGTATGTATTTAACGAGCGAGTCGGTCGCTATGATGTTATGGGGGACTTGCTGTTCGGCGAGAGCGAGGGAAATCTGGGATACAATCTCGCTACGGTGCGCCGTAACCACGGAGGGGGTTTTCTGCTCGCGTAGTATATCGCAGAACGTCACGGTTTTACCCGATCCGGTGGCCGACTGCATTATTACGTTATTGTGGCCGCTGTCCCACGCCGTATACACGTCGTTTTTTAGTTGGTGTTGATAATCTCGTAATTCGAACATTTTTATTTTTAGTTGACAGGTTTAAATCCTACCGCTATTTTCTATCTCGTCAATAGTTATTTTCCTATTGGTAAACAAGGAGTGACCAAACATGAACGAACGTATTGTATACGTACCCATGAGCGAAAAAGAAGCGCTCGAACACCTGGCGGGGCGGTTCCCTCGCGGTGCAGCCATTAAACCCGAAAGCGATATGTTACAGGGCGACGACCTCGGCCACATCCCCGTCGACGACGAGCCCGAAGCGGCGCCCCCCGAACCCGAAGAAACCGGCGGCGAGGATGTTCTCCGCGATTCTAGCGGTATGCCCTGGGACGCCCGTATCCACTCAAGCGGTAAAACTCTGCTCAAGTCGGGTAAACGTAACGGCCTGTGGCGCTATAAAGGCGGCGTAGACGAATCGGTTATCGCGGCCGTCGAGGCGGAACTCAACACCGCAAGCGCCACGGCAGTAGTAGAAACACAACTTAGCGCGACGGCGGAGCCCACGGTGGCACCTCCCGCTATGACTACGCCCCCTGCACCCGTGACTATGCCCCCCGCGGCTGGCGGTGCTCCCGTAGCACCCGCGCCCGTAACGACACCCGCACCCGAGGTCACTGCCCCTGCGGGCCAAGCGTTCGCCGGCTTAATGAACTATTTCACCGAGCACCAAGCCGCCGGGAAGATTACCCCCGAGGAAGCGAACCAGATTACCGCCTCCGTGGGCGCCGCTAATGCGATGCCTCACGTTAACGCGCTGGGTTACTTGGCGACCGCCGAGCACTTAGTGCCCGCGGTACTTTCTCAGATACAGGCGATATGCCAGTCGAGATAAAACCGCAAATTTCCCACGCTCCGGTATGGGTTAACTGCCCCGCGTCGGAGCGTGGGCGCGCTGTGCACCCCGAGCCCGATTTCCCGAACCCCGCCAGGGAAGAGGGTATCGCGTGCGCGTGGGTCGCGGAGGGTGTACTCAAGGGACAGAAACACGGGTCGGAGTTTCTAGGACGGCTCGGGCCTAACGCGGTGTTAATTACCGACGAAATGCTCGAGGAAGTTATCGAGCCGTATATACGCCGCGTTAAAGAACTGTTTATCCCGGGCTGTACGATAAACAATAACCCCCCGCACGTGGAGCACAAGGGTACCGTTTTCGCGCTACCGTGGCACCCCGAAGCCCGTAAGGATTCGTGGTGGTTGGATATCCGCGCGGGTATCTGCTACGTGCTCGATCTTAAAGCGGGGCGAATCCGCGAGGATTCGGTGGGTAACTGGCAGCTCGCGGGGTATTTCGTAGAGCTCGAGCCTATCGTCGTAGACGCGTGCGCTCGCCACGGGGTCGAGTTCCAGGGATTCCACGGGGAACTGGTACAGCCTCGCAAGGAAAACGGACCCCCGTGGTTTTTACGCCCCAACGAACTGGCGCCACTTAAAGAGCGCATGAAACAGCGGGGCGTCGAAGCTATGGGGCCGAACCCCGAGCAAACTACCGGGCCGTGGTGTCGTAAATGCCCGAAGCGCCACACCTGTACGTCATACAGAAAATCGAGCGATACGATACTCGACTACGTCGATACGTACCTCGACGATGATCTAGGACCCGAAGCGCTGGAGGCCGAAATGGCTCTCCTACAGGAAGGACTAGAGAGGATCAAACACCGTTTATCGGGAGTGGAGGCCCACGTTAAACAGAACGCCCGCGAGGGTAAGTCGGCGGTTTATGATATCCAACCTACCTACGGGCGCCAGAACTGGACCGTAGGGGCTGATATCGCGATAGCCACGGCGGCAACGTTCGGCGTTGATATTTCTAAGGGTGTCGCAGCTAAAACGCCTAAACAGGCGATTAAGGCGGGCGTGCCCCAGAACGTAATCGACGCTATTTCTAAAAGTGAAAAAACGGGCTTAGGGCTCGTAAAAAGGGACCCGGAGAATGACCGGGAATTGTCTAAAAAATTGTTCGGAGAAAGTAACAATGTCTGAAATTCAAGGATTAACCCCCATCGGCCGTATTGTTAGCGGCCGCCCCATGGTACACGCTCAAGGCTCGTATAACGGTGTGCTACGTACTAAAACCGACGGCACCCCTAAAATCGAGTCGTTTATCGGCGTCGCTATCCCTAAAAGCGACCCCGCGACTATGCCGATTATCCAGAGTATCGACCAGATTAAAGCGGCTAACGGCCACGCGGCTAACCCCGCTTTCGCTACTAAATACGACGACGGCGACGACCCTAAGTTCGCAGGAAAAGAAGGCTACGCCGGTTGTTATATTTTAAAGTTCTCCAGCGGTTACCCCATCCCCTACCGCCAGAACGACGCGAATTACACGCCTATCGACCCAGTAGTCGGGCAGGACCCCCAGAACCCACCCGTACAGCCCGTAAAACGCGGTGACTACGTTAAAGTAGCGTTTACCTGTGCGTTTAATAATAACCAGCAAAACGCCGGTGTTTTCTTAAATCCCGTACGCGTGTTGTTCATGCAGCCCGGCGAGCCTATTATCTCGGGTCCGTCGGATAATGAACTCTTCGGCGCGGCGGGTACCCACGTTATGGCCGGCGCCCCGGCGGCCGGCGTTTCGACCCCCGCAGCTACACCCGCGGCTATGCCCCCCGCCGGCGGTTCGCCCGCCCCCGTGGCTACACCTGGCGCCGCTCCCGCAGCGGGTAACCAGGATTTCCTTAACCCCGTAGCGAACGCAACACCTGCAGCAACCCCCGCGCCAGCCGCTACCCCTGTGGTAGCCCCTGCCGGAGCGCCCACGAACCCCACGGCGGTAGTATCGGCGCCTAACGCTGGCGTAGATATGGACGCGTTTCTGCACCCCGATATTAAGGCCCAGGGTCACACCTACGCGTCGCTATCGGCCCAGTTCTCGGTCGAAGTAATGAAGCAACAAGGCTGGTTACTCGACCAGGCCGTAGTTTAATTACGCCCTCCCTTGGCCCCTGGTCGCTTCGGCGGCTGGGGGTTTTTATACCACCGCAAACACTAGGTATTTATTATGATTCACGGACACAGAGAACCCCGCGGGCTCGGGTACACCACGGTTTTAGCTGATATGGATTTCGAGACGTACAGCGAGGCCGGCATGGTCTGGGACGAAACCGCCCAGAAATGGAAAGGACCCCCCGGCGCCGCGGGAAATACTAAGGGCCTCCCCGTAACCGGTGCGTCGGTGTACGCCGAACACCCCAGCACCGAGGTTATTTGTCTCGCGTACGACCTTAAAGACGGCGCCGGCCCCCGACTGTGGACTCCCGGGTGTCCCCCTCCCTACGATTTATTTTCCCACATAAACACGGGTAAACTTATCGAAGCGCATAACGCTACATTCGAGTTTTTTATCTGGCACTACGTGTGCCACCTCCGCTACGGTTGGCCCGAGTTACCCATACAGCAATTGCGGTGCTCTATGGCGAAGTGCTATAACTGGTCGCTCCCTGGGGCACTCGGAAAAGCCGCCGCGGTACTTGGCGGCCCGAATAAAAACACCGAGGGCGAGAAGTTAATACGCGATTTATCTATCCCGAAAAACCCTACGAAAAACGAGCCATATAAACGCCGGACCGTTTACACCCACCCCGATAAGTTTCGCAACATGTACGGGTACTGCCTCGACGATATTAAAGCCGAGGCGGGGGTGTCGTGGGCGGTCCCAGACCTCGACGGGTTCGAGGAGGAGGTGTTCGTAACCGATAAAGAAATCGTAACCCGCGGCGTACCCATCGACCGTAAAGCACTCGGCGACTGTATCGCGGTCTACGAGCAAGCCGCGGCGCAAATGACCACGGAATTACAGCAAATTACCGGGGGTGCCGTTAAAACAGCTAGCGAACTACAGAAAATTACCGCCTGGTTAGCTGGCCGCGGCGTTACCGTTGGGTCGCTGGATAAAAAGAATATGCCCGCGGCTATCGAATTAACGGAGCCCGGGTCGATAGAGCGCCGGGTCCTCGAGATTCGCCGCGACCTTGGGTCGGCGTCGGTTAAAAAATTATTCGCGTTTAACCTACGAACCAACGCCGACGGGCGTATCCGGGATATATTCGCGTACCAGGGCGCCGACCGTACGGGTCGCTGGGCTGGCCGTGGTGTTCAACCCCAGAACCTCCCGAACTCGGGGCCGGACTGCCGGAGGTGTACAGTGTGCGACACCGTATACTGGGAGGGGCGCGTCACGCTTGACGATTTGTGCCCCGTTTGTGGTAGTCGATGTAAGCAACGTAAAGAAGAGTGGGGGATCGCCAGTATGGAGTCGGCACTCGTCGATATGACTACCCGCGATTTAAACTACGTAACCAATATGTGGGGTAATCCTATCGCTGCGGTCGCTGGGTGCCTCCGTGGGCTATTCTGCGCCCCCGAGGGGTCCGCGTTTATCTGCTCCGACTACTCCGCTATCGAGGCGGTCGTGCTGGCGTTTATGGCCGGCGAGGAGTGGCGTATGGATGTATTCCGCACGCATGGAAAAATCTACGAAATGGGCGCTAGTAAAATCACCGGCATACCGTTCGAGGAGTTCGCCCGGCACAAGGAAGCCACGGGGCAGCACCACCCTATGCGTAAGAAGGTCGGCAAAGTTTCCGAGCTGGCGTCGGGCTACGGTGGTAGCCTGGGTGCCTGGAAGCAATTCGGCGCCGGTGCGTTTATGTCGGACGAGGAAATCATGGAAAACGTTAAGAAATGGCGAAAAGCCTCACCCATGATTACTAAATTCTGGTATTCGATACAGGACGCCGCCGTGGCCGCTATTAAGTTCCCCGGTCGGTGCTACTCGTATCGAGACATATCGTACGGGGTGAAAAACGACGTATTGTACTGTCGACTACCGTCTGGTCGGTCCCTGGCGTACCATAAACCACGGGTTTCTCCCCGTATGACCGACTGGGGCCTAAAGGACCAGATTACTTTCGAGGGCTGGGACAGTGGCTCGAAAGGCGTCTCAAAGGGATGGAACCGCATCGAAACGTACTACGGGAAACTAACCGAAAATATTGTACAGGCCGTGGCCAGGGATATACTGGCCTACGCACTGGTTAATTTACGAAACGCCGGCTATCGCACCGTTATGCACATACACGACGAAATCGTCGTCGAGGTGAACGACGGGGAGGGCTCCGTGGAGGAAGTCGAGGAGATTATGGGCCGTATGCCCCCGTGGTGTTCCGACTGGCCCGTACGTGCCGCTGGGGGCTGGCGTGGGCGAAGATATAGAAAGGACTAGGATATGGATAGAAAAGAACACTATAAAAAGCGGGCGCTCGAGCTGTGTATCGGAATACCCGCGATTATACTCGTATTCATCTGGGGCGCCGTGACATGGTGCGCCCAGAAGATTATGGGTGCTTTTCGCTGGTAATTAAGCGGGCGTTCGCGCCCGTTTTCCTTTACGGTCGAGCACACGCGTGTCGTGTTCGTCGTTCTCGTGATCCGCGCGTATTTCATTTAGGCGCGTTTCTGAGTCTATGCGGCGTTTATCCGCCCAGTGTTTAATTATAAGCACTACGGCGAGAAGTATACCGACAAGCGAAGCCACGGCGGTTAACAGGGGGTTTATTAGCTCTAAGGCATTAACAGCGGGGGAGGCGATAGCGCCCCCGGCCACTGTGGCGGCGACTTTTTGTGATTCCATAACTTTTACTGCCATTTGTTCCATTTCCTGTATATTCTAACGCCATTATTCACAATGGGCAATAGTTACCCATGAAAAGGTCGCCTAGGGTTAGCTTTAGCCTGTAAGTTCGTTACGTGTGACTGTATCTGCCCCTCGATTTTAGTTAACGCGGTGTGGTCCGGCGTGCCAGGTGTTAGGCTTTTTAACTCCCCGGTTATAAATGACCCCAGGCCGTGCGCGAATTTTAGGCCACCCTTAACCGCGGCGAACTCCTTCGAGTTAACCACGGTTCGGTACAGCCTCCAGGATAAAGTCGTGGCGCCCACTAAAATAAGCCAATACCAGGCGCTTAATTTTTCGTGAACCTCTCGGAGCGTGAAATCCATAAACGAGCTGGTTTCGATACTTTTCTCGGTGTGGGTCTCCACTACTTCCTGGGGCGCGGCGCCCTCGTAGGTAACTTCGAGTTTTCCGTCTTTCTCGATAGTTAAGTCACCCCCGACGAGCGGCGTAGGTTTCGTAGTCTTAACCGTGGTGTCCTGGTTGGCTTTTACTTTTTCGGTGCCCTGTTTAGATACGTCGGTCTCGTCTCGAGTCTGATCGCCAGGAGCGGAACACGCCACTAGCGCCGAAACGATAAATAAGAATAGCCACGGGTTTATTTTTTTCATTTTATCATCCTCCATCCGCGGTAAATAAGAGCGGCGGCCACGACTAGCGCGACCACCGCCCAGGGAGTGGGCATTTTTAAACGCCGGGTTTTCCGTCAACCTTGGCGAAAAACTCGTTATCCTTTTTAGTCTTAGTAAACGGCGCGATTAATCGTCCTATTAAAAGCGCCGCTACTACTAAGCTGTTAACCATGTTACAAAACTCTGTAACGGTTTCCATTTAGCTACCGTACGAAATACTCGGCCACTGAGGGCGAGATGTCGCGCATTTTAATCCAGTTTGGCCCGATAGCTTCGCCACTTTTAACTCGTAGCTTACCCATTAAACCCACTGTGTCCCACTCGGGGCGGTCCTCGCGGTGGACGTACTCGAGGTTTTCGTCATAATCGGGGTTCAACTTAGGCCGGCCGTTCTTTCCCGTCATGGGGACGACGACGGCGTCACTGGGGACGACGACTCCGTCGGGGACGCGGTCCGTCGGGTAACTGTGCTTTTTAGTTTCGAGGTGTCGCCCCTTGATCTCGGGGGTTTTTACGACGGGCAGGTTATCCTCCCCGAGTTTAAGCACACCGTTATCGTCAACCTCGTAGGTAGCTGGAACGTGCGCTACTTCCTCCTGGACAACCTCGACCCACTCGACTACCTCGTAATCCTCGAGAATCTTAGAGCCAAAGTCGTCGGTAAGGTGCTTTTTCTTCCATCCGTTAACATCGCCGTCGCCGACTACGGAGGGGTTCGCAGAAACCACGCCGAGGATGTCGTCCCCGTTATTAGCCTTTTCGAGCTTGCCGTTAACTAGCTTTACGCTCCACCCGCGGCGGTCTTCACCGCTAGGGTTTCCGTCGGCCCACTCGAAGTACTCCGCGTAGTCCGCGCCTCCGCCCGTCCACGACCCGTCACAAAACCCGTTTCCATCACCACGGAGTCTGAATTCTCTGTCTGATCCATTATCTGAAAAAGCAGACATAAAATCATAACCAGAGTTTGCACTGCGCTGGCAAACTAGCCGTGTAACTTCACCACCATATGAAGAGTTGCCTTGATCAACAATAAAAGTCGATGATGTAGAGTTAGATGCATAAACTTTTAATGTTCTTGATGCGTTTATGCGAAAGGCTGATCCGTCTGGAGCAAAAGACCCTTTTTCTTGGGGGGAAGTAGGCCCATAGAATCGAACCCAAGGACTCAATGTTGAGCTTCGTGAAAGCCTCATTGTTCCATTGCTATCGAAAAGTGCGCCGTCGGTCGCCCCGGTGGTAATATCACTAGGGACACTAGAGACACCGGTGATAATGCCTGTTGCGCCAAGCCTAAACAGATTGCTATTAAAGTTATCAGTAATCTTCCACCCATATCCGTCATTACTAGACCGTAACTTAAACGCAATATCGGTATCGTTAGTTTGAAGGTGTGCTATCTCCACAGAGTTGGCAGAAAAAACACCCAGCTTTGTAACCCCAGTACCACTCGCACTCAACGCGAGAAAAGAATCTACGGGCAGCACAAAATCACCCACGACGGCCGCCTGGTCGACTACAAAGTTCGCCCCGTCATACCTAAACGCGTAAAGGGTTCCCGCTTTTAAATCACCGATAGCTACCCCGGAAATATTCTGAACACCGAGCGCGTTAACGTTGAGCGTGGGGGTCGCCGTTAAATTTTCGTTCTGGATAATACC
>JABSSC010000137.1 GCA_013214635.1 Paracoccaceae bacterium | reverse complement strand
ACCCGCGTACGAATTGTCCAACCCACCTGAGGAAGAGCACCTATGACCACCCCCGCCGCCCTGTCGATTGTGCCTGTCGACCTTGATCTGATTGCCGAGTCCGAGGGCCGGATTGCCGTCTTTGTCTCAGAGTCCGGGCAACTTGATCAGACGGCCCGCCGCGTCAATCGTCTGACCCGTGGCGCGCTTGAGCGCTTTGCCGAAAGCGATACGTTTTCCAACATGGGAACAGGTGAGGCCAAGGATCTGGCCTTCCCGACCGGGCTCGCGGCGGACGCGGTACAGGTTGTCAAACTTGACCGGCGCCCGGATGCGCAGGATGCACGCCGCGCCGGGATCGCCATCGGACGCGGCGCGGCAGGAAAGCCGGTGCTGGTGCTGGGTGGAAACATTCGCTGGGCCAACGAGATCGCGCTGGGCGCGCTGTTGCGGGATTACAAATTCACGAATCACAAAACCTCGGACGACCCGCATGAACCGGGCGCGGTGACCCTCATGGTCTCCAAACCCGACGAGGTGAGCGACGCCGCCTCCGACGTTGCAGCGCTTGCCTCGGGCGTGTTTTTTACGCGTGATCTGGTGAATGCGCCTTCAAACGTGCTCACAACAATCGAATTCGCCGATCAACTCGCCGCCCTTTCCGAACTGGGGATGAAGGTTGAGGTGCTCGAAGAAGATCAATTGGAAAAGCTTGGCATGCGGACGCTTCTGGCTGTCGGCATGGGCTCCGAAAGCCCCTCCAAGGTTGTGGTCATGGAATGGAGCGGGGGCGGCGACGAAGCGCCACTCGCCTTGATTGGGAAAGGCGTCGTGTTCGACACCGGCGGGATCAGCCTCAAACCCGCGGGCGGCATGGAAGACATGACGATGGATATGGGCGGCGCTGGCACTGTGGCCGGGGTCATGAAGGCGATCGCCATGCGCAAGGCCAAAGCCAATGTCGTGGGTCTGGTGGGGCTTGTCGAAAACATGCCTGACGGACGCGCCCAACGTCCCGGCGATGTGGTGACGTCGATGAAGGGGGACACGGTCGAGGTGATCAACACCGACGCCGAAGGGCGGCTCGTTCTGTGCGACGTCATGTGGTACGCGCAGGAGCGGTTTTCGCCCGTGGGTATGATCGATCTCGCCACGCTCACTGGAGCGGTGATCATCGGGCTTGGCCACGAAAATGCGGGCGTCTTTGCAAACGATGACGCTTTTTGCGCGGATTTCCTTGCCGCGTCGGAACAAGAAGGCGAGGGCGCGTGGCGCCTGCCGCTTGGACCGGGCTATGACAAACAGCTCAAAAGCCGCGTCGCAGATATGAAAAACGTGGGCGGTCGTCCTGCGGGATCAATCACCGCCGCACAGTTCCTCCAGCGCTTCGTGCAAGAGGATGTGCCGTGGATTCACCTCGATATCGCGGGCGTTGCCAGCCTCAAATCCGAAGGTCCGCACGCACCTGCCGGGGCGACGGGATGGGGCGTTCTGGCGCTCAACCGGATGATCGCCGACGGTTACGAGGTCTGATGGGCGCGGTCTATTTCTATCACCTCACACGGGAACCGCTCGACCGGGTGCTTCCGATGCTGCTGGAGCGGTCTTTGGCCCAAGGCTGGCGCGTGGCGGTGCGGGGCACGGATCGCGGGCAACTTGAACGCCTCGACGAACAGCTTTGGCTGGATGAAGGCTTTCTGCCACACGGTTTGGCGGGGGGGGCGCATGACGCCGATCAACCGGTTTTGCTGACGACCGAAGACGCCACGCCCAACGCGCCCGCCTGTCTGATGTCGGTAAGCGGCGCGAATGTGTCGCCAGATGAAGTCAAATCGCTTGACCGTGTCTGCATTGTGTTTGACGGAAATGACGACGCGGCAACGGAATTTGCACGGGGACAATGGAAGTCCCTGACCGACGCGGGGGTCGAGGCGCAGTATTGGAGCCAGGAAACGGGACGGTGGACCATGAAGGCGCAGGCGAACGGCTAAGGCATGGACGCGCTGGGGGACGTTCAGACGCATTACCTCGCCGGTTTGGTCGGCGTCGCTATGTACATCGCCGCATATGCAGGGCTGCAATTCGGCTGGCTCAGCGCCAACCGTTACAACTACTCCGCTCTCAACCTCATCGCGGCCGCGCTGGTTCTGTTTTCACTGACGCGCAACTTTAACCTGTCCAGCGCCGTTCTGAACACGATCTGGGTTCTAATCAGTTTTGTTGGCCTTGCGCGGGTCTATCGCCGGTCGATGGGGTCCCAGTTCTCGGTACGCGAACACCACATGCTTGAGCGCAAACTCCCCGGTCTCAGTCCCTTCATCGCGCGCCGGTTCCTAAACGCCGGATCGTGGCACCACGTGCAGGCGGGCGAGATCCTGGCGGTTGAGGGCAGGGAGGTCGGCAAACTTATCTATGTCGGCTCCGGCACGGCCACGGCGCTGGTCGATGCGCGCAAGGTCGGCACGCTCAGCGCTGGTGATTTTGTGGGTGAGGTGACCTGGGCCACGGGCGGTCCCGCCTCTGCGTCGGTTGTGGCGGACGAGGATCTTGAAACGTTTGAGATCACGACAGACGCGTTGCGTGACCTGACCCGAACCTATCCGGATTTGCGGGCGCGGCTTGATTTGACCGTTTCTGCTGAACTGCATGGCAAGATCATTGCCGCGAACCGCGCTCTGGCGGACAAGGGCGAAACCGTCCTCTAGGCGGTTATTCCCGCTCCAGCAAAAGCCGCCCGTCCGCAATCTCGATCCGGTCGAAACGCTGCAAATAAGTCATGCCAAGCAGCGAGCTGAACAAATCGCCCTGATTGACCGCCACCGGAACATCTGCATCCGTGATCGGGCCCAGCGACATCTCGTCAATCCGCGCGCGCGCAGTGCGGACTGAGCCATTGGCCGTGACAGCGACACCGGTGAAGGACAAATCACTCTCATCCAAGCCAACGCGCGCTGCGTCTTCTTTGGTCAGAACGATTTCGGTGGCCCCGGTATCGACGATGAAATCCACTGGCACATCGTTCAACATCAGCGTCAGGCGGTAATGCCCGTCCGGACCGCGCGGCACCGCAATGGTCCCTGATGAGATCACCGACTGCTGCGGCGCAACCTCATCGCGGATATCACCCCAAAGGCCATAGGCCGCGATCACGCCCAAAAAGATAAGCCCCCACACCATCGCGGTCCGCATCACGCGGCCCAACGACATGCGGTTCTCTGCAAAAAACCAGCCCACCAGAGCCACGAGAAGCAGCACCAGATAGGCAACGCGGGGAATCTCAGAACCATCCATGAGGCTTACATAAGCACGGGGTTAGATCGCTTGAAGCCCAAAGGCCCGCAAACCATCCAAAACAAACTGTACCGAAAGCGCGGCCAAAAGCATTCCCAAAAGCCGCGTAACCACATTGATGCCCGTAGGCCCAAGCGCCCGTTCGATCAAACCCGCCGCCAGAAAGAACACAAGCGTCACGCCGATCACTGCCAGCATCACGACATGGATGGCCAGAACCCATTCCCAATCGCTCGACTGCCCGGTCAGCAGGATCATCGTCGCCAACGCGCCCGGTCCTGCGATCAGTGGCGTCGCAAGGGGAAAGACCGATGGATCATCCGCCTCGTCCCCATCATGCTCATGCGCCTGATCTTCGCGCCGCTTTTTGCGCCGTTCAAACAGCATGTCGAGCGCGGTCAGGAACAACAGGATCCCACCCGCAATCCGAAATGCGGGCATGGAGATACCGACAAACCCCAACAGCCCTTCCCCCAAAAGGCCGAATAGCGTCAAAAGCCCCGCACCAATCCCGCAGGCCGTCAGCGCGATCTTGCGCCGCCGCGCGGCGCTCTCACCGGCTGTGAGCGCGACGAAGAGCGGGGCGAGCCCAATCGGGTCGATCACGACAAAAAGCGTGACGAACGCGGTGATCAGCGCGGCCAGTTCCATCATCCACGCGCCTCTGCTGCTTCAAGCCGTTCGGCTGCGGCCATCCACAGCGTTTCGGCCTTTTCCAAACCGTCCTCGACTTCCGCGAACTTCTTCTGCCAACGCTCGGTTTCTGATAGCTTTTCAGCTTCGTACATCGTCGGGTCAGCCAGTATTTTGGCAAGCTTTTCGCGCATCTCTTCGAACTTGGCGACGCGGGCCTCAGCGGTCTTCACATCGGATTTCAGCGCGGCCAGTTCATCCTTGCTGGCGCGTTTGACCGCTGCAGGTTTCGCAGGCTTTGGTGCGGGCAACGACAGCAACTCGCGCCGGTAGGTTTCCAGATCCCCGTCATAGGGGGCGACCCGCCCGTCTTTGACCAGCCACAACCGATCCGCGACAAGGCTGAGCAGATGCATATCGTGGCTGACAAGGATCACCGCGCCCGAATAGGCGGTCAACGCCTCAACCAACGCCTCCCGGCTTTCCATGTCCAAATGGTTGGTTGGTTCGTCGAGGATCAGCATATGCGGCGCGTCGATCGTGGCCAGCAAGAGCGACAGCCGTGCCTTCTGGCCCCCCGACAGGCGCGCAACGACCGTGTCCGCCTGTTCTGCACCCACACCAAACCCGCTTAACCGGGCGCGCAGGCGGGCGGGCGTCTCGTCCGGGCGCAGGCGACGAATGTGATCCAGAGGCGTCTCATCGGGGAACAACTCATCCAACTGATGCTGCGCGAAATACCCGATGCGCAGCTTTGAGGCGCGTGTGATCCGTCCACCCATCGCCTCAAGTCGGTCTGATAACAGCTTGGAAAGAGTGGACTTTCCTTCGCCGTTCTTCCCAAGAAGCGCGATCCGGTCGTCCTGATCAATGCGCAGGTTCAACCGCTTTAGCACGGGCACGTCGTTATACCCGACGCTGGCGCTTTCCAGGTTCACGATCGGGGGCGACAGCTCCTCCGGCTCGGGAAAGCTGAACTTCCGCAATGCGGCCTCTTGCGGGCTGGTGATGGGCTGCATCCTGGCGATCATCTTCAGCCGCGACTGCGCCTGAACGGCCTTTGACGCCTTATAGCGGAACCGGTCCACAAAACTTTGCAGATGCGCGCGCCGCGCCTCCTGCTTTTTGGCCTCCGCCTCGGCCACCGCCAGCCGGGCCGCCCGCGTCTCTGCAAACTTGTCGTAGGGCACTTGGTAAAAGTGCAGTTTGCGATCTTCGAGATGCAGGATCGATCCGACCGCCCGGTTCAAAAGGCCCCGGTCGTGGCTGATCACGATGACCGTATAGGGGTACTTGGCCAGATAGCTTTCGAGCCAAACCGCCCCTTCGAGGTCGAGATAGTTCGTCGGTTCGTCCAAAAGCAGTAGGTCAGGCGCGGAAAACAGAACACCCGCCAGCGCCACGCGCATGCGCCAGCCGCCGGAAAAGGCGGAACATGGCATGTGTTGCTCTTCTTCGGAAAACCCCAAACCCTTTAGAATTGTTGCCGCGCGCGCCTCGGCCGACCACGCGTCGATATCAGCAAGCCGCGTCTGGATATCGGCAATCCGGGCCGCGTCCGTGGCGGTCTCGGATTCCGCCAACAGGGTTGCCCGTTCGGTGTCCGCGGCCAGAACCGTGTCGATCAGCGACACGTCCGATCCCGGAACTTCCTGATCAACGCCACCGATACGCGTGCCGCGCGGCACGAAAATCTCACCCGATTCCAACGCCAGTTCGCCTCGGATCAACCGAAAGAGCGTCGTCTTTCCAGTGCCGTTGCGCCCAACAAGGCCAACCTTGTGCCCTTGCGGAATCGTGGCCGACGCGCCTTCAAACAGGTTACGTCCGTCAACGGCATAGGTGATATCATCGATGCGCAGCATGGGGGCGAGCGTTAGCAGAGCCCCCGTTGGTCGAAAAGGGGGGGCGCATAAGTGCTTTGGCCTTCAGTTAGATTTGGCTGTGATCAACCGCTTTCGCCGCGCCAAAGCGCACGCATGTCCTCATAAGACAAATCGGCATCAAATTTCCCAGTGTGAAGGAAGGTCATCGTTTGCGCCAGCACAGCGGGGTTGTTCATCACAAAGGTATGGCTGGTGTGCAGGACAATGTGATCTGCCATGCCCTCAACCCGCGTCGATGCGACGGCGACCGTGCCATCGTCGGGTCCGGGAATGATGCCAGAGAATACCGGGTTCAGCGACACATCCCCTGCAATTACGCCCAGATCGAACGGAACTGGCCCAAGCCCCGCGATTGTATCGCGCACATCTGCCGCCAACTCGGTCCCCGCAGGGCCCACGTGATCCCGAAAGAGGTCATAGCCGTCAAATGTCTCGACGATCACGGACCCGGCGTTGGGTGGGCTGAGCATCACGGCCCGTGCCACGCGGGCCGGGTCATGGGTTTTCGCCCAGACGCGCAACACAATTCCGCCCATTGAATGGGTCACGACATTGACCTGCGTCGCCTCACATGTCGCCATCGCGGTGTCGAGGTATTCGGCCGCCTCCGTCAGGGTGATTTCGGTCGACGGATAATCGACGCTGACAACCTGATGCCCCAACCGCTCAAACGCGCGCTCCGCCACCCAGAACGACGCACTGCTGCGCCCAAGCCCGTGCACAAGAACCGTGCATGGGGCGACGGTGTCGAGGGCCTCGGGCGATTGCGCGGCCCCATGCGCTGCGCCTCCGCTTACCAAAGCTGCCGTCAAAAGCCCGATCAGAGCAGGATATGCCATGCGCGCGGTCATGACCCCACAATGGGCATCGCGTCGCGCCACGTCAAAACTGACGTCACGACACGAAACGGGAAAGGGGGGTCAAAAAAGGGGCTTGATCCGCCAATGCCGTGATCCACGTTACGCGTCGACTGAGTTGAGGCTGCCCATGACCCCATTGCCCCCCGAAAACGTTCAGGACTATCCGCGCCCACCGGCTCTGGAACCCGTGCCGCAGCGGTTGCGCGTGACGCTTGGGGGCGCAGTCGTGGCCGACAGCACGCGCGCCTACCGGGTGCTAGAGACGCACCACGCCCCGACCTACTACATCCCGCCTGAGGATATCACGGCCGAGCTGATCCGGGCGCCCGGTTCATCCATGTGCGAATGGAAGGGGCGGGCCAGTTACTGGGACGTGCGCGCGGGCGGCGTCACCGCGCGACGCGCGGCGTGGAGCTATGCCACGCCCATACCGACCTTCCGGCCCATGGCAGGGTATGTCGCGTTCTATGCGGCACAGATGGAGGCCGCTTTTGTTGGCGACGAACGAGTGATCCCGCAGCCCGGGGGTTTTTACGGCGGTTGGGTGACGGCGAACCTCACAGGACGGATCAAAGGCGCCCCCGGCACGGAATGGTGGTAGGACGGGCGCGCCATGCCATGCCTTTCTGGTGCGATTGATCCGATTGCTGGACGCGCTGCAGAATTCCCTCAATACTCCCGCGAAAGCCAACCATAGGCACAAACGGGGGAGGGGCAGTTGAACATCCTGTTCATCATGTATGATCAGCTGAGGTTCGATTATCTCAGCTGCGCGGGCCACCCGCATCTTGAGACCCCCAACTTTGACCGCGTCGCCGCACGCGGGGTGCGCTTCACCAACGCCTATGCGCAATCGCCGCTCTGCGGGCCCAGCCGGATGAGCGCCTATACCGGGCGCTATGTCTCGTCTCATGGCGCATCATGGAACGTCTTTCCGCTCAAAGTCGGTGAAATGACCATGGGGGATCACCTGCGCGAGGCGGGTATGGACTGCTGGATCTTGGGCAAGACGCACCATTATCCAGACACCAAAGGCATGGCGCGGCTCGGCATCACCACCGATACCATCGCGGGCGCACGGCTCGCGCAATGCGGCTTTGACAACTGGGCGCGCGATGACGGGCTTTGGGCCACCGGGCCCGACGGCGATTACGACAAGAAACCGTCCCCCTATCAGGACTATCTGCGCGCCAAAGGGTATGACACCGACCACCCATGGGCCGATTTCGCCAATGCCGGGATCGATGCCGCCGGCAACAAGGCGTCTGGGTGGTTCATGGCCAACGCCACGAAGCCCGCCAATATTCAGGAGGAAGACAGCGAAACCCCCTGGCTGACGGGGGAGGCGATCCGTTTCATCGATCAGGCAAAGGGGCCGTGGTGCGCCCACGTCAGCTATATCAAACCGCACTGGCCCTATATCGCGCCTGCGCCCTACAACGACATGTATAGGGCTGATCAGGTCTCCCAGCCGCAACGCGACCCGTCCGAGCGGGACGACCCGCACCCCGTCTTCGGGGCGTATATGGACAACCGCATCGCGCAAGCCTTCCAGAACGACGAAAACCGGACACGTGTCATTCAGGCCTATATGGGCCTCGTCAAACAATGCGACGATCAGCTTGGGCGCTTGCTTGATCATCTTGAAGCGACGGGACGGATGGAGGACACGATGATCGTCCTGACCTCCGATCACGGGGACTACCTCGGCGATCATTGGCTGGGCGAGAAAGACCTCTTTCACGACCCCTCGGTCAAGATCCCGATGATCATATCCGATCCGCGCGCGGCGGCGGATGCCACACGCGGCTCGGTTTGCGACGCGTTGGTCGAACTGATCGATCTGGTGCCCACATTCGTCGAGGCTGCGGGCGGTGAGGTGGCCGATCACATCCTCGAAGGGCGCGCGCTGACGCCCTGGCTGCACGGGGAAAGCCCCGCATGGCGCGACTGCGTGATTTCAGAGTTTGACTATGGCGCGACACCGCAGGCGGTGAAGTTGGGCGTGGCCCCCAAGGACGCGCGGCTCTTCATGGTGTTTGACGGGCGCTACAAGCTGATCCACGCCGAAGGCGGCTTCCGCCCGATGCTGTTTGATCTGGCGGCGGACCCCTTGGAGCTTACCGATCTGGCAAAGACGTCAGGGCATGAAGGCCAGATCGCGCGCCTTTATGATCTGCTGGGACAATGGTCGCGGCGCTGCGGTCAACGCGCGACCATGTCCGACGCCGATATCAATGCCTTGCGCGGCAAAAGCCTGCGCAAAGGGATCCTGCCGTTTCTCGTGGATGGGTCCGAGGTGCCGGAAGACCTGACCGAAGCTTATCGCGGTCCCGCGCCCAAATGGAACGCGTCGGATCGTTGAAGGAGGCCGGGGG
>JABSSC010000136.1 GCA_013214635.1 Paracoccaceae bacterium | reverse complement strand
AATTTCGATTTCCGACAATGGCATCGGTCTTCCTACCGATCGTTCCCAGCCCTGTGCCCTTATCCCGTGTTGTCACGTAGGGCTCAAAGAGGCGGGAACGATCGGTTGGAAGACCGATGCCATTGTCGGAAATCGAAATTGTCGCGCGATCACCATCGGCCCGCATTGCAACCGTGATACGCGGTTCGTGCCCATCTGGCGCACCAGAGTTTTGCAGCGTTTCAATGGCTTCGCCCGCGTTCTTGATCAAATTCGTCAAGGCTTGCCCAACCATTGTGCTGTCCACATCCGCCCAAACCGGTTGCTCTGGCAAATCAGCTGTGATCGTCACGCGGTCATCATCGGCCTGCTGCAAGACTACGGCGTCGCCAACGATCGCCGTTAAGTCCTCGAGTTGCCTTTCGGGTTGGGGCATGCGCGCGAATTTCGAGAACTCGTCGACAATGCGCCGAAGATCGTTCGTCTGGCGCACAATGACACCAGTATACTGGTCGAGCAGTTCGGCATCTTCTGCGTCCAGCGTGCGTCCGAATTTTCGGTTGATGCGCTCGGCCGAAAGCTGGATCGGCGTCAGAGGGTTCTTGATCTCGTGCGCGATCCGACGGGCAACGTCACCCCAAGCCGCCATACGCTGCGCACTCACCAAATCGGTCACATCATCAAAGGCAATCACGTAGCCTTCAAGATTGCCGTCCTCCGAACGCCGGGTCGCCATCCGCACCAAAAGAATTTCCAAGGCACCACGTCGCGTGACGCGGACCTCTTCCTGTGCGACCTCTGCGCCCGTGTTTTGCAACCGAAGAAGCAGATCGTGAAACTCGGGTACGGTTTCAGGCAAGAGCAAGCTTTGACCATCTTCCTCAATCAGCCCCAAAAGGCGCTCGGCTGATCGGTTAACAAACGTGATTGCCCCGTCTGCATCCAGCCCCATCACCCCAGACGTCACCGAGGACAAAACGCTGTCAAAGAGCCGGCGACGCCTTTCGATCTGGGCGTTCGTCTCCATCATCGAATCGCGCTGCGCTTTGAGTTGGCGGGTCATCTGATTAAAGACACGGCCCAACATGGCAATCTCGTCGTCGCCGTCTCCTTCTTGCACACGCACATCAAGATCGCCGGCCCCGACACGCTGCGCCGCCCCCGCGAGGCGTCCGACCGGACGCGCAAGCCGCTCTGCAACCCAAAGGCCCAAAAAGATCGCCGCAAGGATAAGGATCAGCGCAAAGCCCAGGTAAATCAGCCCAAATTCGAAAACGACGCGTCCACGCTGCGATTCAAGCTGCGTGTAAAGCTGCGCTGTTTCCTGCGCTTCATCGAGCAGAACAAGGATCTGACTGTCGACATCGCGTGTCACATAGAGATAGCGGTTCACATAAGCGTCGAGACGAACAAGTGCGCGAAACTCGCCATTTGCCACGTCCTCAATCACCACCGGTTCGCCGCCGGTCACACCATCCAGAACCGTAGGATCGATGGCTTCAAAATCGAAGAGGTAGGATCCGTCACCTCGTGCTCTGATTTCCCCAGCGCCATCAATCACGAAAGCCTCACTCAAACCGCGCTGCACTTGCCCTTGGCCTTGGGCGAGAAGTTGGCGCACCTCTCCATCACTCAGGAAAAAGTTGTCGCGCCGGGCCGCGTCCAAAAACGCCGCAAGAGCGCGGGCATCGGTGATCAGGTCGTCTCGTTGGGTCGTGCGGTACGCTTCTGCGGCGGAGATAGACGCGCCCACCACTTGCCGAACACGTTCGGAAAACCAGCCCTCAAGCCCGATATTGATCGTCAGACCTGCAAAGATTGCCACCGATACCGTTGGAAAAAGCGCAATCAGCGCGAAAACGCCGGTGAGCCGAAGATGGAGCCGCGACCCAGCCGAGCGCGCACGTCGTGCGGCAATCATGTTCACGATCCGCCCAAGGACGAGTGCGGCCACAACCAGAATATAGACGAGGTCAGCGAGAAGGATCAGCCGGAGTTCAAACGGTGTCGCAACACGATCGAGCGGGCCGAGCACAAGAAATGTCCCTAGCGCGAGTATCGGGCCCAGCACAACCACAGCAACACCGACAGCCGTCTGCAGACGACGCATTCGCCGGATCCGGGCGAACCTTTCAAATGTTGCGTTTTTCACGCGCCCCGCCAATCGGGCCACCCCAACAAATCGTGTTTTTTAACCGCTCGGTGCCCCATATCTGCCGCGACGACTTTTGTCTGGGCAAATACGCAACGCCATTGTTGCGATTTTACATCAATTTGCGGCGCCGTGTCACCTGAATATCGAGATCGGTGATCTTTTTTCTCAACGTATTGCGGTTGATCCCAAGCAAATCAGCACATTTTGCCTGATTTCCGCCCGTTGCATCGAGTGCGATTTCGATCAGCGGCATCTCAACCTCGCGCAAAATGCGCTGATAAAGCCCCGGTGGAGGCAACACACCCCCGTGCAGGTCGAAGTATCTGCGCAAGTGTTTCGCGATGGAGGCCGAGAGCTTTTCCCCGTCCCCGCCGCCGACAAGCGGCTCCATGGCCGGCTGGTTGCCCAGCACAAGCTCGGCCTCGCTGCGTGAAATGGTCTCTTCCGTCCCGGTCACGACCAGCCTGCGAATGGTGTTCTCCAACTGCCGCACGTTGCCGGGCCAACTGTAGGCACGGATCAGCTCGATCGCCTCATCATCGAACCGCCTCAGGATCGCGCCATCGCGTTCCGCCCGAACGAGGAAGTGGTCGGCCAAAAGCGGGATGTCATCGACACGCTCGCGCAATGACGGGACCGAGATGCTCACGCCGCCAAGACGGTAAAACAAATCTTGGCGAAACGCTCCGGATTCAAGTTTGGACGACAAATCGGCCTGACTGGTGGCCATCACGCGCGGCCCGCTTTCGTTGAAGCTGTCCAGCATGCGCACGATGCGGGCCTGAGCCTCTTCATTAAGGTCCCCGACCTCGTCAAACAGGATCGATCCATTCCCGGCTCGGCTAATCAGCGTTGATGGCCCTTCCAGTGCGGCCAGATCAGCGGCGCTCGCCACCACAAATGGCAGTGTGCGGCGATCAGAAAAATCATGGATGGCCCGCGCAATCAGCGATTTTCCAGTGCCGCTCTCCCCGGTGATCAAGACCGGGATATCTGTGTTCATCACACGGGCAACCAGACGATAGAGCGCCTGCATGGCCGGGGTCCGCCCGACCAACGGCAGCTCATCGTTTACTCCAGCGACGCTGTCGGTCTCCGACCGTTTTGTTGGCGCCCGGCGTTTGATCTCCAACGCACGAGCAGCGCGCTTCATCAGGTCAGGAAGATCGAATGGCTTGGGCAAATAGTCATATGCCTCGGCCTCTGCGGCCTGAATGGCGGTCATGATGGTGTTTTGGGCCGAAATAACGATGACCGGCAATCCGGGCCGTTCCTCCGCTATCTTCGGCAGCTGATCCAAACCGTTTCCATCGGGCATCACCACGTCCGAGATCACAAGGTCGCCCTTGCCCTCTTCAACCCAGCGCATCAGCGTCACCAGCGACGACGTCGCATGTACCTTGCACCCTGCCCGCGTCAGCGCCTGTGTCAAAACCGTGCGGATTGTCCGGTCGTCATCGGCAACAAGAACCGTTCCGTCCATGCGTTATTCCTCTTCTTCGGGCTTCAGCCCGATTTGTTTTTTGGTCGCCACAGGCAGCGAGATGCGAAATGCGGTGCGCCCCGGAACGCTGTCGACGCTTATCCAGCCTTCGTGGTCCGAGACGATCTTTGAAACCAGTGCGAGGCCGAGGCCCGTGCCGTTCTCTTTGCCCGAGACGAAGGGATCGAAGATCTCGGGCGCGATTTCAGGGGGAAGACCGGGACCGTCATCGACAATCTCGACCTGAAGCGGCAGCGCGGCGGTGCCATCCTTTCGGCGCAGACGAAGCCCACCTTCGTAAAAGGTCCGCATCCGGATTGTGCCGCCGCCGTTCTCAGCAGCTTCGGCCGCGTTCTTGAGCAGGTTGAGAAACACCTGGAGCATCTGATCGCCGTCAACAAATGTTGGCGGCAAAGACGGGTCGTATTCTTCGATCAGCCGCATTTTGGCAGCAAAACCCACCTGTGCGGACTTTCGCGCCCTGTCGAGAAGGTCGTGCACATTGACTGCGCGCCGCTTTGGTGGGCGCAGATTGCCGAACTGTTCGACCTGATCAAGCAATTGAACGATCCGCCGACTCTCCGCGACGATAAGATCGGTCATTTCCAGATCTTCGCCAGAAAGGTTCATGCTCAGAAGTTGCGCGGCGCCTGTAATCCCGGCGAGTGGGTTCTTGATCTCATGCGCGAGCATTTCAGCCATACCAATCGCCGACTTTGCGGCGGTCTTAACCGAATGCGCCCGCCCAAGCCGGTCGGCTATCTGGCGCGGCTCAAGCAGCATCAACACAAAGCCCGGCATGCCGGTCATGGGCGCGATCTGCATATCACACATCATCGGAGTCCGGTTTCCGCCACCGACATCCACCGTGTTGATGAAGAGCGACGCCTGACTGTCGCGCACGCGCTGAAAGGATTCCTCTAGCGGCGCATCGATTGCCATCACATCAAAGAATGGCGCCCCCCGCATGCCGCGCACAGATGTATTCATGAACAGCTCTGCCGCAGGATTTACCTCAGCAATCACATCACCCGGGTCGAGCAGAAAGGCGGGCACGGGAAGCGAGGCCCAAAGGCTGTCTGCCATGCCGCTCATGCCACCAGTTCCCCTGCGGTCATGGCGTCGGGAACAAGCCTGCGGACGGTTCCGGGCTCTGCCGCAGTCAACACCTCTCGACGCAACGCGGCGGGCGTGTTTGCAACGTCCATGTACCAGCCCAGATGCTTTCGGACGACCCGACCTCCCAGTTCACTTCCGTAAAACGCCAGCGTGTCTTCGTAATGCCCCATGACCATGTCGGAAAAGTCCGAGCCCTTTGGCGCCGCCGGCACAGGCCGCCCGGAGAGCGCTGCATCGATTTGAGCAAGCCGCCACGGACGCCCCTGAATGCCGCGGCCCACCATCACGCCTGCCGCACCTGAAGCCACCAAGGCTGCGGTCGCGGTCTCTGGCGACGTAATGTCCCCATTTGCGATCACCGGTATCTCGACCGCGTTACGTACGGCGCGTATCGCGGACCAATCCGCGTGACCCTTGTAAAACTGGCAGCGTGTCCGCCCGTGAATCGTGATCATGGCAACGCCGGCACGCTCAGCCCGCAGTGCCAATTCAGGCGCAACAAGCTTCGCGTCGTCCCACCCTAGGCGGGTTTTGAGCGTCACAGGCACTGCAACCGCACCAACCACGGCTTCAATCAACGTCAACGCGTGATCGAGGTCCTTCAAAAGCGCCGATCCCGACAAACCACCCGTCACCTTTTTGGCCGGGCAGCCCATATTGATGTCGATCATTCGCGCGCCGTTCGCTTCGACCATCCGCGCCGCCTCGGCCATCCAATAGGGATCACGTCCGGCAAGCTGAACCGATGTTCCGGCATCCCCGAAGGCAAGCTCAGCCCGCTCTCTAACTCCCGGCTTGGCTTGAACCATTTCCTGGCTTGCCACCATTTCGGACACCACAAGGCCCGCGCCGAAACGCGCCACCAACCTGCGGAACGGCAAATCAGTGATTCCCGCCATCGGCGCGAGAAGCACCGGGCTGTCCAACGAGCGGTCTGCCACTTGGATGGTCATGTGATTAATCATTATGCACACATGCGCGATCTATCCCGAAGGTGGGTGCGGGGCAATTCAGCGCCCCCCTTGTGAAGTCATAGTTTCATCGTTTGCCTATTTTTTGTGCAGTGTTTACGTGCAAAGGCTAAGATTGTCAGCCCCGTCTTCTCAGCCTAATGAGAACGGGATGACTTCTGACCGACCCAAAACCGCTGCAATCATCGTCGCTGCCGGACGCGGAACGCGCGTTGGCGGACCGATCCCAAAGCAATGGAGAATGCTTTGCGGTCAACGTGTTGCACAGCATACGCTCAACGCATTTCGATCCCACGCTGAGATCGATATCGTCCTTATTGTTCACCACAAAGATGACGTGGAAGAGATCTCGGGTCTTTTGGGTGACGCCGTGCTGGCAACCCCCGGCGGTGCGACCCGTGATGCGTCTGTGCGCGCTGGTCTCGAAGCCTTGGTAGACGCTGCACCCGAGCGCGTGCTCATACATGATGCGGCGCGACCGCTCGTCTCCGCTGAACTAATCTCAGAGGTGATTGCTGCCACTACACCGCAGACAGGCGCCGCGCCGGCCTTGGCTGTAACCGATGCCTTATGGAAGGGTGATGGCGATCACGTCACTGGCACTGCCGACCGCACGGGGCTTTTTCGGGCCCAAACCCCTCAAGGTTTTGATTTCGCCTCTATTCTCACCGCACATCGCGAAAACGATGCACCTGCCGCAGATGACGTGGAAATTGCGCGCCGTGCCGGAGTGGACGTGAAAATCGTTCCCGGGGACGAAAGAAATCTCAAGATCACCACTGAGGCGGACTTTGAACGCGCCGCAAAGCTAATGGATACTGCAATGGATGTAAGACTGGGCAATGGCTATGACGTGCACCGCTTTGGACCGGGCACGTCGGTTTGGCTTTGCGGGGTCGAGGTACCGCACACCCGTGCGCTGCAGGGCCATTCGGATGCTGATGTCGGCATGCATGCAGTCACGGACGCGCTTTATGGTGCGCTTGCCGAAGGCGATATCGGACGACACTTCCCACCGAGCGACCCACAGTGGAAGGGGGCGGCGAGCCATATCTTTTTGTCGCATGCCGCCCAACTGGTGACACAAAAAGGGTTCACGATCAGTAACGTAGACTGCACACTCGTATGCGAATTCCCAAAGATCGGGCCGCATGCGGAAAGGATGATTGAGACAATGGCAAGTATCATGGGTATCGAAAAGGACCGTATGTCGGTCAAGGCGACGACGTCTGAACGACTGGGTTTTACAGGTCGCGAGGAAGGCATCGCAGCTATCGCCACAGCGACCCTGGTGAAGTCATGATCCGCGTCCTCGCCACCTTCGGGCTGATTGGCATGGTTAAGCCCGGCCCAGGCACATGGGGCTCACTCGCCGCGATCCCTGCGGCGTGGGGTGTGCACCAGGTCGCAGGGTTTCAGGGACTGATCTTTGCCACGATCATCCTGATGTTTGCCGGCATCAAGATCATCGAACGCTACGTCGAAGAAGTCTTGGAAGAGGACCCGAGCGAGGTCGTCATTGACGAGGTCGTGGGCATGTGGGTTGCGCTTCTGCCAATCTCTTACGGCGCGCAGTCTGCAGGTGTTCCTTTCACAGCATTGTGGCCGGGCATCATCACGGCCTTCTTTGCGTTCCGCATTCTCGACATCGCCAAACCGGGCCCCATCGGCTGGGCGGACCGGCGCGGAGGCCCCATGGGGGTGATGCTTGACGATGTGTTTGCCGGCGCACTTGCCGCCGTTCTGGTGATCGGCATCGCCGCAGTCGCCCATCTGCGCGGATGGTAACCGCCGCCGAGACGCTTCTGGAACTTGCCAAGTCGCGCGGCGCGATGATTGCAACCGCCGAAAGCTGCACCGGTGGCCTGATCGCTGGTGCAATCACGGATGTCGCAGGCTCTTCAGCGATATTCGACCGGGGCTTCGTCACCTATTCCAACGGCGCGAAAGTGCACATGCTGGGCGTCGATCCCGACACGCTTAACCGCGTCGGTGCGGTCAGCGTTGAGGTTGCGCAAGAGATGGCTGATGGCGCGCTTGAACGGTCGGACGCGACATTGGCGATCTCGGTCACGGGGATCGCAGGACCTGGCGGGTCTGAGTTCAAACTCGAAGGGCTGGTATGCTTTGGCTTGGCTCAGATGGGCCATCCAACGCGGGTTGAGGCGATTGAGTTCGGCGAAATCGGGCGCGCGAACGTTCGCCGCCAAACCGTTGATCACGCACTGGAAATGCTAATTTCCGCGCTTCAACCGTAAAGCTCTTGCGCGCGCCGTTCAAAGGCGCGCACCACACGCTGCATGGCATCGTTGAAGACAAGGCCGATCACACCCTGCAGGATCGCATTGCGAAACTCGAAATCGACAAAAAAGCTGACGTCGGTTCCGCCTTCAGCCTCGACAAAACTCCAGTTCGACTTGAGATATTTAAATGGCCCGTCGAGGTATTCCGTGTCGATCTTCATATCCTCCGGCCAAAGTGTCACGCGGCTGCCAAAGCGTTCGCGGAACACTTTGAACGAAATCACAAGGTCGGCCTCCATCACGGTTGCCGGTCCGTCTGGGCGGGTCGAACGAATGCGCGCCGCAGCACACCATGGCAAAAACTGCGGGTACCGGGCCACGTCGGC
This sequence comes from Paracoccaceae bacterium, assembly GCA_013214635.1. GTDB lineage: Bacteria > Pseudomonadota > Alphaproteobacteria > Rhodobacterales > Rhodobacteraceae > JABSSC01. Next base: position 774 of record JABSSC010000136.1, on the reverse strand, counting down.
CACAAGGTCATACATCTGCTCCGGCGTATAAGGGAGCCGTTTGGTTTCTGAGTGGGTCGGCATCGTCTGCTTCGTCCGTGACTTTCGCGGGGGATGTCGTAGAAACAGACGACGAATTCAAGAGGGAGCGGCCAAGTGACCCGGCCTTATGTCATCGATCAAATGATCTCAGCCAAGACGATCGCGGCGCGCGTCGAAGATCTGGCAAGCGAAATTGAGACTGCGTTTGCGGGGACTGACAAACTGATCGTGGTTGGTCTATTGCGAGGATCGTTTGTGTTCATCGGCGATCTGGTGCGAGAGTTGAACCTGAACGTCGAGGTCGATTTCCTTGAGGCCTCGTCTTACGGCGATGGTATGGAATCAAGCCGAGAAGTGCGAATTCTCAAGGACTTACGCGGCGAAATTGGCGGCCGTGATGTGCTGGTTGTCGAGGACATCGTCGACACTGGATTCACGCTGTCACACGTCGTGTCCCTTCTGAAATCGCGTGAGCCGCGACGGCTTGAAACCATTGCCCTGCTCGACAAACCGTCGCGTCGCGAAGTCGAGGTGAAAGCAACCTGGACCGGGTTTGAGATCCCGGATGAATTTGTCGTGGGCTATGGCATCGATTTTGCGCAACGTAACCGCAACCTGCCCTTCATCGGCAAAGTGCGGTTCACCGACTAGCGCATGCGATTTCCCCATCGCCAGTTGATGCGCATGTCACAATGGGCGCGCACCCCGCCATCTGACGGGCGGGTAAAGCTCATATTTGCAATCATTCTGCTG
>JABSSC010000135.1:6691-9146 GCA_013214635.1 Paracoccaceae bacterium | reverse complement strand
ATGAGATGAGCTATTCGTGGCTGTCTTGCGGGTCGGTGAACGAACCTTGGGCGTCCATGGGTCGCTACACGGTCAAGGATGTTGTGCCTGTGGGCGAACGCAGCCCCGGCTTTAACAACACTGCGCGCTGGGACAGTGAAGGTGCGGCGGCATATTCCGCGATCGTGGATCAGATGGCTGGCATGGCTCTGGGCGATCCGGCCATTCCGGGCATGGTCGCTGAGGCTTACCAGTATCTCGATGCTGAAATGCCGTTCATCCCGCTGGTGCAGTCGGCCAAGCTTTTGCCGATGAACACCACCTACTGGACCGGATGGCCCACGAACGACAAAAGCGACCTATCGGCGCCTGAGGTCTTGGGGACGTGGGAACACTCAACCGCCAAGGACAAGATCCGCGATCTTCCCATTTGCTTTGGCTATGGGGATGGCGGCGGCGGTCCGACCGAAGGGCTGATCCAGACGGCGAAAGGGTATGCGGAAATGCCGGGTATGCCGGCTCTGAAAATGGGGACGGTGCGAGACGCCTTCGTTGCCATGGAGGGGCAGGCTGAGGGGCTGCCCGACTGGCATGACGAGATCTACCTTGAGGGGCATCGCGGGGTTCTGACGTCTAACGGTTGGATCAAGCGCAAGAACCGCAAAGCTGAGATCGCTCTGCATGAGGCCGAGGCCCTGGCGGCGATGATGGGCGCACATTGCAACCTCGACGCCGCGTAGGAGCTTTTGTGCCTCAATCAGTTCCATGATATTCTCACCGGCACGGCGATCCGGGAAGTCTTTGAGGACGCCGCGGTCGACTATGATATGATCGACGTCGAGATCGCGGCCGCAACTGCATTTGTGCCAGACGGCGACAGCATTGTCGCGAACACGGCATCCCAGACCATTGCGCCGGTAATTGACGGTCCAGATGGTCCGATCCAGCTTGCGCCGATCCGTCCCTATGAGGCTGTCGAACTTGTCGCCGCACCACCAGAGCCGGGTCTGACGATCAAGCGTGACGGAGCAGTAGCGATCCTGGAAAACGCGCTCCTCCGGGTGGAGGTGAACGCAGCAGGGCAGCTTTCCCGCGTCTATGACAAAAAGGAAGCACGCGACGTGCTGGACGACGGCGCGTGCGGTAATCGCCTTCAGCTATTTGAAGACCGTCCGTTGGTCTGGGATGCGTGGGACATTGATCCGTTCTTTGAGGACCGGCTGGAAGAACTCGACGGTCCGGCAGAGATTGAAATCGTCGAGGATACGCCGGTCCGTGTCTCTTTGCGCGTGTCGCGCGGTTTTAAGTCCAGCACGATCACGCAGGAGATCCGGTTGACCTCTGCCTCCAAGCGCGTCGACTTCGTGACCCATGTGAACTGGCATGAGACGCACACGCTTTTGAAGGTGGCCTTCCCGGTCGATGTGCATGCACCGCGCGCCACCTACGATATTCAATGGGGCAGCATCGAACGCCCAACGCATCGCAACACCAGCTGGGACGCCGCCCGGTTCGAGGTTTGCGGACAAAGATGGGCAGATCTGTCAGATGGTGGGTATGGCGTCGCTTTATTGAGTGACTGCAAATACGGGTATGACATTCGCGACAACATGATGCGCATGTCACTGATCAAATCGGCGACGATGCCGGATGTGGAGGCGGATCAGGGTGAGCATGTGTTCACCTATGCTCTTTTGCCGCATGCCGGATGCTGGCGCGGCGCGGTTGAACAGGAAGCGGCGGCGTTGAACCATCCGGTTCGACTGACCGGCGGATCTCCAGTTGCCCCTTTGGTAGGGTGTGACCATGCCAACATCGTGCTTGAGACACTCAAGCCACGTGACGCTGGAGGAGGCTGGGTGGCGCGCTTTTATGAGGCACACAGAAAGAAAGGCAACGTGACGCTAGCTTTTGCGGAAGACGTTGGCGCGGTGCATCTGTGTGATTTGGAGGAGAACATCCTGGAGACTCTGGAATTGAAGCATGGCGAAGCAACCCTGACGGTTACGCCGTTCCAGATTGTTTCACTTTTGATGGAACCGCATCTTGATGGCGGCTGAATGCATTGGAAATTGACCCGCCCTCCCACGCGTATCATCAGAAATGGCGGTATGTCCGTTCCGCCTTAGTTTTGCCCCATTAGTATAGTTAATCCATCATTAACGCTGATACCGAACAGCATACCGGCCAGACTCACGTTTCTCGTGGATGGTGTCGGCGCCGAAAAGCTTCACGCTTGCACTAACGCCTGGGCAGTTTTGCCCGGGCGTTTTTATTCGTGTGGTACCTATCGTGGGCATCCCGATGCCGAGGTCGCGATGGTGTTTCCTTAACTGGAACAGTATTTTTTTAATAGACTGCCCGACGTCCTGCGGAACGATTTCCTCTGTGGATCACAAAAAAATCAGGCAAATCAACGCTATGAAGATACGTACATCAGGTCAGTTGAACTAACTCAGTTCGGACACTCTAAACG
>JABSSC010000135.1:0-6681 GCA_013214635.1 Paracoccaceae bacterium | reverse complement strand
AAGTGCTTGACGCTCTAAATCAGTTTTGCTAATACCACATTAGAAAAGCTAATGTACGTGCCGAGTGGTGTGAGTTTAGTGTTCGTTCGTGAAGCTTTGCTTTTCTACGGCGCTGAAGGTTCTGGCCGGGCCTGAAACGCGGGGTGGGAAATACGGGGTTGCTTCCTTGCGGAGGCAACCCCGGAATTTTTTCGGGGATCGGTATATCTGAGGACGGAGCGAAGTCGTGTGCGCGCGTCCGCCGCGCCGGCTACATGCCTGTGACCAATGCCACCGCCAACCACCACATCAAGACGCCGATCGCCACATCGAGTACGCGCCACGCACCAGGCGAACTCAAGAGTGGTGCAAGATGCCGAGCGCCGTATCCCAATGAAAAGAAAAAGAAAAACGACGACATTACCGCGCCAAGTCCGAAGAACCACCTGTCTGGTGTGGGATATCCGGTGGACACCGCTCCGATCAAAGCGACTGTGTCGAGATAGACGTGCGGGTTGGCCCAGGTGAAAACCGCGGCATAGGCGATGGTTTTTGACAGCCTTGGTTTGGCGTCACTGTCCACCATGGAATAGTCCCCGAGATAGGCGGACCGAAAGCGCGATGTGCCGTATATGACCAGAAATGCGGCACCGCCCAGCACCATGAACTGGGTGAGATTCGGGGAGAACGCGACCAACGTGCTGAACCCCAGAACGCCGATTGAAATCAGTATCGCGTCCGACAAACTGCAAAACAGGCATAGCCAGAACACATGATGTCCGGCGATACCTTGCCTTAAAACAAAGGCATTTTGCGCACCTATCGCCAGGATCAGCGATAGCCCGAGCAAAAATCCAGAAAACAGAGCGTAAGCCACTCGTCCCACAGTTGTCTTTTTCGTTGCCGGCGAGGATTGACGGGGGAATTTGAAAAAGCAAGCCGTCCCAGACGAAACCAATAATAATTTTCAATTGAGATGTTGCGCGTCTGCTTGGATTTGAATGGCGTGGCCTTATTCCATTGGCGAATCGCACAAAGGTTCAAAAAAATCTGATTAATTTGAGCTAATGCTGAATTAGGAATCATTATTGGAATTGCACAGTATTGCCACAATTCAGACTGAGCGGTTGCTATTCACGCATTCTGTCCCCGCATTGATGCCAATTGGGAAACTATAACGCTGTGTGCAGATGGGTGTGGTTTAGTTAGGCTTATGGAGGGACGTGAGAGACGCCGGGAGGTCCCGGTTGGAGTGATACCGTGAAGATAGAAAAGCCTGATGCCTTTATCGCCTTTGATGCTGAGGGACGAGACGCGCAACCATCGCCGTACGACGCAACACCGTCGCGGGAGTTGATCGAGTGTTACAGCATGATTGGCACCGTCGCGATCGCGGCGGTTGACCTGACCGATCCTGACAGTCCGGCAACCCGGTCGGTCATGGCCAAAGTATTGATGCTTGCACGCGCTTTGGGTCAGTCCGAAATGGTCGTCACCGATCTTCAATATCTCGCTGGGATCAATGATGGCCGTTCGGTGTTACGGCAACTGAAGCTCGCTTTGGGACATGTGTACCGGGACGTTACCGGCGGAGACGCGGGTTTTCATGTGGCCGAACATGAAGGCGCATCTGACTTGCACGTCATCCTGAACTGACCAAAGTTTTACCACTGTCAGGCTCTGGGCCGCCCGGTGTTACTCAGCGGGCGGCATTGTTTTGTCGAACGACACCTGGCTTGGCCAGATATCCTGGTGGGTCGGGCGCGTAGCTTGGGGTTGTGCGCGATACTCAGGGTCTGCGCACAGCTCATCGTGGGCTTGCGCCAGATACTGGGCAGGCACCTGCGGAAACAGATGATGCACCAAGTGATAGCAGTCGTGCCGAGGGAAGAGCAGGCTGCGGATTGGTTCGGGCGCCAGCACGTTGCGTGATGCGCTCAATTCGTCCTCTTCACCAACGATACCGGCGTGGTCGAGGCAATCCGTCCAGAAGTTCAGCGTTGGGAAAATGTAGAACAGTGGGATCAAAACGAAGAAAAGAACAGTCCACGGTGCAAGCATGGCCGCCGCCACCAAGGCGATCAGATAGATGACCTTGAGCGCAAAAAAGAACGTGCCATCCGCGTTTGAGAGGTTGATGCCGGAATAGGCGGGAAGATGGCGCCCAAGCAAAGGTGTCACGAAATGGCGCAACGCAGTCTTGCGTGTCAGCGGTTCATGAAGACCAAACTTTTCGATCACGGCCAACTCGCGATCGTTCTCATAGTCTCCCAAATGCGCGTGATGCGACAGGTGGTCGTCTTTGTAGGTTTTGAAGCAACCCGTCAGGAGCACCGAGTTAAAACGCCCGATATGAACATTCGTCGGCCGGTGTTCGGAAAACGAGGAATGACAGCATTCGTGGACGATGTTGTTTAAGCCGCGCAGGCGCGTTCCGATGAAAAACGCCGTCATGATCATCAACACGACTGTGTACCAAGCGACCGGTACGCTCAGCAAATACGCGCCGAACCAGATGGCGGCTGCGATCTGCAGTATAAAAAAACTTACGACAAGCCATGCGCCCGCACGGCTATACCTTTTGAGCCCGGTGAACTGCACCATGAATTGCTTGCGCAAGCTTTGACCTGACATACCTAACCCCATCCCATTGTTTCCAAACGTGAACTAGTTTGTTGCGTTTGAGAAGAATGATATTTTTGCCACTGCGCTCAGAGGTGAAATGACATGAGTCTCGCTTATCACACCTTGTGGATAAATCGAGTTCTGAGGCAAAATATATTGCTAGGGGCATAATTCTGCTTATCTTGTATTAGCAAGACTAATAGAGAAAAGAGCAGTGATGAAACTCGATTACGACGCGATTGAGGCTTTGGCAGCTGTAATTCGCGAAGGACAGTTCGACGCCGCGGCAGAATCACTCAACATTACCCAGTCGCGGGTCAGTCAGCGGATCAAGCATCTCGAGCAACAACTCGGCGGGGTGCTTATCGTGCGGGGCAGGCCCTGCAAACCGACCGAGATGGGGCTGCAGGTGTATCGGCACTCCGAGCAGGTATCGCTTCTGCAATACGATCTGGAGGATCGCCTGTCGCAACTCGGCGATGGTGGCAGCTCTTCGGTGGCCACGGTTCGCCTGTCAGTCAACAACGACAGTCTTGCGACCTGGTTTCCCAAGGTCATTCATCGCGCCTCTCAAGAGCTTGGGCTGATGTTCGATATTTTGCCTGATGATCAGGAGCATACCGAGCAAAAGCTGAAATCCGGCGACGCGTTGGGTGTCATAACATCGATCGAGGAACCGGTTCAGGGATGTCGGATGGTGCGATTGGGTCAGATGGATTACATCGCCGTCGCAGCACCGGATTTTTATGAGCAACACTTTTCAGATGGCGTAACGCTTGAATCTGTGTCGGGCGCGCGCTGTCTTTCATTTGACCGAAAAGACACCATTCAGGACCAATGGCTGACATTGGCTTTTGGTGAGGTTACCCGCCTGACGTTGCACTTCGTGCCGTCGTACGAAGGATACATAGAATGCTGTCTGAATGGCTCTGGATGGGGATTGGTGCCTGGGATCGGCGCGCGCAAGTATATTGCCAGCGGTGAACTTGTTGAGCTCGCGCCGGGGACGGCAGTGCAGATTCCGCTCAACTGGCAGGCGCGAAAGAACTCAAGTGAGATCTTGCGCAGGCTTGGCGACCTTGTGCTGGAAGAGGCGAGAACGGAACTCACTGCGCACCTCTGACAGGCTGCTTTGTCAAAAGTCCTGAAAAGAAAAAAGGGGCCGTCCTAATGGGACGGCCCTAAATCTGATCTGCTGCTGTCGCTGTCTGGCGGGGACGCATGCCATCGGGCGACGGATAAACTGAGAACTCGTTAAACGCGCAACACACACGAGCGCTGCTACTATGAAAAAAACTAATATACCATTAGAGATCCTAAAGTAAGATAAATTTTCGCGTTTCGTGGAAACAGTCTGTTCGCCTACCAAACGAGGTTAGCCCTGCGGAAGAAGCAGCGTGACGGCGAGGCCGTCGCCCTCCGATCGCAATTCAATCCTTCCCCCGTGTGCTGCGATAATCGCTGAGACAATAGGGAGCCCCAGTGAGCCTCCCCCACTGAGTTGGTCCGCCCCTATAGTTAGGAAACGGAGGATCAAATATGGGAATCAAGCGACACAAGCCGGAAGAGATTGTCACGAAGTTACGGCAGGTTGAGGTGCTGTGTGGCCAAGGAATGCCGCGGATTGATGCGATCAGGCAGGTGCAGATAACCGAGCAGACATTCTATCGCTGGCGTAAGCAGTATGGCGGCATGGGAACCGACCAACTGAAAGAACTGAAGCGCCTGCAGCAGGAGAATGATCGGCTGCGTCGTGCCGTATCTGACCTGACACTGGATAAGCTGATCCTGTCGGAGGCAGCACGGGGAAACTACTGAGCCCTTCACGTCGCCGTGCCTGCGTTGACCATGTGCGAAGCCAGTTCCACGTCTCGGAGCGTCGAGCTTGTCGTGTCTTGGGGCAGCATCGGTCCACGCAGAGGCGGTTGCCAATTGGGCGTGCCGACGAGGATCGTCTGGTGGCCGATATGATCGCACTGGCTCGGCAATATGGTCGTTACGGTTATCGTCGGATTGCCGCTCTGCTGAGAGGTGCAGGCTGGCAGATCAACGACAAGCGTGTCGAGCGTCTGTGGCGGCGCGAGGGGCTCAAAGTGCCCATGAAACAGCCCAAGAAAGGACGGCTCTGGATGAACGACGGGTCATGCATCCGGCTGAGACCGGAGTCTCGGAACCACGTCTGGTCTTATGATTTTGTGCATCACAGAACTGATGACGGAAAAACGTTCAGGACACTCAATATCCTGGACGAGCATAGCCGGGAATGCTTGGCGATCCGAGTGAAGCGGAAGCTGAACTCGACCGAGGTGATCGACGCGTTGACGGATCTGTTCATCCTTCGCGGCGTGCCGACCTACATCCGGTCAGACAACGTCCTATGTCGGGAAGATTTGGCTGATTAGGTCAGCAGGTCATGGGGCATTCGGTTTCCTGAATGCCCTGATATGGTTGCCCAGACGGGCTCTGCCGTCAAGAAGTGGTCTCTCCCATAGCAAACACAAGGTACGCGCGATGGCGGCCTTCACCGTCCTTAAGACGAGATCCTAAATCCCAAGCAGAAAGCCCGAACATTATCTACGAGGTCAGTTGCCTGCCTCCACGGCCACTACAGAGAGAGGTCCTTCCGCCTGGGCACGCCCGCCTCAAAGAAGGGGCGATAGGGTTCGCCATGTTTAACCACGGCGTGTACTGTGCGCGCCATCTTGGCTGGGATCGCAGTGTATGCCTTGCGTCTCAGATGCGCGTTGTGTCGGTCTCGCGCGATGTAGCGTTCGAACTTATCTCGGAAGCTATTGGTGCGCTTGAGAACGGCTGTTTGGCCAGCCATCCAAAGAGTACGGCGAAGCCGGGCGTTCCCATATTTTGATATCTTGCTCTGCCCACGGAATGTGCCGGACTGCATCGTCGCAAGGTCCAACCCGCAGAACTTCAGGAACTGTCGGTGGTGCTGGAAACGGCGGAGATCCCCGGCTTCGGCCAAGATTGTCATCGCGTTGGTCGGGCCGATGCCGGGAATGGTTGTCAGAAGCTGGTAGTCAGGGAGATCAGAGAGTAATTCGACGGCTCGTGCTTCGATCTCATTGCGCTGGCGAATGAGGCTGCGCCCTTCCTCCAGGACCAATCGAAACATGCGGATAGCCTCCGATTGTGGGTGAACAGGCAATCCCACAGAAGCTGCGGCGGTGGCGTAAATATCTGAGAGCATTAGCTCTTTCCCAACCTTGCGGCCAACAACTTGCCATGCGTCCTTGATGAACGCTTCCTGGCTCATCGCCGAGATCATGTGCGGCGAAGGATACCTATCGAGGAACGCCAGAAACCAATCTGTGCGCGAGCTTCGATGAAAGCGCTCGGCTTCGGGAAAGTACAACGGCAGATAATGTGTCAGGATGCGGTGCCAGAGTTCGGTCTTCGAACGTGATACGATCTCGTGGGTCTTTGACAGCTCCTGAATATCGCCGGTTCCGGTGACCAGCGGATCGTGGAAGAACTGCACCGCACCAATCTCTAGCATGTGCAGGATGACCTGCGCATCCTTGGGGTCATTCTTGTCCCAGCTATTGTGCAGAGCTTCCCGCGTTCGCGCCAAACTCACCGAGGAAACGAGCTTCAGATCAAAGCCAGCCTCGCCAAGATGATGAGCGAGCGTGCGATGGTAATTGCCAGTCGCCTCGAACCCGATCCGCACTGGCAGATCGTAACTGGCAAGGGTCGTAGTCAACCGTTCGAAATCCTCAAGGGTGTTCGTGATCATCAATTTGCGACGACGCTTATTGTCTGGGACGCCGATCAGGACCTCGTGACGGTATTTTGAAATGTCGATAGCGACCAACAGGGTCGAAGCGGTAGAATAGTTGGTGGTCATAGCCGGTCTCCTCATCAGTGCGGTTTGTGCAAAACCACTGTTGAGACCTGAGACCCGGTTATGGCCACCCGCTGCGCTATATGAGGGCTACACGCGTGGCCATAACCTATAAACAGCGCTTCTTCCCGACGTGCTACGGTCCTGAGTTCATTGCTCAGGCCGTCCGAGACTGGATCGCAGCCGTGGGTGCCAAGACAGCCTACATCGAGCCC
>JABSSC010000134.1 GCA_013214635.1 Paracoccaceae bacterium | reverse complement strand
GTCATGGAACTGGGTGTGCGGAGAGTCATGTCACGCGGGCACGTGACAAGATTGTTTTGCGCAATGGTCACGACGAGGTAAGCTGACCTCAGCCAGCCCGAAGGCCCGCCGATGACCCGTTATTCCCCCGCTCTCGTCGCTTTACACTGGATCCTCGCGCTGATGATCATCGTCCCGCTCTTTGTGGGCGGGCCGGGGCTCAGCCGGATCGACAATGCGGACCCGGCCAAGATCGGGGCGTTGCAGGGGCATATGACCTTTGGGGTGATCGTCCTGATCCTGATGCTGATCCGTCTGGTGGTGCGGCTGCGGTCGGACAAACCGCCCCATGCTGATACAGGCAATGCGTTGGTGGATCTGGCGGGCAAAGTCTCGCACTGGTCGTTCTATGTGCTGGTGATCCTGATGTGCCTGTCGGGGATCGGGATTTCAATTTCCGCCGGGCTGCCAGCGATTGTGTTTCAGGGGTCGGGCGATCCGCTGCCGCCGGATTTCTTTGCCTACCCGCCGCGCATCGCGCATGGGATCATCGCGAACCTTTTGATGCTGCTGGTCGCGCTGCACGTGATCGCGGCGCTTTATCACCAGTTCTACCTCAAAGACGGGCTGTTCCGGCGGATGTGGTTCGGCAAGCGCACATAACTCACGCCGGGGTCAGGACCTCGCCAATCTGGCGCGCAGTATCGCGGGCGGTTTTGCCCACGCCATAGATCGTGGCCGAGGCAAACCCCGTCCAGCCGCCATAGCCCACGAGCCAGAGGTTCGGTACGACGTCGGATCGTGTGCCGGTCACTGCGACCTTGCCGTCGCTGACGATGCTCAGCGGGTCGAGATGGCTAAGGTTCGCGCGAAAGCCGGTGCACCAGATCACGGCGTCGACCTTGGTCTCGGTCCCGTCGCGCCAGATCACGCCGGTCTCGGAAAACCGCGCGAACGGACGGACCGCGCCCAGGACACCGCGCGAGCGCGCCTCTTTCACGCTGTCGACCATCACGACATTGGCCAGCGACACATTGGCGGGGGCGGGGCCTTTCCCCTTTTGCTCTTCATAGAACCGGCGCGTGGCGGCATCGAACAGATACCGCCCGTCGATGTCGTCGGGCATGAAGACGGGCGCGGTGGGCGTGACCCAAGTCGTGTCAGCAACGCGGGAGATTTCCGCCAAAACCTGCGCGCCCGAGTTGCCACCGCCAACGATCGAAACGCTTTGCCCGGCAAAGTCATCCGGGCGGCGGTAGTCGACCGAGTGTATCTGTTGCCCGGTAAAGATGTCGGCACTGGGATAGTCCGGGACAAAGGGATGCTGCGCGGTGCCGGTCGCGCTGACCACGGCGCGGGCGGTCATCGTGCCGGTGTTTGTCTCCACGGCCAATCCTTGCGCCTCCCGGCGCACGCCGCGCACCCGCACAGGGCGTTCGATGGGGAACCCATACCGCGCCTCATACGCGGCGAGATACGCGATGAACTCGTCCTTGGAGGGATAGGTCTGTTCGCCCTTGGGCATCTGCCAGCCGGGGATCGAACTGAACTCGGTGGGCGAAAAGAGCCGCAGCCCCTCCCACGTGCCGCGCCATGCGCCGCCCGGTTCCGGGGCGTCATCGAGGATCATGGTGCGCAGATCGGTCCGCCGCAGGTAATAGGCGGTGGCGAGGCCCGCCTGACCCCCGCCGATAATGATGGCGTCGTAATCGGCCATGGCGCGCCTCCTTCAAACAGAGGCACGTTACCGGGTTGGTTGCCGGTCGGGCAATTCTTCTGTTGCCGCAGGTGGTACCCGAGGGGGAGGGTCTGGGGCCTGCGTTGGTCGTCAGATGAAATCGGTCAACGTCGCCATATACGCTCCCCGCTCGGGGCCGTCTGGTTGGTGTGGCGCCACATCCGGGCAGCCGCGAGGGGAAACCCCCCGAAATCCTTGGGTCGCGGGGGTGATGGCCCCGCGTCGCGAAAAGTCGGACCGCCCGAGAGTTCGGGCCAGCCGGTTGGATCAAGCCGGGCGGTCAAGACCCGGCAGGGAACGTTCGGGAAGGGGTATAGCGCGGTCAGGTTTCCGGGAGGTGAGCCATGCGTACGGTGGGGGCGAAAGGGCGTGGTCTCGTGCGGTATCCTGGGGTAGCAGTTGAGGATGGAGACGAGATTTGACGTCATCGTCGTCGGCGCGGGCATGATGGGCAGCGCGGCGGCACGGCACCTTTCTGAGCGTGGGGCGCGCGTGGCCGTTGTTGGGCCACCGGAGCCTGACGACGCGCAGACCCATACAGGGCCGTTCGCCAGCCATTATGACGCAGCGCGGATCACGCGGCGGTTGGCGACGGATGTGACGTGGTCCCGGCTGAGCGCACGCAGCATCGAACGCTATCGCGATCTTGAGGACGCGACGGGCATCCGGTTTTATCACGAACAGGGTGTGATCATGGCGATCTCACCGCGCTACGCAAACCCGACGGCAGTTGATGTGGTGCGCGACCTGAACGCGACCCAAGGGATCGGCGCGACGGAGTATGATGGCGCGACGTTGAAATCTCAGTTTCCGTATCTCGCGTTCCCCGACGATACGTGGATCGGGCATGAGGCTGTGATGGGCGGGTACCTCAACCCACGGGCCCATATCCGCGCACAACTGGCTGCGGCGCGGGCGGCGGGCGCGGTGCATCTGCCGTTCGCTGCGGTGTCAGTGACCCAGCACGGGGGTTTTGCACGGGCGATGCTGGCCGATGGTCAGGTGCTGGAGGCCGGGACGGTCGTTGTTGCCTGCGGTGCCTATAGCTTGCTGGGCGACCTGATCCCGCAGACAGCCCCACAAACCCCCTATGCTCGCACGATTGCCTTTGCGGAACTTGACGCCGCTGAACAGGACCGCCTGCGCGAGATGCCGTCGATCATCTATTACCCGCCCGACACGGACCGTGACCTCTATGTCCTGCCGCCGGTGAGGTATCCCGACGGACGCACCTATCTGAAAATCGGCGGTGATCCGTTTGACGTGCCGCTTGGGTCGGCGGACGAGATCAACGCCTGGTTCCGCCAGAACGGCAATGCCAATGTCGCGACGGTTCTTTTGGAGATCTTGCATGATCTGATCCCCGACCTGCGCGCGGCTTCGACCCATTTTGCAGGCTGCGTTGTTACCAATACCGCAACCGGCCACCCTTATATCTGTCACCAGTCCGAGAATGTCGTCCTGCTCACCGGTGGCAATGGGGCGGGGGCAAAGAACGCGGATGAGATCGGGCGCTTGGGAGCGATCCTCGCGCTTGAGGGGAAGTTGCCGCGTGGTGAATACCCTGCCAGCTTCGGTCTGCCGGTGATGTCAGAGGTCGTTTAACGGCGCGAGCAGGTCATAGCCCATCTGGTCGAATAGGCGGACCATATCGACGAAGACCCAGTTCTCGGAAAACTGCGCGCCCGTGCGCATCCAGAAATCGAGCCCGCTGATCTCCAGCCGGTTCCCCTTGGGCGCGTAGCCCTTGTAAGGGCCGGTATGGGTTGCGATCACCCCGGCCTCGCCGGAGCCTGCCAGAAACGGACCATCGGCAAAGAGCGATTCAAGGTCCTGCACCTTGCGGTCGGGAAAGGCGACCAGCCACGGTTGTTGATGGAACTCTTCAAACTCGCGCAGGCTGAGACAGGCGTTGATGCCTCCCGGCCCGTACCATTTCAGATTGGGGTGAAAGAACCGCGCCATGCCCATGCTGGTCAGGTCGCTTTCGTCAAATGTGTTCAACCCGCCAAAGATCAGGTCACGCCCCAGTGCCATGGTCGATTGGGTCTCGTCCGCGGTGGGTGTCGGGAAGCCGACGCCATCGACCGCCGTGGGTGCAGGATAGACAAACGCCGCCCCGCGCGATTTCGGCAACAGCATGATGCCAAGCTGCTCGGCCCAATCGACGAGATCGATCATGAACTGGATGTAGGTGACGCGCCCGTTCTCGACCCGCGCGAACTCACCCCAGCGGATGCGTACTTCGGACCCGCTAGCGGGCAGGCCTAGGTAGTCGCCGGTCATGGTGCCTGTGAAGTAGCCTGTCCCGGCGACCCAGTCGCCCTCGGACCCCGCGCCATCCGCGCGCCCGTTTGAGCGACCCGCCATCAGGATATGCGTCTGCCGTTTGAACCCGGTGAGGCTGGCGCGGAAGGGGGTCCAGAAACCGTCTAGAAACGCCTGTGCTCCGGTGAGCGTGCCAACCGGGTCCATGCCGACCCAGTTGAGGTCTGGGTCCATCGCAGCCGTCACGGCGGGGGCAGGGCCATCCAGCGCGGACCAGAGATCAGCGATGAGCGCTTTGTTGTCGTCGTGTATCGTCACGCGGCGAGGCCGCTGGCACCCATGCCAAGGAATTTGTCGCGGCGATCTTTGATCAGCTTCTCAGGTGACAGGTCGACAAGTTCGTTCAGCATGGACGTGATGGTCTTGCCGACGCTGGCGATGGTGGCCTGCGCGTCACGCTGGGCACCACCCACGGGTTCGGGAATGATGCGGTCGATCACGCCGAGTTTCTCAAGATCTTGCGCGGTCAGACGCAGCGCCTCTGCCGCTTCGCGCATCTTCTCGGCGTCTTTCCATAGGATCGACGCACAGCCTTCTGGCGAGATCACGGAATAGATCGAATGTTCGAGCATGGCGATGCGGTTGGCGGTGGCAAAGGCCACGGCCCCACCCGAGCCGCCTTCGCCGATGACGACAGACACAAGCGGCACCCCGATCTTCAGGCACTTCTCGGTTGAACGCGCAATCGCCTCGGACTGGCCGCGTTCCTCGGCACCCTTGCCGGGATAGGCGCCCGGCGTGTCGATCAGCGTGACCACCGGCAGGCGGAACCGGTCAGCAAGGTCCATCAGGCGGATCGCCTTGCGATAACCCTCTGGACGGGCCATGCCGAAATTGCGCTCAATCCGGCTTTGCGTGTCGTTGCCCTTTTCATGGCCGATCACGACGACAGGACGGTCGTCGATCCGGGCAAGCCCGCCCATGACCGCGTGGTCATCAGCAAAGTTCCGGTCGCCTGCCAAGGGCGTGTAATCGGTAAAAAGCGCCTCGATATAGGACTGGCAATGCGGGCGGTCCGGGTGACGCGCGACCTGACATTTGCGCCACGGCGTGAGGTCTTTGTAGAGATCGACCAGCAGATCAGCCGCCTTTTTGTCGAGCGCCGCGGCCTCTTTCTCGACATCCATCTCTTTGTTGGCGCGGGCCAGAGCGCGCAGCTCTTCTGCCTTGCCCTCGATTTCAGCGAGCGGTTTTTCAAAGTCGAGATACTGCATGTGTCGGCCTGCGTGATTGCTTGGAGTGTATATGACCTTCGCCGCGAATTTATGCAACGGGCGGCGATGTCAGCGCTTTCTTTGGTTCACTTGGCGATATTTTTGAATGAAGGCTTGAAGTTCTGCGCTGGTGGACAAGTATCACGCCTGTTCGAGTTAGATTGGGGGATTACGAGATGTTCAGAACAGTTTTGGCCAGCACGGTGTTGTTGGGGATGACCGCCACGGCGGGTCTGGCAACGCCAGTTGAGCCAATGTCGAGTTGGGGAACGCTGACGCGCGCCGATGGATCCTCCCCGACATTTGGGGGTGATGGAATTCCCACCACGCCGGGTGCGCTTACAAGTTTCAATTTGAGCAAGCTTCAGTTCGCCTCGGGCTGATCATCACACCGCGGTTTCAAAACCCCGATCCGGTTGCGCTGGAGCCATATTCCTATTTGGTTCAACCCAACACGAATTTTGGCGATCCTGACAGCGCCAGTGGTCCAAGCGCGACCGAAGGCGCGACGTGGAACTTTAGCTATTTCGCCGAGATCACGCAGACGGCTATTGCCGGTGACGATGATTTTGTCAGTTTTGGGGACATTGGGCTGGAACTTGTCTACGATTTCGACCCCGGAGAGGACACGGCAGACAGCGACCTGGGCCGGTTGAATTCGGTCACGCTGCTGGTGCTGGATAACGGTCTCCCGCCCGATCTTGATGACACTTATATCGAAGGCAGCCAAAACTATCTCTTTGGGTTACTCTCCGAGACGAATGCGCCGTTCATCCTGACGCCGGGTATGGAGTTCAATCCCAACACTGTAAATCCCAACACTGTAGGTGAGTATACAATTGGCCTTCGCGCAACCGGCGGAGCGGTTGAAGTGGATGTCAACGTCGTCCCGGTTCCCGCCTCACTTCCACTGCTTCTTGCAGGTGTTGGTGGGCTGTTTTGGTTGCGCTGACGCAAGGGCTGAGACATCCGAAAAATGAATTCTTCGCGGCGCGTCCCAACCGGGCGCGCCGTTTACGTTTTAGCGGTGTTTCACCGAAATCGTTGACGGATGACCTTTCGTAAGCACAAGTTGGCGGCGGGAACGAAGGGAGAATTGCAATGACAAAACCATTGCTTGCAGAATTTATTGGGACATTTTGGCTGGTCTTGGGGGGCTGCGGCAGCGCCGTTCTGGCCGCTGGCGTGGCCGATGTCGGGATCGGGTGGCTGGGCGTCAGCCTTGCCTTTGGTCTGACGGTTTTGACGATGGCCTATGCCGTGGGCGGCATCTCGGGCGGGCATTTTAACCCGGCTGTGTCGCTGGGCCTGATGATCGCGGGCAAGTTCGAAGGTGCCAAGCTGATCCCCTATTGTGTGGCGCAGGTGGCCGGGGCGATTGCAGCCGCAGCTGTTCTTTATGTGATCGCGACGGGTCAGGCGGGGCTTGAAGGTGTTGGGGGCTTTGCCTCGAACGGCTATGGAGAGGCGTCGCCCGGTGGCTATTCGCTGACGGCGGGGTTCATCATCGAAGTCGTGATGACCGCGTTCTTTCTGATCATCATTCTGGGCGCCACGTCCAAGCTGGCGCCTGAGGGCTTTGCCCCGATCGCCATCGGTCTGGGTCTGACGTTGATCCATCTGGTGTCCATCCCGGTGACGAACACATCCGTGAACCCGGCCCGGTCAACGGGCGTCGCGCTTTTTGCCGATGGTCCGGCGCTTGCGCAGCTTTGGATGTTCTGGGTCGCTCCGCTGATTGGGGCCGCCATAGGCGCGGTGATCTGGAAGGTGCTGGAAAGCGACGACGGCTAAAGGCGATCGCAAACCTGTAATTCCGGCGGCGCCCGGCCCCTTTGGGTCGGGCGTTACCGTTTGAGGCCCCCCGGGTTGCGGAAGTCGAGCCAGACTTGACGTGGTGTGCGCGGCTGCCACCGTCGCGCCAGCTCGAGCGACGGTTTTTCGACCACGGTCCACGACAGCCACCCCAGCAGGATCGACAGCAGGCTCGCGTAGAGGAAGTTCTCGAACGGGGTTTGGTTGACATCGAAGGCCGCAACGATCTGCTGGGCGAACCAGCCGTAGATATAGATGCCATAGGAATAATCGCCGACGCGGCCTTCCAGCCCGAGATCGCGAATGCCGTACCCGACTTAGAAGACAAGGTGGCAGGTGCCGAACATAAACAGAAACAGGAAGATCTCCTTGTTCTGATAAGCCACCAGAAACGGCAGCGCCAAAAGCACAAGGCAAAGCCAGCCCGTCAACGGAATATAGGCCCTGAGGTAGAACGCGATGCAACCAAGCAGGAAATACCGTGTCGGCGACGCATAGCTTTGGTGGTCCATGATAATCGGCATGGCGGGGTGATTGTAGTAAGAATACCCGATCAGCCCCGCCGCGAGGCACACAAAGAGGCCACGCCTGATTTCAAGGAAGCGGCTGTTGCGGTGTGGCGCCAGAGCAAAGAGCGCAATGACAAAGAACAGCAGGTATACGCGCATTTCGCCCGGTAAGGTCCACCAGCTTCCGTTCAGGCTGTTCGGCATCTTGTTGTCGGGAAAGGCACCGTCGATAAAGAACCTGACCGTTTCAAGCGTCGCGTTGTGCGAGGCAAAGTCAAGAACCTCAGGCGAGATGAAGAATCCCACCCCGTCGCTTCGTCGGTACACCACGAAAACATACACAAGCATTACGACGATCGAGACCCACAGACCGGGATAGATGCGCGCGACGCGTTGTTTTAGCCAGTTTCCGAGCCAGGGTTTGAACCAGAAGCTTCGCGTTACAAGAAAGCCCGAGAGAGCAAAGAAGGCGCTGACGGCAATCGTGCCTGAATACGTGTGTCCATTGGTCCAGATCGCAAACGGATCCTGACCGCGCACATGGACAAGCGCAAAGGAGTGGCCCCAGATCACGGCCAATGCCGCAACTAGCCGCACCAGGGTCAGGTTGTTGTCCCTGCCGATGGTATCGGAGCGTTCCAATGTCTTCATGGTCTGGTACGGCCCCTGTGCGCGGTTTTTGCGATCGGCCGGTCGCGACCGTTGGAAGGTGTTAGCCGGTATGCGGTTCGCTCTGCAAGGGTGCGGGCGGTCGCGTCCGGCAGTGTTGCGCGCCGTGCAGCGTTTGGGTCACTTCCGCAAGATTTGCGAATTTGGCTTGTGCCAGTGTCCGGACGTGACGAGAACGGAGATGACATGAGCACGTCCTATGAAAAGCGGCTGTTGCGGGTGGTGGAGTATATTCACGACAACCCAACCGGCGATCTGTCGCTGGACGCCTTGGCCGATGTCGCGGCGATGTCGCGGTTTCACTGGCACCGGGTGTTTCACGCCATGACCGGTGAGACCTGCGCCGAGGCCGTGCGCCGTGTGCGGTTGCACAAGGCGGCGTTCCTGCTGGTTCAGACCGACACGCCCATCGACCGGGTGGCCCGCGATACGGGGCATTCGGGGCTTCAGGCGTTTGGGCGCGTGTTCAAAAAGTCCTATGGGCTGTCTCCCGCCTCGTTTCGGAACCGCGGTGCCTTGGTGGCGCCGCTCACCCATGCGAAAAGAGGAGACTACCCTGTGTACCCCATTGATGTTGAGACATTCCCTGCCCGCCGTCTGGCTGCCGTGCCCCACAAGGGGGCCTATAACGAGGTCGGCAAAGCCTTTGAGCTGGTCAGCGGGATCTTTACCGCGCGTGAGCTTTGGGGTCACGCGCGTGGCATGATCGGGGTCTATTATGATGACCCGACCGCTGTGGCAGAAGAAGACCTGCAAAGCCATGCCGGTGTTGTCGTGGGCGACGGTGCCCCGATCACCGAACCGCTGACCGAAGTGGCGTTGCCCGAGGGGCGTTATGCGGTGATGCACTACAAAGGGCCTTATGCCGGGCTTCATGCCGCCTATCAGCACCTGTACGGGACGTGGTTGCCGGACTCGGGTGAAGAGGCCGGGGATCACCCGCCGATTGAGGTCTATCTCAACGGACCGGCTGAGACGGCACTGGATGAGCTGCTGACCGACGTGTGCATCCCGTTGAAGTGATGACGTTGCCCGGGCGGCGCTGATCAGGTGCCGTCCGGGACGCGGGCCGAGTAGATCACCGTGCAGGTCGGA
>JABSSC010000133.1 GCA_013214635.1 Paracoccaceae bacterium | reverse complement strand
GCTTTGCTCGATAGCAAGGTCAAACTGGTTTGTGTCACCCATTGTTCGAACGTGGTGGGTGAGATCAATCCGGTGGCGGACATCGTCGAGACTGTGCACGCAGCTGGGGCCGTCGTTTGTGTTGATGGTGTCAGCTACGCCCCCCACGGCATTCCGGATGTCGGTGCGCTTGGCGCGGACATCTACATGTTCTCGTCCTACAAGACCTATGGGCCCCATCAGGGGATCATGGTGGTCCGCCGCGCGTTGGGTGAGCGGCTTCCCAATCAAGGGCATTTCTTCAACGGCAGTTCGCTTTACAAACGGTTTACGCCTGCCGGGCCTGATCACGCCCAAATCGCGGCTTGCGCGGGGATGGTCGACTATGCCGAGGCGCTATTTGCGCATCACGGTGGTGATCCGTCGGCGGATCTTCGGACAAAGGCGCGGGTAGTGCATGATCTGATGCGTTCGCAGGAGGTCGCGACCTCTCGATCATTGCTTGATTACCTCTCAGAGCGCAACGACGTGCGGCTTTTGGGGCCAAGGGCCGCAGAAAATCGCGCTCCGACGGTGGCGATTGAAATTTCCGACCCCGCAGGAACCGCAAAATCGCTCAGTGAACTGGGCGTATTCTGCGATGGCGGCGATTTCTATGCGGTTCGGGCGCTCGAGGCGATGGGCGTTGACGTGCAAACCGGTGTGCTGCGCATGTCTTTTGTGCATTACACCGCGTCAGCGGAGGTTGACCGCCTGATCGAAGCCCTAGATCGCGTATTGTAACGGCGGGGTGACGCTCCGCATTCTGCGGAGGAGCCTATGACGGCGCCATTGATCTGGTGGGTGCGACGCGATTTTCGGCTGGCCGACAATCCCGGTCTGGCCGAAGCGGCTGCATGTGGTCGTCCGGTTATTCCTGTCTTCATCCTCGACGAGGTTGCGCAAGGTTTGGGCGCTTGCCCCAAATGGCGACTGGGACTTGGCGCGACGCATTTTTCCGGCGCGCTCGAGGCGCTTGGAAGCCGTCTGATCTTCCGCAAGGGCCCTGCTTTGGACGTCCTGCGCACGCTGATCCGGGACACGGGCGCGGACACCGTTTGGTGGGGCAGGGCCTATGATCCCGACGCCATCTCACGCGACACAACCGTCAAATCGGGTTTGAAATCCGATGGCATCGCGGTGCGCAGTATTCCCGGAAGCTTGCTGTTTGAGCCATGGACAGCGGAAACCAAAACAGGCGGCTTTTACCGCGTCTACACGCCCTTTTGGAAATCCCTGCGCGATCGCGATGTCGGGACCCCGGCGCCCACGGTGACACACTTGCCCGCGCCGGACGTGTGGCCCGAAAGTGACGATCCTCACGAGTGGGGTTTGGCCGATGCGATGAACCGAGGGGCCGAGGTCGTGCAGCCCTATCTGGGTGTGGGCGAAGGGGCCGCGTCTGATCGGCTGGAACGGTTTCTGGAAAGCGGAATCGCGGGTTATGCGACTGCACGCGACAGTGTGGCCGACAATGCCACGTCACTTTTGTCAGAGAACCTCGCCGTCGGTGAAATCTCCCCTCGGACGGCTTGGTATGCCGGTCGGCATGCGCTTGAGCAGGGTGTTGCGGACGCCGAGATATTCCTCAAAGAGCTCGTATGGCGTGAGTTCGCGTATCACCTCGCCTACCACACGCCCCACATCACTTCAGGTAACTGGCGGCCGGAATGGGACGCGTTTCCTTGGAACACAGACCCAGATCATCCTCACGTGATCGCTTGGAAGCAGGGACGGACGGGCATTCCGTTTGTCGATGCGGCGATGCGCGAGATGTACGTCACCGGGCGGATGCATAACCGGGCGCGGATGATCGTTGCCTCCTATCTAACCAAGCACCTCCTGACGGACTGGCGTATCGGCCTGAAATGGTTCGAGGACTGCCTCGCGGACTGGGATCCGGCGTCAAATGCAATGGGATGGCAGTGGTCTGCAGGATCGGGTCCTGATGCGACGCCCTACTTCCGAGTTTTTAATCCGGTAACGCAACGCGAGAAATTTGATCCCGCAAAAATCTATGTGCGGCGGTGGATTGCTGAAGGTCAAATCGCCCCCCCGAACACCGCGCTCAAATACTTTGACGCGGTGCCTCGGTCCTGGGGTTTGGGGCCAAGCGACCTGTATCCTGCGCCCATTGTGGACGCCGCTGACGGGCGGGCGCGGGCACTTGATGCCTATCAATCGCGGAGCTTCTAGAGTGTGCAGCGAAGGAAGGTGACTCGGAAAATGCGTTGCCTGCACGGGCAAGGTGTTGTTTTCTGTTCAAAATACCGGGGATAAACCATGACTGTTTTGACGAGCACAAAGGGACAAAAAGATCTCCCACCGCTCTTTTCCACGACATTCGCATTTCTGAGCCGCCTGAAATCGGGACGGCTCGACATCGTGTTGCCGGATGGCCGAAGGTTCCGCGCAGAAGGTGCAAAACCGGGTCCCGTCGCGGAAATTGAGGTCATCAACCCCAAGCTCGTGCCGCGCGTTATGCGCGAAGGCCATATGGGATTTGCAGAAGCTTACATGGAAGGGTGGTGGAACACCCCCGATCTGATGGCTCTTCTGGACGTCTTGCACGAAACGACAGACGACATCTTTGAGCAGTTCAAGATGAGCAAGTTCTTGTTGGTCTTTGAAAAAATTCGCCACTGGTTGAACGCTAACACGAAGAAGCAGGCGAGAAAGAACATCGCCTATCACTATGATCTGGGTAACGATTTCTACAGCCTGTGGCTGGACGATACGATGACCTATTCCTCGGCGATCTTTCGGACTGGGCAAGAGAGCATGGAGGCCGCGCAAACGGCCAAATATGCCTCGATCGTCGATCAGATGGGGGCGCAACCCGGCGACCATATTCTTGAGATTGGCTGTGGATGGGGCGGTTTCGCAGAGTATGCGGCCAAGGAACGTGGCCTGAAGGTCACAGGTCTTACGATCAGTGAAGAGCAATACAAGTACGCCGTGGAACGTATTGAAAAGGCAGGGCTTTCCGATCAAGTCGAGTTCCGCTTGCAGGACTACCGCGATGAGACGGGTCAGTATGACGGAATCGCCTCTATCGAGATGTTCGAGGCGGTTGGGCAGAAGTATTGGCCAGCATACTTTGACACCGTGCGTGACCGATTGAAGCCTGGGAAAAATGCCACTCTCCAGATCATCACGATCGAGGATGACCGCTTTGCGGACTATGAGCAAGGCGTTGATTTTATACAGAAATACATCTTCCCCGGTGGAATGATGCCATCGCCATCCCGGTTGAAGGAAGAGGTTGAAAAGGCCGGTCTGGCCTTAGTGAAATCCATCGAATTTGGCGAAAGCTACAGTCAGACGCTGCGCCGTTGGTACGATGATTTCAATGACCGCTGGGACGAGGTCGCCAAACTTGGATTTGACGATCGCTTCCGCAGAATGTGGAATTTCTATCTGACCTCTTGCGCGGCGACCTTTCACAGCGGAAACTGTGATGTAACACAGGTGACCATAGCAAAACCGGGCTGAGGCCATGCCAACAGCGGCAAAGATCGTCGGGGCAGTCTTATTCGCAGCACTCGCGTATTTCGTGACCGACCTCATGAAACCAACGTTGCCTGAGGGCACGCAGGTTGGGCTGTTTTCGCCCATCAACGCGTTCTTTGGCTTTATCATGGGCTGGCGGCTCATCGGCGCACGCGCAGGTAACGGGCTTTACGCGGCATTCGGGAGCGGGCTGACGGCGGCAGCGGCCACGTTCTTTTGGTGTCTGCTGTTCTGGGGCGGTCACCAAATGCTCGATAAGTCTATAAAGCTGCGCTATTCGGACCCAACTGAGGCGCTGACCGATATGGCGAGTATGATGATGGAAGACGCGGTGACCGTGTCCAACCTCGAAACGCTTGGGGCATTGATCGTCGGGAGCTTCCTTGTCGCGTGGTTGACGGAGGGCGCCTCGCGACGCTGGGCATGAGCCATCCGACATCGCTGTTTTTCTTCGGCACTCTGCGGCATCCCGAAATTGCGGCCACCGTTTTGGGGCGTCCGGCTGACCGTTTGACGCGTGCGACATTGCCCGGGTTCCGTGTGGCAAGGGCAGGGCCCTTGGAGTTGCCGGTTTTGGCGCGGGCGCCCGACCAGCATGCCAATGGTTTGCTCGCCCAAGATCTGACCGCTGAAGAGGTCGCCCGGCTTGATTTTTATGAGGCGGGCTTTGACTATGCCCTGCGCGATGTGACGGTCGACGCTGCTGGTCGATCCCTTGCAACGCAGGCCTATTTTGCCGACGCGCTTCATCCTGATGCCGAGAATTGGGATTTTGAAGCGTGGACGGCAAAGTGGTTTGAGATGACGATCCGTGCGGCACGCGAGGTGATGTCCCATTTCGGGCATATGGCGGCAGAAGAACTTCAATGGCGGTTTCCGCAAATTCGCGTGCGCGCAGCCGCCGCGGTTCAGGCGGGGCAGGAGCCATCACCAGAATCGGATTTCAATGCTAAAGATGTGAAGGTCATTCAGCGTACACGCCCCTATGATCAGTTCTTTGCGCTTGATGAATTTCAACTGACACATCCTCGTTTCGACGGAGGTGAGAGTGAGATGATCTCGCGCGCCGTCTTGATGGCAGCGGACGCGGTGACTGTGCTGCCTTACGATCCAAAGCGCGACCGCGTGTTGATCATTGAGCAGTTTCGCGCGGGCCCCTTGGCGCGGGGGGATCAATCGCCCTGGCTGATTGAGCCCATCGCCGGGCGCATGGACCCCGGCGAAACACCGGAAGACACAGCGCGCAGAGAGGCTGAGGAAGAGGCTGGGGTGGCACTTGGCGATTTGATTGAGATTGCGCGGTATTACCCGTCGCCCGGCGCGATGAGTGAATATCTGTTTTCTTTCATCGCTTTGTGCGACTTACCCAACATGGACGAGCGGATTGGCGGGCTTGAGACAGAGGCCGAAGATATTCGCGTTCGTGTGGTAAGCTACGCCGCATTCGCCGAGCTTGTGGCAAAGGGCGGAGCGGTGAATGGTCCGTTGATCCTGAGCGCACTTTGGTTGTCGCAAAATCGTGAGCGTCTGCGCGCCGGTGATTGAGTTCGCTGGCCCCGCGTCCTAAGAGGAATGCAAGCGCGCAGGAGGCAGTCATGACGGCAATTCGCAACGGTTTGGTCGAAACGGTCGGCAATACCCCTTTGATCCGGCTCAAGGCCGCCTCTGAGGCGACGGGTTGCGAGATTTTGGGCAAGGCGGAGTTCATGAACCCGGGCCAGTCCGTCAAGGACCGCGCGGCGCTTTATATCATCAAGGACGCGATGGAACGCGGCACGCTCAAGCCCGGCGGAACAATCGTTGAGGGAACTGCGGGAAACACGGGTATTGGTCTGGCGCTTGTGGGCGCCTCGCTCGGGTTCAAGACGGTCATCGTCATTCCCGAGACCCAGAGCGAAGAGAAAAAGGACATGATCCGCGTGGCAGGAGCCGAATTGGTGCAGGTCCCAGCGGTGCCCTATCGCAACCCCAATAACTATGTGAAGTATTCGGCACGGTTGGCGGAGAAGCTGAACGAGACAGAACCGAACGGTGCTATCTGGGCAAACCAGTTTGACAACGTCGCCAACCGCCGCGCGCATATTGAGATGACGGGTCCCGAAATCTGGGAGCAGACGGACGGCAAAGTGAATGGCTTTGTCAGTGCGGTTGGCACCGGGGGCACGCTTGCTGGCGTTGGCATGGCGCTTCAGCCCAAGGGCGTGAAGATCGGTTTGGCTGATCCGGAAGGTTCGGCCATCTATGACTTTTACACGCATGGTGAGTTCAAGGCTGAGGGCAGTTCGATCACAGAAGGGATCGGGCAGGGCCGCGAAACTGCAAACCTGCAAGGATTTAAGCCTGACATGGCCTATAAGATCCCAGACAGCGAAGCGCTGCCTATTGCATTTGACTTGCTGGAGCATGAGGGGCTTTGTCTGGGCGGGTCATCCGGCATCAATATTGCAGGCGCCATGCGGATGGCGCGCGATTTGGGGCCGGGGCATACGATTGTGACGATCCTATGCGACTATGGCACCCGGTATC
Source organism: Paracoccaceae bacterium (assembly GCA_013214635.1). Taxonomy (GTDB): domain Bacteria; phylum Pseudomonadota; class Alphaproteobacteria; order Rhodobacterales; family Rhodobacteraceae; genus JABSSC01. The sequence continues at coordinate 3,537 of JABSSC010000133.1, read as the reverse complement.
AGTCCAAGATCTACAACCCGGAATTCCTGACCGAGAAAGGCTTGCCGGTCCCAGAATGGCTGAACGGGTCGGGCCGGATCGTACCGTCGGTGTTTGAGACGGAATGATTGCCGTTTCCCGAATAGGCGTTTTTGCGGTCCTATTCGCCTTTCTGACCGCCGTCGCTGCGTGGGCGCAGGATGAGACGGGTCCGAATTACACGGAATGGCGCAGTGTCGCGGTTGCGGTTGATCAGGGGCTCGCCAACCCAGATATCTCAAACGACGACCTGCAGTTGCTTCGGGCGCTGTTGACCGATTGGCGGGACCAGTTTCTTGCGGCCTCGGACACGAATGCGGCGCGGATAAGCACGGTTGAGGCGCAAATCGCAGCGCTGGGGCCCGCTCCGGAGGATGGCGCAGAGCCCGAACCGAGTGAAATCGCTGTCCGTCGAAGTGAGTTGAATGCACAGCTTGCCGAACTTCAGGTGCCTGTCCGCCGCGCAGGTGAGGCTCTGAGCGAAGCCAACGGCCTAATCAGCGAGATCGATACAGAGTTTCGCACGAGGCAGGCGCAAAACCTGCTGACGCGTGGCCCCACACCGCTTGATCCGCGGGTTTGGCCGCAGATCATCACAGGGATTGTCGCGGCGGTGGAGGATGTGTTCGTCGAGATCTCGACCTCTATCGCGTCCCAAGAGCGGCGGCAGATCGCCATAGACCGTATCCCGCTGTTTCTGTTTCTTGCAGCCGTCGCTGTATTCCTGATCGGTCGCGGGCGGCGGTTTGTCGAAGCAAACGTCCGGCGGTTACAAAGCCGCGACGACCGCCCGGGCAATTTTGCTGCGAGTTTTCTGTTGTCTTTGCTGCAGGTTATCCTGCCCCTTCTGGGGATTTGGGCGCTTGCGGGCGTGCTTTTGGCGTCGACGTTGCTCGGACCACGTGGAAATGGCCTGATTTTGATTGTGACGCTCGTCGCCTCGACTGCTTTCGTCGGGCGTTGGATGGCACAAAAGTTCTTTGATTCCACTGGTCAAAGCGGGGTCATTTTGGACCTCCAGCCGCAGCAAAAGGTCGAAGCTCAGACCTATGTTGTGCTTCTTTGGATGATCTTTCCGGTTTTTCTGGGTGTTGCTGGCTTTGCTGCGGCGCCTGACACGGACCCATTGATTATTGGATTGCTGAGTTATCCGCTTGTCTTGATCAGTGCTTTGTTCTCGCTGCGACTTGGAAAGCTCCTGATCCTGTCCGCACGCGCGGACGCAATGTCGGACGACGATGATGAGGATATCGAACGCGCGCGTTTTTTGATCAACCTGGCGGCCTGGATAGGGCGTCTGCTGCGACTTGTTGCGATTGCGGCGCCAATCGCAGGTGCCTTTGGGTATATGAATCTTGCCGATGCGCTGATGCTTCGAACCCTTGCGGCGACCGTGGTCGTGGCATTACTGACGTTGCTGCATTTTGTCTTGCAGGATGTCTATGCCTTGGTCTCGGGCAAAACACGACAGCAAGCGGCAGACGCTCTTGCCCCTGTTGTTCTAACGCTTCTTCTTACGCTGTCATCGATCCCAATCTTCGCGCTAATCTTGGGAGCACGTTGGAGCGATATCGCAGATTTTTGGGTGCGGGCGCGGCAGGGGCTTACCCTGGGCGATCTGACGATTTCACCAACTGCGATCTTTGTTTTGTTGTTCGTTTTTGGTGCCGGTTATTTTGCGACGCGGTTTGCCCAAAGCACGCTACGCAGCGTCATTCTCCCCAAAACCAAACTGGACCTTGGGGCCAGGACGGCGGTTGTCTCGGGCGTGGGATATGTGGGCGTCACGCTGGCGGCGCTTGTCGCGGTGACGACGGCTGGGATCAATTTGTCCAGTCTGGCGATTGTGGCCGGTGCACTTTCGATCGGCATTGGTTTCGGGCTTCGAACGATTGTCGAGAACTTTGTCTCGGGCATCATCCTGTTGGTCGAACGTCCCGTCAGTGAAGGCGATTGGATCGAGGTCGGCACGAATATGGGGATCGTCAAAGACATCTCGGTCCGCGCCACGCGGGTCGAGACATTTGACCGGCGCGACGTGATTATTCCCAACGCCGATTTGGTCAGTGGCACGGTCACCAACTGGACGCGCACGAACAATGCTGGTCGGATCATCGTTAAGGTTGGTGTCTCTTACGACAGCGACAGCCGGCAGGTTGAACAGATCCTTCGCGAGATCGCGGAGGCCCACCCTCTTGTGGTGCTCAATCCGGCCCCAGCGGTGTTCTTCCGGAGTTTTGGCGACAACGCGCTTGAGTTCGAAGTGCGCTGCATCCTGCGCGACATCAACTTTATGCTCGGTGTCGAAAGCGAGATCAGCCATGAAATTCTGCGACGCTTCCGGGAAGAGCGCATCAATATCCCATTCCCGCAACGCGATGTTTGGCTGCGTCGTCCCGGCGACACAGACGACGTAAAAGGTGCGCAGATGACAGAGACCTTTACCGCGCCCACGGTAGGGACGGGCGATGCTATGCCCCCCATGAGTGAAGATTTTGACGGCGCTGATGGCGATGGAGACGGACGATGACAGATCTTTTGTTTCGAAATGACGCATATCAGCGAGATGCTGAGGGGCGCGTCGTGCAAGTGACGGAAGATGGGAACCTTGTCCTGGATCGGTCGCTTTTCTATCCGACAAGCGGCGGGCAGCCGGGAGACGCCGGTTTGATCCGTTGGGACGGCGGCGAGGCAACGATTGCAACAACGGTCAAGGGGCAGGGCACTCAGGTGGTGCTGGTGCCCGATGCGGAAAGCGATCGCCCTGCGCCGGGCACAGCCGTTCAGCAAAGAATCGATTGGGAACGCCGCTACGGGCACATGCGGGTCCATACCGCGCTACACCTGTTGTCGGTGGTCATCCCCTTGCCGGTAAGTGGAGGGTCGATTGGCGCTGAGAAGGGGCGGCTCGACTTCAATATGGAGACGCCGCCTGAGGACAAGCTGGCCCTCCAGGATGCGCTTAACGCGTTGATCGCGCGGGACCTGCCCGTGGCTGAGGATTGGATCACGGATGAAGAGCTGGCGGCGAACCCTGGTCTGGTGAAAACCATGTCCGTCGCCCCCCCGATGGGAGCGGGTCGGGTAAGGCTCGTGCGGATTGGCGAAGGCGCAGATCAGATTGACCTTCAACCCTGCGGGGGAACGCATGTGGCGCGGACGGGCGAGATTGGAAAAATCCGCCTGGGCAAGATCGAAAAGAAGGGCGCACTCAACCGCCGGGTATATCTGCATCTCGACCCGTGACAGTGCAGTTTCCCCTCTTGCGCGCGGGGCAAGGCTCGGGCTAGACAGCGCGAACCGGAGAGGTGGCCGAGTGGTCGAAGGCGCACGCCTGGAACGCGTGTAGGCGGGAAACCGTCTCCAGGGTTCGAATCCCTGTCTCTCCGCCACAAACCACTCACGAACCCTCGCTGAGGTCCCTGACGGGGCCTTTTTTCTTTCTGTTTCAAATGGGTTTAGCGAGGCCATCCGACTTTCGAAGACTGGGGCTTCGTCCGAAATCGGTCTCCGAACGCC
>JABSSC010000132.1 GCA_013214635.1 Paracoccaceae bacterium | reverse complement strand
TGATCAGCGCCTTCGTTTCAAGCGCCTCCTTTCCCAGATGCACGGTGAAGGGAGAGGAGTCGAGCGTGACACGCGTGACGTCGCCAGCCATGATTTTTGCGCCAAAACGTTCGGCCAATTGAAGGGCAGCCGCCTCTAGCTCGGGCGGACCCATGTCGTTGGCGGGGGTGTTGATCAGGTCGCGGGTCAGACACTCACCGTGCGCGATCTTTTCCAAACGCGCACAGTCGACGCCATCGGGGCAGGACAAATGCGCCAAATCGGGTGCCGCTCCGCCAGCGTAGGTGGTGTATTTGTAGCCGGCAAGAAGCCACCCCAAAGCTTCGTTCGAAAGATCAACATCCGCAAACAGGGGACCGAGGTGAAAGTGCCGTTTGGGCAAGGTTGCGCGTGCGCCACCCAGACGGAAGCGCGAGCGGCGCTGGTCGGTATCGGTCCCCATACCAACTGCCGCAAAGCAGGGACGTCCGGACGCGTCAGGTACCAGCACTGTCCGGCCCGCCTGTCCTTTGAACCCGTGCTCAGCGATCCAATGGCTCGCTGTTTCATCAAGCCCTTGTTTCCACGCATCAAATTGTGATTGTGACACGAGGAAAAGGCGTAGGCTGTCGTCAGGTGCGGGCGTGAAAGTCGTGTTGGTCATTGCGCCAGACTACGCCAGCACAGCCAAGCCGCAAGCCGCATATCAAATTTGTGCGTCATGCGTATCCCAAGCCATGACGAGGGACATTTCGCCAACGCGGATCAAACGACTTAGCACAGCGGCGGTTGCGGCGCTGTCATAGGCGCGGACGAGCCCGGCAAGGTCATAGGCCGACCGGCTGACCGAGACCAATCCGGTTTCGGCAGCAATCGCCGCAAGAGCCCGCGCGGCTTTTTCAACCTCGCCAAAATCGCCCGCTGCAAAAAGCGTCTCCAAATGCGTGAGCCGCGTCGCAATTTCTTCCATCGCGCGCGAGACGATGGACTCGGCCACGCGCATACCCTTCTCGCGCACCAAAAGTTGCATGCGCCTTTCATCAAGTTCGACGTCATCCACGACGAACAAGCGTGTCACGGTCCCCATGATCACACACCCAATAATTTCTCACCAAGCTCCGAATGACAGAGCCCGGCAAATAAACCGTTGAGCATGAACAAGAAAATGCGTTGGATTTGAGCGAAACACTGGGCCTCGCGTGGCTCAACTCCAGCGCTTTGGACAAATGGGTGCTTTTTGGTTTAATCGGGCCTTGCGGGTGCTATGTCGCAGGTCAGTAAACGGGGTTCACAAAGAACGATGACCGAAATCCTGTCGCTCGCTGCGGCCAACCTTGTCTAACCAATCATCCTGTCTTTTGTGCTTGGGCTTCTTGCGGCGCTGGCGCGGTCCGATTTGTCCATACCCGAAGCCGTTGCCAAAGGCATGTCGATCTATTTGCTCTTCGCAATTGGATTTAAGGGCGGCGCCGGCGTGGCGGCGCATGGCGTGGATGCGACGCTTGTGGCCTCGCTGGTTGCGGGGGTTGTGTTGTCCTTTGCACTGCCAATTATCGCGTTCGCCTATGTGCGGGCGGTCACGCGATTGAGCGTCGTCGACGCCGCCGCGGTTGCAGGCCACTATGGCTCGATTTCGATCGTTACCTTTGTCGCTGCGACCTCAGTGCTCGCCGACAGGGGGATATCCTCCGAAGGTTACATGGTCGCGGTGGCCGCCGCGATGGAGGCACCAGCGATACTATCGGCACTTTGGTTGATCAGCCGCCGGGGGGATGGGGCCAAAATGGACTCGGATCTTTGGCGCGAGATTCTGTTCAACGGGTCGATCGTGCTTTTGGTGGGCTCCTTTGCCATTGGTGTGATCACCGGCGAAGATGGTTTGGCCGATATCGCGCCATTCATTGTGTCGCCGTTCCAAGGTGTCTTGTGCCTGTTTTTGCTGGATATGGGGTTGATCGCCGGACGCGGGCTCAAGAACAGTTTGGGTACCTTGGGGGCCGGCTCGGTGCTGTTTGGCGCAACCATGCCGTTGATCGGTGCTGCGCTCGGGCTGGGGACTGGGTTGCTTTTGGGACTGAGCGCTGGGGGCGTCGCGCTGTTGATGGCGTTGGCGGCCTCGGCATCTTATATCGCAGTTCCTGCAGCGATGCGTGTCGCACTTCCTGAAGCGAACCCGTCGGTTTATCTGACGCTCTCTTTGTGGATTACATTTCCGTTCAATCTGACGATTGGCATCCCGATTTATATCGCCGTTGCAACTGCCGTCGTGGGGGGCTGAGCCATGCAAACACACCAAGCCAAGCGCGTTGAAATCATGATCGAAGCCCCGATGGAGCGCCGCCTGACAGAGGCCCTGGTCGAAGCGGGCGTAACCGGGTTTACGGTTTTGCCGGTGCGGGGTGGCTCAGGTCGGTCCGGGCAATGGAGCCGCGCCGGTCAGATCAGTCCGGCGGGAGGCATGGTGGCGGTCGTGTGCCTGATTAAGCCAGAGCGCCTCGATGCAATGCTGGAGGCGGCCTTTGCGGTGGTTGAACGCCACATTGGCGTCGTGTCGATCACCGATGCTGAGGTTCTGCGCGCCGAAAGGTTTTGACGCAGAACACGGGCCAGGTGGGTTGGCCCGTGTTCTTAACGACCGGTTCGCGCACGGCCCGTGGGTGTTTCTTGTTATTTCCCCGGTGTGCGTCCGGCGCGAACGCAACAGTCGTTTGTGAGAGCTCAGGCGGCGACTTTGACGTCGGCGCCGATCACCTCGCGCACCACCTCTGCCGAGCGGGTGGATACGAAAAGAGGCATGGGCTTGCGCTGTTCCGCGCGGTTTTGCAGACGGTAGTCAGCAATCGCAAAAAGGTTGTCTTCGCGGTTTTCCAACGAGGCCAGAGCGGCAACACGGCGGGCACGAGCTTTTGCGAGAAGGTTTTCAGTAGCAGCAGTCATTTTGGTTCTCCTTAGGCGGGGGTGGATACGCTGAAGAACACTCGTCACTTTTTTGGTTTCTGGATTGGCGGGTCCAACACGCGGACCCGCCAGCACGAGGGGTGGGTCAGGCGGCTGTTGCGCCGTCTGATCCGAACGAACCGGGCGTTACGAAGAACACGCCGGTTGCAACACGACGCACGCGCGCCTGCTGCTTGAACTGGGACAACTGAACCACGTTGTCAGTCGCGGGTTTGGTCGCAGCGACCTCCGAGACTGTGTTGCGTGGCGTAAATGGCAGTACATTGCTTTTCATGGGTGACATCCCCTGATTGAGGTTTGCGAAACGGCCTGGGCCAGTGTGTGTTTCGGTGTTGCCAAGGCCTGCTCCTTTGCGCATCAGACCGGCAGAATGACCTGAATTGCGGGGGAGCATTCGGTTTAGACTTTCGCACTCAATACTTTTGTACGGGGGTTCGATCGACGCCTCGCCAAGCAGGGCAAATACAACCGCAGGGCGGTGTGCATCGCGTCTGTCAAGGCTCTTGATCATTTGTGTTTTCCTTTCGATCGGGGCGGTGTCGTTCGCTCCTTGAAAGGAAAACTTGTGACGGACTTGGGCGCAAATCGTGCCGAAATGTGTCAATTTTGTGTTTTTCCGCTTTTTTGACGCGCGCTTTCCCCGGTCGTACCTCAGATCGGGCACAATCCTGCCTTAAACGCCTTGCTTTCGCCCTAATCCGGAAACAGTCATTCGAAGGCGTTTTGATCGTTTCAGACGGAATTGGCGTGATTCCGCCATACAACCAATGGGACCAACAGGCCGATTCTCGAATCAAATTTTAAGAATGTGGATATTCAGAAGAACTTAACTGAAGCCCGGAACGAAAACGGGCCGCCTCAAGGGCGGCCCGTAGCGCACGCGCAAATTGCGCGATTAGCCTTTTTTGAGTACCCGGTTCCCGAGCAGCTCCGCGATCTGAACGGCATTGAGAGCTGCCCCTTTGCGCAGGTTGTCCGACACACACCACAGGTTCAGACCGTTTTCGATCGTGGCATCTTGCCGGATACGGCTGATGAACGTGGCAAAGTCTCCTGCGCTTTCGACCGGGGTGACGTATCCACCGTCTTCGCGCTTATCGACGACCAGAATGCCGGGTGCCGTGCGCAGGATCTCGCGCGCTTCATCCTCGTCCAGGAAATCCTCAAATTCGATATTCACCGCCTCGGAGTGACCAACGAACACCGGCACGCGAACACAGGTTGCGGTAACCTTGATCGCCGGATCCACGATCTTTTTCGTCTCGGCCACCATCTTCCACTCTTCTTTGGTGGAACCGTCTTCCATAAAGACGTCGATCTGCGGAATGACGTTAAACGCGATCTGCTTTTGGAACTTTGAGGGCTCGACCTCCTGACCCGGCACGTACATGCCCTTGGTCTGCTCCCACAGTTCGTCCATACCGTCTTTGCCCGCGCCAGAAACGGACTGATAGGTCGACACGACGACCCGCTTGATCGTTGCGCGGTCATGCAAGGGCTTTAGCGCAACGACCATCTGTGCGGTTGAGCAGTTGGGGTTGGCGATGATGTTTTTGTTCGAATACCGCTCGATATCGTCCGGGTTAACCTCCGGTACGATCAGTGGAATGTCCGGGTCATAGCGGTAGAGCGATGAGTTATCGATCACCACACAGCCTGCTGCCGCAGCAGCGGGTGCATATTTCTTAGTGGCCTCTGACCCGATAGCGAAGAGCGCGATATCCCATCCTGTGAAATCGAACGTGTCGAGATCCTGGGTTTTGACCGTGGTGTCGCCAAAGCTGCATTCGGTGCCGAGCGATTTGCGCGATGCAAGCGCGGCAAGCTCATCCACGGGAAACTGGCGTTCTGCCAGAATGTTCAGCATTTCGCGGCCCACGTTCCCCGTGGCGCCTGCGACGACGACTCTATAGCCCATCGGGCCCTCCTTTGGTCACAAACGCGGGCGTCCTAGCTCAAAGCCCGCGCCGTGGGAACCGAAAAAGGCGCATGCGGCAGCGGCTATGCAAAATGTGACCGGGTCGCCTCAGCCCTTATGGGCGCGCATCGAGGAAGCAGGCCACCCCGATCCGATAAAGCGGCGTGGGTTTGTCCTGATAAAGTCCGGGTGTTGCGGGCAAGGTAGCAATTAGTTCGGCTTTTTCCGGGGCGCAGGGCAGTGCAGCGTTGTATCCAACAAAAAGGGCATCGCCAGAATACGCGGTAGGGAGTGCGAAAACCTGTTCATAGTAATTGGCGGGATATCCCGGCGGTGTAGGCGTAAAGATCGCCGCTCCGCGATCGCGCAGGGTATAATGCAAATCTGCCGAGATCGGGCGATAGCCCGCCACGATGACGTTCAATCCCTCATCTTGTGCCACTTGCCAGATCGCTTCACTCATCTCATCCACACCGACCCAGCGCTTGGCCAGCGGGCGTCCCTCCGGTCCGGTGAGATCGGCCACAAAGATAAGAAAGACCGGAAATGCGAGGGTTATCACGGTGTGAAAGCCAAGACTGACTTTGTTCAAAAGAGGCGCGCGCAAATGCAGAACGCTCACCACACCGATGGTTCCCGCCACATATGCGGTGATCGCCCAGTTGGCATGTGCTTGGGATTGGATGCCCTGCGCCGTCATCAAAATGACGACGGGCGCGGACAAAAGCATCATCCACGTCGTCACAGGGGCCGTACGGCGCAAAACCGCGCCAATCGCCAATACCAGAAATGCACCGAACAGGATTGGGCCAAACACCGCAAACTGATTGCCGATGAACTCAAGCCCGCGTGTCAATGAAAGGCTTGCCTGATCCCAATTTGCATTGTCGTTGACGGTATGGCGAACGGTGGCACCCGCATTTTGGATATTCCAGTAGATGTTGGGTGAAAGGGCGACCAGCCCGGCTGCAACTGCAATGAATGCATCGCGCCATGCGATCCGCGCCATCGGCAGCAACAACGCTGCCAGCGCAATCGTCAGCGGCAGATAGGTCATCGCGTATTTGGACAACATACCCAGTCCGGTAAAAACGCCCAGTGCCACTGCCCAGCCAAGGCTCGATTGCCGTGTGAGTCCGACATATGCAAACAGGGCCGCCGCATAGAATGGAAGCGTCACATAAGCCGCGCCCACCCACGCCGCGGCACGTCGTCCGAAAAGCCGCCCCGCCGTTAGCATAACCAAAACAGCCGTGATCCCGTGCAGGATCGGACCCGGAGCGCGCACCCAGAATTGCGAAGATGAACCAGCCAGATCCGTGACCAGGCGCCCAAGCCACGCGATCATCGGCGGTTTGGAGTAATACCCAAGGTCAAGGTTCTGACCCCAGAGCCAGTACTGCGCTTCGTCAAAGCTGATATCGGCGGAGTTGAACGGCAATAGCACGAGCCGCCACAACGTGACGGCCACGATGAAGATCAGCGCTGTGCGATACTCACTCCGCAGGCTGGGCATAGATCAGCCAGAGATTTCGGGCATAGACGATGATGCCAAAGGACTGCCCAAGCAGGATCACAGGCTCGCCGCGCTCCAATCCATAGATGAACAGCATCGCGCCACCAAAGAGCGACAGCCACCAGAACGATACGGGCACAACGGACTTCTTTTCGCGCTCTGAGCTAATCCACTGCACAAGAAAACGTGCCGAGAACATCAACTGCGCCACCAGGCCAATGGCCAACCAGATCAAGTCACGCGGCGTGTCGACCCGAAGCCACTCGTAAAGCGCGTCCATCAAAGTTGCTCTTCGGGCAGGGGCCGGGTCTTTTTGCGGCGTTTGATCAACCATACAACGCCGATCAGGTCGTACACGCCCACAATCGCACGGCCAAAGTTGGTGTACTTGGATGAACCCGCGTTGCGCGCGGCGTGGCTCACATCGATATGCGCGACCTTCCAGCCATAAGCATTGAACAGCGCCGGGAGATAGCGGTGCATGTGATCGAAATACGGAAGCTCGATAAACGCGTCCCGGCGGAAGGCTTTGAGCCCGCAGCCCGTGTCGCGGGTTCCATCATTCAACAGCCAGCTTCGCAGGCCATTGGCGAACTTGGACGCATAGCGTTTTGAAAGGGTATCCTGCCGGTCCACGCGCTGCCCCGCCACGATTCCAAGATCCAGAGGCGCGCCCGCCTCGATCAAAGGTTGGACGAGCCGTGGAATTTCGGCCGGCGGGTTCTGTCCATCGCCGTCCATCGTGCAGACGATGGGTGCTCGCGCCGCGTGCACACCCGAATGCACACCTGCGGATTGCCCGCCGCTTTCTGGGTGCTGGATCATCCGCAAAAATCTGTGCCGTTTGGCCGTTTCACGGATCACATCCGCGGTGTTATCCGTCGATCCGTCATCGACCATGATGACCTCGAACGACATGCCCGCACAGGCCTCGGCAAGCCCATCGGCCAGCAGGGCAATGTTGTCCTGCTCATTTTTCATCGGGATAACGACGGTGAAGAGAGGTGTGTCGGTCATAATCGTTCAAGCTATCGTGCAGACGGCCACATACCCTGTATGCACGTCAGGGGAAAGCCCGTGCCTGCGTGACACTGGGTCAATTGTATTCGGCGGAAGTGATGAATTCGCCAAAGCTCTCACACCAGACGACGACGGTGGTATAGGCCGTGACATCTGTCCCCGGCGGCACATCGACAATGAAACCGTCAAAGGACTTTACGTCTCCCACCAACAGAGCCTGATCCTTGATCGGGTCGAACTCATCCTCGTGTTCGACAAATTCTGGCGTCAGATAAAGCTTATAGTCAGGCCCGGGGGCCAGCCGCCCTTCATGCACCACTTGGGATGAAGACACGCTGACAGTTCCTTCACCCCAGTGGAGCCGATCACTGCCCCGAAGGTCCCGCGTGAATTCGGCTGAGAACGCAGCATCCGCGCGCGCCGCCTCCAGCGCGGCGGCGTCAGGGGCGGGCGGAGCCGTCAGGATCGGTAAAAGATATATGCCCAAGGCGAACCCTATGCCGCCGACGGCAAGGTGCGAGAAAAGCAAAAGCAGTATGCGCATGGGGGTCTCCATCCTCCTGATGGCAAGGTAATGCCACGAAGCACGTCTCCGATCCAGCCAGAGCGGATTGCAGTGGCGCGCGCTCTGGCCTAAATCGGGGCCATGTCAGTTCTTCCTATTCTTATTCATCCGGACCCACGCCTCAAAAAACGCGCCGACGAGATCGATGAGATCACACCGGATCTGCGTGAATTGGCAGACGATATGCTTGCCACCATGTACGAGGCGCCCGGCATCGGCCTTGCGGCACCACAGGTCGGTGTGATGAAGCGCATTTTGGTCATGGATTGCGTCAAAGACGACGAGGCCCCGCCGCGCCCCATGGTTTTGCTGAACCCGGTCGTCACCGAGACATCGGAAGACATGAACACTTATGAAGAGGGTTGCCTGTCGATCCCCGAGCAGTACGCAGATGTGGAACGCCCCTCTGAGGTGACCGTTACGTGGACGGATTTGGACGGCAAAGAACAGACCGAGCATTTTACCGGCCTTTGGGCCACCTGCGTCCAACACGAGATCGACCACCTCGATGGCAAGCTCTTTATCGACTATCTCAAACCGCTCAAACGTCAGTTGATCACGCGTAAGATGCAAAAGCTGAAACGCGAGCGGGCGCGCGCGTGAGCTTGCGCAATGTGATTTTGTGGCCGGACAAGCGTCTTGTCACGCCGGCCGATCCGATCGACGGCATTACCGACGAGATCCGCGAGATCTGGCGGGATATGGTCGACACAATGGAAGCCATGCCCGGTGTCGGAATGGCGGCAACTCAGTTTGGGATCATGATGCGTTTGGCTGTTGTGGATGCCTCGCACGAACGCGGGCAGGCTGTGCTGATGGCCAATCCCGAGATCATTCAATCCTCAAACGAGATGCGTGAGCATATCGAGGGGAGCCCGAACCTCCCTGGTGTGTCGGCCAAGCTCATACGCCCGGCCAGGGTCGATGTTCGCTATATGGATCACGCCGGGATCTATGTGCGCAAAGAGTTCAAGGGGCTCTGGTCGACCAGCGTTCAGCACCAGATCGACCATCTGGATGGCAAGCTTTATGTCCATCGGCTCAGCCGCACCAAGCGCGACATGATTCTCAAGAAGGTGGCGAAGGCGCGATGAGGATCGTTTTCATGGGATCGCCCGAGTTTTCGGTACCCGCATTGGCGGCGTTGCTGCAGGCAGGGCATGAGATCGCATGCGTCTACAGCCAGCCCCCCCGGCCAGCGGGGCGTGGCAAGAAGGATCGTCCCACGCCCGTCCACGCATTCGCTGAGGCGCAGGGGCTGACCGTCCGGACACCAAAGAGCCTGAAATCAGAACATGCCGCACAGGAGCTTTCAGGCCTCAACGCAGAGATTGCGGTGGTCGTGGCCTATGGTTTGATCCTGCCTCAGGCCATTTTGGATGCACCGGCCCGCGGGTGTTTGAACATTCACGCCTCGCTGTTGCCGCGATGGCGCGGTGCCGCGCCCATTCACCGCGCGATCCTGAGCGGGGATGCAGAGACAGGTGTCGGGATCATGCAGATGGAGGCCGGTTTGGATACTGGCCCGGTCTATCTTGAAGACAGGACTGAGATTGGCGCCGAAGAGACAACTGCCGATCTGCATGATCGATTGGCCGAAATGGGAGCGAGGCTGATTGTTGAGGCTTTGGCGCGGTTAA
>JABSSC010000131.1 GCA_013214635.1 Paracoccaceae bacterium | reverse complement strand
GAAATATCTTCATTTACTGTCCCGGGGCGCATTTGATGCTGGGAGAAATTGCAGGCTGGGTTGCTGCGGCCTTTACGATTAGCGCATTTTCGATGCGCACCATGCTACCGCTGCGCCTTTCGGCCATAGCGGCCAATGTGGCCTTCATCATCTACGGCGTTACCCAAGGACTCACGCCGGTGGCTTTGCTGCACGTCGTATTGCTTCCGTTTAATCTCTTTCGCCTGACCGAGTTACTCGTCCAATCGCGGAGACTTCGGCGCGCACGCGCCGGGGAGCTTGAGATGGATTGGCTCAAACCGTTGATGAAGCGGCGCAATCTTAAGGGCGGCGAAATTCTGTTCCGCAAAGGTGATCCGCCTGACTATCTGTACTTCATCGCCAACGGCGCGGTGCTGTTGGAGGAGATCGACGTCACGGTCGGGTCAGGTGAGCTTTTGGGTGAAATCGCGTTTTTCAGCAACGCCCGTGACGAACCCTGACGGCGCGCTGCATTGGTGCGTGTGAGATCCTTTGGATCGACGAAGCAGCGTTCGGACGCCTCTACTATCAGCACCCCGCCTTCGGTCTTTTTCTCTGTCAGCGCATCGTCAACAGAATGCTGGAGACCCAAAGGATCAGCGACGTGTCATCCGATCAACTGCGACCAGCTTCCCTGACTGTCATAGAACCGGCGCAGGCGTTGAAGCGCGATGCGCAGGACGATCTTCCCTGACCGTGCAGACCAGCCCATATGCTTTTCCGTCGCTTCCATGCCCTCCAGAAAGCAACAACAGCGCAGAACGACATCGCCCAATCCCGGACCAAGCTCTTCCAGCGCTGCAGCAACGCGTTCCCGCGCGGCGCTTGGGCCTTCGGCAATGCGACCATCGCCCTGCCCCGGCGCACCACCGCCCCCAACCAGAAACTTGTCCCAGTTCTGTGTAACGCGCGGTCCCATCTGGGCCAGTTCGAAATCCTCGCGCAACCGCTCCCCCGCCGCGACAAGTTCGTCCGACAGAAATGACTTTCCACGCTTATCCGTACGGCGCGCCAACAGGGTCAGCGGGCTTTCCGCCATGTTGTACCGCAGCTTTTCGCGCGTCGAGCCTATGCCGACGTCCCTATCCGCCATGCTCTGGTGTTGCCCGGCAAAAGGCGTTGCTGCCTCCGCCATACCACGCGCCTGCTCATCGGCGGCAATCATCCGCCGCAACGCCGCTCGGCCCTGCGCAGTTATGTGGTACCGGTGTATCCGCCCCTTCGCCTCGCCCTTGATCCAATCCCGCAGCGCCATTGCCTCCGCAATCGGACGCTCCACCACCGCCGTCCTTATAGCCTGGCCGTCCGTGGCATCTTTCACGATCACCGCCCGGTCCATGTCCTTGGCTATGGCCAGACAGGCCCCCGCCTCGTTCAAACGGCGCAGCACGCGACGCCCTTCGCGTTCGATGTCCAGATCCGATGGCAACACTTCGGCCTGCGTGGTGGTCATCAAAGTCATCCCTTCTGCAACAGAGTGAGTTCCAAGGCCCGCAGCCACGGTCCGGGCAAGACGCTGAACGCCCGCATCACAGAGCGGATCATCCCGCAAAGCTTCGATGCGGCGGATTTGTCGGAGGATCGTGGACGCATGCGCCCCAGACGCGCGCGCCAAGGCCCGGATGGGATCCTGCCCTTCGGTGTGCAGGACATAGTTGCGCGCGGCCTTGGGCACCCAATCTGGCCAACACGTCGTCTCATCATGACACATCCCATCGCAATCCAATTTGCCCTCCGTGTTGTGGATATCTCTGGGCATAAACTACCTAAAGTTGTATTCGTTACCAGAGAATTAACACATCAGCGTTTCTAACATTCGCGCAATCCCGTAAACCCATGAAAAACCTTGCGAACGGACTCTCGTCAATTCGCGCAACTCCTCTTTAGGTTGTGTATTCCTGAGTGGATATCACAAAGGGGCTTGTGGATATGTCGAATATTGAACACGTTTTAACGGCGCTGCGCCGACCAAAGCTTTTGATCCGCGCCGCGCGCCATGGTGTCGAGACCTACAACAGATCTGCCATGTTGCGCAGGTTGCTGCGCACCGACTCAATTCCTGGAAGCGAAGTCGTTCTCGAACGGCTCGTCGATCAAGAAGCTCAGCTTGAGGATGCGCGCCAAGGTGCTGGCGCAAAATATAGCTTTGAGCGCCATATCGAGCTTCTCGTCGCCATCATGGCCGAAGCGCGGCTTCTGCCACGCAACGCCAAGACCTAGGTAAAGGCGTCCGGCACGGCAGCTTTCTTTTTTGCCACGTATTCCGAAAGGGCCTCGGCAATACCGAGGTCCAGTGACGGCGCCTGATAATCACCAAGAAGCTTTTTGACCTTTTCCGAGGCCAGAACGCTGGTGTCGCGGGCACCTTCATCGGCCCATGTTTCAAACGGCTTATAGTCCAAGACGCTACTGCGCCAGAACGCGGTTTGAAAATTGGCCTGTGTATGAGCGCAGCCAAGATAATGCCCACCCGGCCCTACCTCTTCAATCGCACCCATGGCCTGACCATTCGTGCTCATATCAACGCCTTCGGCCATCTTGTGCAGGATACCAAGTTGATCAGCATCCATGACAAACTTTTCATAGCTGCTGACCAATCCGCCTTCGAGCCAGCCACAGGAATGCAGCATGAAGTTCACGCCTGCCAACAGACCGATATTGAGCGAATTTGCCGTCTCGTAGGCCGCTTGCGCATCGGGAAGCTTTGATCCGCAGAACGACCCTGCCGAGCGGTACGGCAACCCAAGCCGTCGCGCCAATTGCCCAGCGCCCAAAGTGATCTGCGCGGCCTCAGGCGTGCCAAACGTGGGCGCACCGGAATTCATATCGATCGAGGTTACGAAGGCACCGAAGATTACGGGTGCACCCGGTCGGATCAGCTGGGAATAGGCCACGCCGGCCAGAACTTCGGCCAACACTTGCGTCAATGTCCCGGCAACGCTGACCGGGGCCATCGCACCGCCAACGATAAAGGGCGAGACGATGCACGCCTGACCGGACGAGGCATATTCCTCAAGCGCGCCCATCATGACGCTGTCAAACGTCAGGGGCGAGTTGATGTTGATAAGCGACGTCATGACCGTGTTCTGGTCGACGAAATCCGCGCCAAACAGAATTTTGGCCATCTCGACGCTGTCGGCAGCACGCTCAGGCTCGGTCACGGAGCCCATGAATGGTTTGTCGCTCAGCGTCATATGCGCGTGAAGCATATCGAGGTGACGTTTGTTCACGGCGACATCTGTTGGCTCGCAAACCGTTCCCCCGGAATGGTGCAGCCATTTGGACATGTACCCGAGCTTCACGAAATTGCGGAAATCCTCCATCGTCGCATAGCGCCGCCCGCCTTCGAGATCGCGTACAAAGGGTGGTCCGTATACCGGTGCGAGGACGAGGCTTTTGCCGCCTATCTCAACCGACCGCTCCGGGTTGCGTGCGTGTTGGGTGAATGACGCTGGTGCCGTTTGGCAAAGTTGCCGCGCAAGCCCACGAGGAATGCGAACACGTTCCCCTTCGATATCCGCGCCGGCCTCGCGCCAGCGATCGAGCGCGGCAGGGTTATCGACAAAGTTGACACCGATCTCTTCCAGCACGGTTTCGGCATTGGCTTCGATGATCTCAAGCGCTTCTTCGTTGAGGATTTCGAAGTTTGGAATGTTTCGCTCGATAAACCGGGCCGCTTCGATGCGGACGGCCGTGCGCTCTGCGCGTCGGGCGGCACCACCGCCGCCGCGGGACCTACGCCGTGCTGTTGTTTCGCTCATGGAACACCTCTTGGGCTGGTTGCGCCGTTCTAACGCTCAGGCCCGCCGCCCAGCGCACTGGAAGCGGCGCATGGGTGGAAAAAGCGACATGGCGCGCCGCGATATGTACCTCGCGCACCCGCTGGCTTAGGCTTTCCGCATGCCGAGCGATCCCTTGACCCACCATTGGCGCCCTCGCCAATTCATGCGCCCCATCGTGATCGGGCTGTTTTACCAAGACACGCGCGTGCTTGTCGCGGCGGTCACGAATGACGATGGCTCCGTGAAGGGCTGGCGCCCATTGGGTGGCGGCATTGATTTTGGGGAAACTGCGGAAAGCGCGCTGCGACGAGAAATGACCGAGGAACTGGGCGCAACGATCACACAAGCCCAGCGCATCGGCGTGATGGAAAATCATTACTCCCACGGTGGGAAGGACGGGCATGAGATCGTCTTTGTTTATCGCGCCGACTTCCAAAACACAGGTCAGGCAGATGCGGACAGCTTTATCCTTGAAGATCAGTCTTTTCGGTCCCGTGCCGAATGGCGCGAAACCGAGGCTTTCCGAACTGGCGCAGATCGGTTGTTGCCAGACGGATTGATTGAGTACCTCTGACCCCTTGCGTGTCGGAGGTCCGCCAATTACTCCGTCCCCCATGAGTAAAGCACAGCGCCACGAGCGTCTTCTGATCATCGACTTCGGCAGCCAGGTCACGCAGCTTATCGCGCGGCGCCTGCGCGAATTGAACGTCTATTGCGAGATCCATCCCTATCAAGCGGTGACAGATGCCTTTCTTGAGGCATTTGACCCGAAGGCGGTCATATTTTCGGGCGGACCAGACAGCGTTGTGCGCGACGGCTCTCCACGCCCACCTGCAAGCGTTTTCAATCGCGGCGTCCCGATCCTTGGCATTTGCTATGGCCAGCAGGTGATGATGCAGGAACTGGGTGGTCGCGTCGAAGGCGGCAAGATCTCAGGCGGGGGCGGCACGGCGGAATTCGGGCGTGCCTATGTGACACCCGAGGGATCGCTGGAGTTGTTGGAGGGCTGGTTCGCTGACGGCGACGAACAGGTCTGGATGAGCCATGGCGACCATGTCGCCGCACTTGCACCCGGGTTCGAAGTATTTGGCACTTCGCCCAACGCGCCTTATGCGATCACCGCAGATACCGGGCGGCGGTTCTACGCCGTGCAGTTCCATCCCGAAGTGCACCACACGCCCAAGGGCGCCAAGCTCTATGAAAACTTCGTGCGTATGGCTGGCTTTTCCGGCGATTGGACCATGGGTGCCTATCGCGAAGAGGCGATTGCCAAAATCCGCGCTCAGGTTGGCGACAAGAAGGTGATCTGCGGCCTGTCCGGCGGTGTCGACAGTTCGGTGGCGGCGGTTTTGATCCACGAAGCTATTGGTGACCAGCTTACCTGTGTTTTCGTCGATCACGGCCTCTTGCGCCAAGGCGAAGCAGAAGAAGTCGTTGGCATGTTCCGCGACAACTATAACATCCCGCTGATCCACGCCGATGAGAGCGAGCTTTTTCTTGGGGCGCTAGAGGGACAGTCCGACCCTGAGACAAAGCGCAAAACCATCGGCAAGCTGTTCATCGATGTGTTTCAGAAATATGCGAACCAGATCGACGGGGCCGAGTATCTGGCCCAAGGCACGCTGTATCCTGATGTGATCGAGAGCGTATCATTCTCAGGCGGGCCGTCTGTAACGATCAAATCGCACCATAATGTCGGCGGCCTGCCCGAAAAGATGGGGCTTAAGCTCGTTGAGCCCCTGCGCGAGTTGTTCAAGGATGAGGTTCGCGCGCTCGGGCGCGAACTGGGTCTTCCCCAAAGTTTTATCGGGCGGCACCCCTTCCCCGGCCCCGGTCTGGCCATCCGCTGCCCGGGCGAGATCACACGAGCTAAGCTGGATATTCTCCGTCTGGCGGATGCCGTCTATATCGACCAGATCCGGAAGCACGGTCTTTATGACGAGATCTGGCAGGCTTTTGTGGCGATCCTGCCGGTGCGTACGGTTGGCGTGATGGGGGATGGACGCACTTATGACTATGCCTGTGCATTGCGTGCGGTCACCAGTGTTGATGGCATGACGGCCGATTACTATCCCTTCAGCCACGAGTTTCTTGGTGAAACCGCAACACGGATCATCAACGAAGTTCCAGGTATCAACCGCGTGACGTATGACATTACGTCCAAGCCTCCCGGTACGATCGAGTGGGAATGATCCAGACTCCCGACGGCATGAGATCCAAGACCCCATGATACGCCGCCTTCTTGCTTTGGCCATTGCGGTCTACGGACTAACGCTTGCGGGAAGTGCGTTTTTTGCGTGGCGGTACCAGACGCCTGACCTGCCGCAAGCCGCCGCCGTGATTGTGCTATCCGCAGGCTCGACGCCAGCTGGAGAAATGGATGCGCAAACCACCGCACGTACAGAACGCGGGATTGAGATATGGCGCGCGCTTGCCACGGAGGGACAACCTCCGCCGCTTCTGATTATGTCGGGCGGCGGCGATATCGAGAAAGGCCACCCGATCAAGGGCGAATTGATGGCCGACGCTGCCCGCAACGCAGGCGTTCCGGAAGAGTTTTTGCGCGCAGAGGGTCAATCCGGTTCAACACTGCACAATGCGCTTTATTCCAAGGACATTCTTGGCGAACAGAGCAGCGCGCCACTGGTTTTCGTGACCCATCGCTATCATGGGCTGAGATCGTGGGTCAGCTTGCAATGGGCAGGTTTGAACGACATCACGTTTGTCCCGGCAGAGGATGACGATACCGCACCCGTGCTGAACGGCCTTTGGATGGAAGGCATCAAGTGGCCCGTCAACATCATTCGCGGGGGCGCGTATACGGGACTCACTGCGATCGGTGTGGCCCCTGAGACCCTGTTACCGTATCTGCAATGAGCACGCGCGCAGCAGTCTTTGCGACCCTAATCATCGCGCAGACCGGCTCTGCACAGGCCGAAGCGCTATTGTGCATGGGGATCGCGCCCGGGTTCTTGATGGTTGTCGAAGGCGACACGACAACCTTTGACTATCTTGGTGACGGGGATTTCGATCTGGACCCTGCCCTGCCCTTGGCGATCTCGGGCGGATTTGGTACGCGGCTCAAAACCGCCGGCGGCGACATTCCCGTCTATATCGAGGAACGCGCCTGTCGGGTTGTGGGGATTGATCTGCCAATTCGCATCGAACTTGGCATCGATACCTCCGCCGGTTTCACGCCATTCGCGGGTTGCTGCAAGCGGGCAGAGCCTTGACAGGGTCGCGCCCAGGCTTGGCCGCGCTTTGGATGAGCGGGGCGATCGTCGCCTTTTCCTCGATGGCCATTGCAGGCCGCGCGATCTCGTTCGAACTCGATACGTTCGAGATCATGATGTACCGTTCCTTCATTGGTGTCGTAATCATCGTGAGCTTCGCCACAGCGTTTGGCCGTTGGGATGAGGTCACGACCCGCTCGCTCCACATCCATGCGGTTCGAAATCTTTTTCACTACACCGGGCAGAATTTGTGGTTTTGGTCACTGACGTTGATCCCGCTGGCCCAGGTTTTTGCGCTTGAGTTCACATCTCCGATTTGGGTCACGCTCCTTGCGCCGCTGATCTTGCGCGAAAAACTGACGCGCACGCGGGCTTTGGCAGCCCTGCTGGGTTTCATCGGCATTCTTATCGTCGCGCGACCTGGCGCGACGCCGCTCAGTCCCGGAGTTCTTGCGGCCGCGGCCTCCGCCATCGGGTTCGCAGGATCGATCCTGTTTACAAAGCTTCTCACGCGGACGGAAAGGACGCTGTGCATTCTATTTTGGCTAACCGTGATGCAATCGGGTTTTGGAATCGTGATGGCGGGCTATGACGGTGACATTGCCCTTCCCTCCGCGCAATCCGTCCCATGGCTCGTGTTGATCGGCATTGCGGGAGTGGTTGCGCATTTGTGCGTAACAAGCGCGTTGTCGGTGGCGCCGGCAGCGATCGTTGCGCCCTTGGATTTTGCCCGGCTGCCCGTCATCGCCGTCATCGGAGCGGTCTGGTACGGCGAATCGATAGATGTTTTTGTTCTGGTCGGGGCCGCCGTGATCTTTGGTGCGAACTACCTCAACATCTGGAACGAGCGGCGCGGCGTTACAAAACAGTTACAGTGACGTTTACGTAAAGGTTCGACGTAACGTCACAAATTGACTGATTGGTTTGCCTCTTTTTAGGTCTCAATGCACGACTAGTGACCGTTTTGGGGAAACTTATAAAATGATAAGAAAGACAATGACTGCTGCGGCAGCACTGGCCACCGTGGCCACCACCGCCTCAGCCGGGGGGATCGAACGTACCAACCAAGTGGTCGGCATCCTCTTCGAGGAAGGCCGCTACGTAGAATTCAGCTTTGGCAACGTGAACCCGACTGTATCGGGTAACGCTGTTCCGGCGCTCGGTGGATTTGCGTCCGGCGACATGGCACCGAGCTATTGGCAGTTTGGCGCTGCCTATAAGCAAGACATCAACGAACAGTTGTCGTTCGCGTTGATTTACGACCAGCCTTTCGGCGCTGATGTCGCCTATCCCGCTGGCACCAACTACTTCGCGCAA
Organism: Paracoccaceae bacterium; assembly: GCA_013214635.1. Classification (GTDB taxonomy): domain Bacteria; phylum Pseudomonadota; class Alphaproteobacteria; order Rhodobacterales; family Rhodobacteraceae; genus JABSSC01. Next base: position 1,331 of record JABSSC010000131.1, on the reverse strand, counting down.
GGCTCGACCGCTGAATTGCGTTCGAACGCGCTGACCGGTGTACTCAAGTACGACACGAGCGACCGTTTCAGCGTTTATGCCGGTCTGCGTTACCAGACGCTTGGCGCCGAAGCTTCGATCCCATTCGTTGCAAACTACACAGCGAACGGTTCGGCTGATGGTGGATTTGGTTACCTTGTCGGTGCAGCTTACGAAATCCCCGAGATCGCGCTGCGTCTTGCACTGACCTATAACTCGAAGGTCGAGCACAACATCTCGACCGATGAGACCTCGCTGCTGACGATGGGCACGACGCTCAACTCGACGACCACCGTCAACACCCCGCAATCGGTCAACCTCGACTTCCAGACGGGCCTGAACGAAAAGACACTGCTTTTCGCGGCAGCACGTTGGGTGAACTGGTCAGACTTTGACATCTCGCCTGCACACTACGGTGTGCTAACCAGCGGTGGATCGCTTGTGTCCTATGACGATGACACGATCACCTATACCATCGGTTTGGGTCGTCGCATCAACGACAAGCTCGCCATCTCTGGCCGGGTTAACTACGAAGCCGCAAATGGCGGTTTCGCCTCGAACCTCGGCCCGACCGACGGTAGCCTTGGCGTTGTTCTTGCCGCTCAGTATAGCGTCAACGACAGCACCGAGATTTCGGCCGGCCTGTCCTATGTCGACATTGGCGATGCGCAGACATCTCTGATGGGTGCACAGGCGTCGCAGTTCAGCGGCAACTACGCCATCGGCGCGGGCCTGCGGATCGGCTATCGTTTCTGATCCTGAATAAGACACACGGTCTCGAGATTGCCCCGCCATTGGCGGGGCTTTTTCGTGTGTGAAGGAGCAAGTTTCGGGTCGCCTACGCCATCCCGGACGGGTAGCACGATCTGGCTATGACCACGATTTCAAACCGAGTCTGGGCCGAACTGGTCCTGCTGTCGTTGATTTGGGGCGGCTCGTTTCTGGCCATCCGGATTGCGCTGGACGAGTTGCCCTTTGTCACATCAGTTGCACATCGCGTTTTCTGGGCGGCACTCGCATTGTGGTGCACCGTCTGGTGGCGCGGAACACCGGTGCCTCATTCATCGCGCATCTGGGCGTCGTTTGCCATCATGGGTATTCTCAACAATGTCCTTCCCTTTTCGCTCATGGCGTGGGGGCAGCTCTTCATCGAAACCGGCCTGACCTCGATCCTGAATGCGGCCACGGCAATTTGGGGAGTTTTGATTGCGGCACTCGTGTTCCGGGATGAGCGGTTGACGCTGCAACGCGGAATTGGCGTGGCGCTTGGGTTCGTAGGCGTCGCAACGGCGGTTGGGGTATCGAACCTTCTT
>JABSSC010000130.1 GCA_013214635.1 Paracoccaceae bacterium | reverse complement strand
GGGAATTGTAAGAGGAAATCCCGACATAAAGTGCCCGACCCGAGCGCACGATGTGATCCAGCGCACCCATGGTTTCTTCCAATGGTGTGTCGGGGTCGAAGCGGTGGGAATAAAAGATGTCGACATAGTCGAGCCCCATGCGCTTGAGCGACTGATCACAGGACGCAATCAGATATTTGCGGCTGCCCCATTCCCCATAAGGCCCCGGCCACATGTCATAGCCCGCCTTGGACGAGATGATCAGCTCATCCCGGAACCCTTGGAAATCGCATTTCAGGATATCCCCAAACGCCTCTTCCGCGCTGCCGTAAGGGGGCCCGTAATTGTTGGCCAAGTCGAAATGCGTGATGCCCGCATCAAAGGCCGCCTGACACATCGCGCGCTTCGTCTGGTGTGGGGTGTCGTGGCCGAAATTGTGCCACAGCCCAAAGCTGATCGCGGGGAGCTTCAGCCCAGACCGACCACACCTGCGATAGACCATCGCATCATATCGCGTGTCGCTTGGATGATAGGCCATGTGCGTCTCCCTTGGGCGTTGGGTCTGAAATGACCGCTGCTCCCGAAACTGTCAAATGCTTGTGCGCTGTCAACGCGCTAGGATCGCGCTACAGTTCTGCGAAACGCCACTTCGGGAGAGATTTGACGCATGCGCCACCTGACCGCCGCACTGGCCCTGACCCTGACCGCCGCGCCACTTTGGGCGGACGGGCACGAGACGACGATCACCAGCCATGGCATCTCCGCTTTTGGAGAGCTCAAATACGCACCCGACTTCACCCATTTTGACTATGTAAACCCTGACGCACCCAAAGGCGGCACAATCAGCTATCGCGGGACTGCCAACGCCAACACCTTTGACAGCCTGAACTACTTCATTCTGACGGGCGAGCCCGCCCAGGGCATCACGCGGATCTATGATACGCTTCTGGCGCGCGCCTATGACGAACCCGATGCGGTCTATGGTCTTCTGGCGGAAAGCATCGAATACCCCGAGGATCGAAGCTGGGTCATCTACACACTGCGGGACGGCGCAACCTTTGCGGATGGTCATCCTGTGACGGCGGAAGACGTGGTGTTCACGGTCGACACCATCAAGGCAGACGGATCACCCCGCTTTCAGATCCGGCTCAAGGACATTGAAAGCGCCACGGCAATCTCGGATCGCGAGGTGCGGGTGGATTTTGCCGAAGGGGCGTCCACACGCGACTTGATCTCGGCCTTTGGACAATTCCCGATCATCCCCGCGCACTACTACGAGGACGTGGACTTCACCCGCTCAACGCTTGAGCCGCCGCTTGGATCAGGTCCTTACGTGGTGGACACGGTCGATCCCGGACGCTCGGTCACCTACTGCCGCAATCCAGACTATTGGGGTGCGGAGCTTCCGGTGAATGTGGGCAAAGACAACTTTGAGTGCATCAAATACGAATACTTTGCCGACCGCGTTGCGTCGTTTGAAGCGCTGAAAGCGGGCGACTACCTGTTCCACGAGGAAAACTTCTCGGCCCAATGGGGCACGGCCTATGACTTCCCTGCGCTCGAAAAAGGCTGGGTGATCCGTGAAACGATCGCGGACGAGCGCCCCTCCGGCGCGCAGGGCTATTGGTTCAACTTGCGCCGTCCGCAGTTTGAGGACCCGCGCGTGCGGCAAGCCATTGGCATGATGTTCAATTTTGAATGGTCGAACCGCACGCTGTTCTATGGCCTCTACGATCGCACCGACAGCTTTTGGGAGAATTCCGATTTACAGGCCGATGGTCTGCCTGTTGGGGCGGAACTGGCCTATCTCCAGAGTTTCGAAAACCGGCTACCAGCCAGCGTATTGACGCAACCCGCCTTCACACCGCTGGTCAGCGGCGAGCGTCAGTTCGACCGCGCCACCGCGCGTGCGGCCGGCGCGCTGCTGGACGAGGCCGGGTGGCCCGTGGATGACGACGGGATGCGCCGGAACGCGGACGGCGAAACGCTCAAAGTGACGATCCTGTCGGCCAGTCCGGCCTTTGAACGCATCAATCTGCCCTTCATCGACAACTTGCAGACCATTGGCGTCGAGGCGGGGTATGAGTTCGTGGACTACGCTCAATACGAAGAGCGGACCGAACGGTTTGAATACGACATCATCGTCGGGCGCTTCGCTCTGCCTCTGTCTCCGTCGATTGAACTGCGCAACCTGTTCAGCAGCGAAAGCGCCAACGCGCCGGGCACGTTCAACCTCTCCGGCCTTGAAGACCCGGTGATCGACGAGATGATCGAGGCGGTCATTGCCGCAGAAGATCGCGAGACCCTCACGACACGCGTTCGCGCGCTCGACCGCGTCCTCCGCGACCGCCAGATCTGGGCACCCCAATGGTACAAGGGCACGCATTGGCTGGCCTACTGGGACGTGTTCGGGCGGCCCGATGTCAAACCAACATTCATTCGCGGCATCGACTATTGGTGGTGGGACGAAGCCAAGTACCAGTCGCTGAAGGATCAGGGCGCGCTTAGGTAACGCCCCTGCCCGCTTTGCGTTGGACCACCCGCGCGATTGTGGTCTAAGGGCTTTGACCGGTCCAAACCAAGGCGTTATCCTGCGGCTATGAGGTTCTTTCGCTCTCCGGCGACGTCCACCCGCGTGCACATTGTGGGCATTTCGCCCCGTACCGGCACCACATTGATGGCGGAATTGATGATCAGTTGCTTTCGCTTTGACGGCTGGTCTGCGCATGAAATGCGCCTGCGCGATGTGCCGGATCCGCCGGTTGATTTGCTCTGCACCAAGAAACCGAGCGACATTCATGACGCAGCGGCCTTTCTGGCGCGTGACCCGAACCTTTGGATCATCTGCATGTTGCGCGACCCACGCGACATCGTCGTCAGTCGCCACGCCCGGCGGCCAGACCGATACTGGTCACACCTCGGCCTAGTACGCCCGAGGTTTGACCTGCTTGAAACGCTCAAAGATCACCCGCGCTTCATTCCCATCCGGTATGAGGATCTGGTCACCAATCCAAACGCGGTTCAGGACCGGCTTCACGCCACAATGCCATTTCTGCAGCAACGCCATCAATTTTCTGACTTTCATCGCGTGGCCAAACCGTCTGATGCAAGCGTCACGGCGCTCAACGGACTTCGCCCTGTGACCAATTCCGGCATCGGCCGCTGGCGGTCTGACCTACCTAGGCTTACCGCTCAGTTAGAGAAACACGGCCCGATCGACGACATGCTGCGAACCATGGGGTACGAGGATGGCCCAAGCTGGACCGCCGCGCTAAGCGGGATCACTCCAGACAATGGTGTTAGCCAATTTGACGAGGACAAGGGCGACGCCCTGAATACCACGCGCCCATCACTTTTGGAACGCGCCAGAACCTTCGTCCGCGCAGGGCGATACGACGGCGAACCACAAAAAATTGTCCTCGCCGCTACAGGACACGACCAGTCCTAGCGGCTGTGGGCCCGCGCACTGCACCACCGGAATGGCTTACAAATTTGTAAGTCTGCCGAAAGGTCTCGGGCAAACTCTCTGCCTATCTGCTTCTCCAACGCCGCATACGGAGAGCACCCATGACACCCTGCAAACTGTCCATCGTCATCATCACGCTGAACGAACAGCAGCGTCTGCCCAACCTGCTTGACGACCTCGCCGCGCAAAGCTTCACCGACTTTGAAATCATCCATGTCGACAGCCAGAGCGACGACGACACGGTCCGCCTCTCGCAAGAGCGTGCAAAGGACTTTGACCGCTACCGGATCATCGAAATGACCCGGCGCGGCGTCAGCCTCGGGCGGAACACAGGGGCAGCAGCAGCTGAGGGACGCAGGCTTCTTTTCCTCGATGCCGACACACGGCTTGCACCCGATTTTCTGGAACGCAGCATAGAACAGCTTGAAAGCAGCTTTGCCGGGATCGGCATCGCGCTGATGTCGGCAGAGGGGCTGCCGCTCCGCCACAAGATCGGCTTCGGCTTCTTCAACCTTGGTATCCGGGCGACGCGACCCGTCTTCCCAACCGCCATCGGTGCGTGCCTGTTCTCCACCCGACGCGTCCACCGGGAGATCGGAGGCTTCGACGAACAAATCGGACTCTGTGAAGACTGCGAGTATGTCCTGCGAGCGTTCCGCGCAAATGCCTGCAAGCTGACGATCCTGAAACCGAAATTCCGCTTCGATCCCCGACGGCTCGATCAGGATGGCTTTGCCGCCACCGGCCTGACGTATCTCCGCGCCAATATCCGCCGGATGTTCAAGGGTGAGATGCGCAAGCAGGAAATCCCTTACCGCTTCGGACACTACGAATAGGCATAGACCGTGGACAACCTCCTCGCATCCCTCGACTCTGCTCTGGGCCTTTTGCTGCTCGCAGCGTTGGCCTTTGGGGACACACTCATCGGCGTGGGCTTCTTCATCTTTGGCGAGGTCGCCTTTCTTGCCGCAGGCGCGGCGATCACGACGAACGCGCTCTACCTGCCCGCCATTGTGGTGCTGGTCGCCGCTTGGGCGGGCGATGTGACCAGCTATGCGATCGGGCGCAAGTACGGTGCACGGATGTCAACGCGGTACCTCAAACGCCTCAAACGGCGGCAGGCGTGGCGGCGCGCTCAGTCAGAGCTGCGCAAACGTGGCGAGGTCTTTGTCGTCGTCTCGCGCTTTCTCGGGCCGGTCGCGTGGGTTACGCCGTTTCTGGCCGGTACACTCGGGATGCCGCCCCGACGCTTTGTTCCCGCCGCCGCACTCGGCGTCCTTCTCGGGGTCGGGCAGTTTCTGGTCTACGGCGCAATCGGCGGTCACCTGATCGGGTCTTTCCTGCCCTTTGTAATGGACCACCTCGCGGTGATTGCGCTGGTCGCGTCGATGCTGATCTCATCCATCTATGTCTGGCGGCGCAGCGAACGCGCGACATGGGTGAAGGCGTTAAAGGCCGTCACAATGGCCAGCGCGGTGTTTCTGACGTCAAACCTGATCTACTTCTTCGTTCTCAACAGCCACACGGTGCCGGATGCCCCTCGCACCACGTTTGACACGGTCTGCCACGCCGCCGATGGCCCGTTCGTGGTGGGTGCAGGGCAAACCAGCCTGCACCTGCCCCAGCCCGTTAACGTCATTCTGATCTCCGACGCGCCCGGTAGCGCGCTCATGGATGACCTCGGCTGGCACCGAAACAAGACGTTCACGCATAACGACATCAGCTTCACCAACTACCTCAGCCTTCTGTTGCAGAGTACGCCGCCCGTCTCAGAGCTGTATCTCGACGGCATCCCCGCCGACAGCGCGCACCAGCTTCCCGGGACGATCAAGGTCCGCGAACACATCCGTTGGTGGGACATGGGCGCAGGCGTTCACTTCGGGGCCATCAGCAAGACCGACGAGATCGCGATCAAATACTACAGCCACTTGCCCGTGCTACTGCACGACATCGACCCACAGGTGGACGCGTCGCGCGCGCTCTTGGCCGAACAGTTGGCAAGCATGCCGGACTATCAGGTGTTAGGTCACGCGTCACTCGCGCCCCCCGTCTCAGACGATGTCGTGGCCGACTATGAGACGGATGGTGACATCCTCGTCCTGGCGGAAAGCTCAGCGACGATGCCGGCCAATCTCCTCGATTGCCTGCAAATCGCGCCGTTGCAAGAGCGCGCCTGATCCCCCCTGCTTGACCCTCGCGCCCCGTCGACCCATCCTTAGGCCGACAAGCGCCAGCGAGAAGACATGACACAAGACAGCGAAGACGCCGCCCGCCTTCACCGCAATATCCACAGCCACTTGCCCTCGGACCCGGCGCTCCGGGTCAAAACGCTGGAAAGCCTGATGGTCGAACGCGGGCTCGTGGCACCTGAAAGCATCGACGCCTGGGTCGAGGCCTATTCGGAAGAAATCGGCCCAAAACGCGGAGCGTCGGTCGTCGCCCGCGCATGGGTCGATCCGGAGTTCCGTTCGCGGCTGGAAGCTGACGCGTCTGAGGCCATCAAAGACCTTGGCGTTGACGGCAACGCCACCGCGCATCTCAAGGCGCTGTTCAACACGCCCACGCAGCATCACCTCGTCGTCTGCACGCTCTGTTCCTGCTATCCTTGGTCGATCCTCGGCATGTCGCCAGCCTGGTACAAATCCGCCGAATACCGCGCCCGCTCTGTCCGTGAGCCGCGTAAAGTGCTGGCGGAGTTCGGCACCGACCTGCCCGACGACATCGCCGTCACCGTTTGGGATTCCACGGCCGAGCTTCGCTATCTGGTCATCCCCGAACGCCCCGCAGGCACCGACGAATGGAGCGAGGACCAACTCGCCGCCATCGTCACGCGCAATGCGATGATCGGCACCGAACGCGACCTTGTGGCGGAGGCATCCTGATGGACGGCATCCACGACCTTGGCGGGAAAGAAGGCTTCGGCCCGATCCCGATCGACCCCACGGACGAACCCTTTCCCAACGAATGGGAAGGCCGCATGTGGGGGCTGGCGCGCGAGCAGGCCGTGCCCGGCATGACCATCGACTATTTCCGTCACGGGCTCGAGCGGATGGTACCGAAAGACTACCTGAGCTTCCCCTATTTCGGGAAATGGTGTGCCAATTACTATATGCTCTACCTCCAGACCGGCGTCTTCACGGAAGAGGAAATCCTCACCGGCAAAACCACCCGCGACCCGAACGCCGCACCCGTTGCGAAGACCAAGGACGACATCATCGCGCAGAACCGGGCAAGTGCCGTGGACTTCAGTTTGCCGATCGATGATGCACCGCTGCACAAGGTCGGCGACAACGTGACCACGCGCGCACACATGGCCGCGCGGCACACACGCCTGCCGGCATACGCTCGCAACGCCACCGGCCGCATCATCGCCCATCATGGCGCCCACGTCATGCCCGACCGCAATGTCGAAGGACACCACGTAGGCGAACACCTCTACACCGTAGAATTCGCTGCCCGTGACCTCTTTGGCGAAAGCGCGGCGGCAAAGGACACCGTGACACTCGATCTCTGGGAAAGCTACTTTGTTTAAGCCCGGAGACGACGCGACACCGCCCTTCGAAGAACCCTGGCACGCGCAGGCTCTGGCGATGGCCGACACGCTTGTAACAAGCGGCCAAGTTTCCGCCCCGGATTGGGCCGAAACGCTCGGCGCAGAGCTTCGCGCCGCCGAAGCCCAAGGCAAGCCCGACACGACCGCCACCTATTTCGAAGCCGTCGTCGCGGCGCTCGAAAAAGTGTCCGCGGATCTGGGCGTCTCAGCGGAGGCCCAGACCGAACGCCGCGCGGCGTGGGAAGACGCATACGCCCGCACGCCGCACGGCCAACCTGTTACCCTAGACGAAACCTAACCGCCCGCGTGCCGCACGATGGTGAAGCCCTCCCCCGGCTCCGGCGGCTCGAAATGCTTGGCAAACCGCCGAAACATGTCTTCGGTCGGCTGAAACGGGTGGCTGCCCTCCGCATTGCGCGCCCGTAACCGCGCAAGACAAACCTCGTCTGGTACGTCGAGATAATGCAAGCGGTGCGGCACGCCCGCCGTCTCCGCAACCTCGCGCATCCACGCACGCTGGTCGCGTGTGTTTGCGGGGTAGTCCAGCACAACGCTCACGCCCGCGCGCAGCAGTTCCGCCACATGCGGCGCCATCGCCGTGCGCAGCTTTCCTGCATACCGCAGGTAATCCGCACCCGTCTTCAACTCCTCAGCAAACAACGCGCCGAGCCACGCATCCTCGGATATCCGCACAGTTCCATCCGCGCGGGCAAGTTCCGCCGCAAGGGTCGATTTCCCCGCAGCCATTTTCCCGCACAGCATGTGCAGGGTTGGGTCAGTCTTGGTCATGATGTGACACACCTTGTTTGGCGCACTGCTGCGCCATGTTGAATTCAAAAAGACGAGTACCCCGGCCCGACCGTCAGGCCGGGACTGTAATTCGCTGCGATTGCGCGCGACTTTTCTGAACCCAAAGTGTCATGCGCGCCCTTTGCCACGGATACGCTATCGCTGTCGACCCCCGGCGCGATTGCCCTTCCCCGCGCTCTCGGCTATTTCCGCGCTAACTCAAGACACACCGGCGGAGCACGAATATGGCAGCCTATCAATACGTCTATCACATGGATGGGGTCTCCAAGACCTATCCTGGTGGCAAGAAATGCTTTGAAAACATCCGCCTAAGCTTTCTTCCCGGCGTCAAAATCGGCGTCGTGGGCGTCAACGGCGCGGGTAAATCCACGCTGATGAAGATCATGGCCGGGCTCGATAAGGACTTCACGGGCGAGGCTTGGGCCGCCGAAGGCGCGCGGGTCGGCTATCTTCCGCAGGAACCACAGCTCGACGAAAGCCTCTCGGTCCGCGAAAACGTCATGCTGGGCGTGGCCGAGAAAAAGGCCAAGCTCGACCGCTTCAACGAACTCGCGATGAACTATTCTGACGAGACCGCCGATGAGATGGCGCAGTTGCAGGATGAGATCGACGCGCAAAACCTCTGGGATCTCGACGCCCAGATCGACGTCGCGATGGAGGCGCTGCGCTGCCCGCCCGACGACGCCAATGTCGCGACCCTGTCGGGGGGTGAGGCGCGCCGCGTCGCGCTCTGCAAACTCCTGCTCGAAGCGCCCGACATGCTTCTGCTGGACGAACCGACCAACCACCTCGATGCCGAAACCATCGCGTGGCTTCAGCAGCACCTGATCGACTACAAGGGCACGATCCTGATCGTCACCCACGACCGCTATTTCCTCGACGATATCACGGGCTGGATCCTCGAATTGGACCGTGGCCGGGGCATCCCCTACGAGGGGAACTATTCGGCATGGCTGGAACAAAAGGCCAAGCGGCTGGAACAGGAAGCGCGCGAAGACAAATCCCGCCAGAAGACGCTTGAACGCGAACTCGAATGGATGCGGCAGGGGCAAAAAGCGCGTCAGGCCAAGCAAAAGGCCCGGATCAACGCCTATAACGAACTGGCCGGTCAGTCCGAACGCGAGAAACTCTCCCGCGCCCAGATCATCATCCCCAACGGCCCGCGCCTCGGCGCGAAAGTGATTGAGGTCGAAGGCCTCGCCAAACACATGGGCGACAAGCAACTGGTCGAGGACCTCTCCTTCGCGCTGCCTCCGGGCGGCATCGTCGGTGTGATCGGTCCCAACGGCGCGGGTAAGACCACGCTCTTTCGGATGCTCACGGGTCAGGAACAGCCGGATTCGGGCGAGGTCAGCTACGGCGACACCGTGGAACTGGCCTATGTCGACCAGTCCCGCGATGCGCTCGATGCCAAGAAAACCGTGTGGGAAGAAATCTCCGACGGCGGAGAAATCATCCAGCTGGGTGACGCACAAATGAACTCCCGCGCCTATTGCTCGGCCTTCAACTTCAAAGGCGGCGACCAGCAGAAACCGGTGGGCCTGCTCTCAGGCGGCGAACGCAACCGCGTCCACATGGCGAAACTGCTGAAATCCGGCGGCAACGTCCTGCTGCTCGACGAACCGACCAACGACCTCGATGTTGAAACGCTGCGCGCGCTCGAAGACGCGCTGGTCGATTTCGCCGGCTGCGCCGTGGTCATCAGCCACGACCGCTTCTTCCTCGACCGCATCTGCACGCATATCCTCGCCTTTGAGGGCGAAGCGCATGTCGAGTGGTTCGAAGGGAACTTCGAGGACTACGAAGAGGACAAGAAGCGTAGGTTGGGGGACGTTGAACCGACCCGCATGAAACACAAGAAATTCGCCCGCTGACGCGGGTGGAGTTCCTGTGTTTACGGGTAGGTTCAACGCGTGCGCGGCAGGCGAATTCCAACGGAAATCGCCGAGAGCGGCACCCGGTTGCAATCACAGGCACGTTCTAAACACACCAGAATGAAGC
>JABSSC010000129.1 GCA_013214635.1 Paracoccaceae bacterium | reverse complement strand
CCTTTCTCAGGCTACAAGCGCAACGCTGAGCATATGCTCCGGGTCATCCGCAACCACCGTCTGGCCGCCTACGGCGAGACCGATGGCTATGAGGCGATGAACGTCAACCCGGTGGCTCTGGACCATGCAAACTGTCCGGATCAGCGTCTGATCGAGTTGGCCAAGGGTGCATGGGACGACGCACTTGAACTGGGCGTCAAGCATGGGTTCCGCAACGCTCAGGCGACCGTGATCGCGCCAACTGGGACAATCGGTCTGGTCATGGATTGCGACACGACTGGGATCGAGCCGGACTTTGCGCTGGTCAAGTTCAAGAAGCTTGCCGGTGGTGGGTACTTCAAGATCATCAACCGGTCGGTTCCTGCAGCACTCGAAGCGATGGGGTATTCGTCGTCGCAAATAGAAGAGATCGTGTCCTATGCCGTCGGTCATGGCACTTTGGGCAACGCGCCTGGCATCAACCATACCTCGCTGATCGGGCACGGGTTTGGTCAGGCCGAACTCGACAAGATCGAAGCGGCGCTGCCGTCGGCCTTCGACATCCGGTTCGTGTTTAACCAGTGGACGCTGGGGGAAGAGTTCTGCACCAACGTGCTGGGCATACCTGCAGCCAAACTGACCGATCCTTCGTTCGACCTGCTGTCGCATCTTGGTTTCTCCAAGAAGGACATCGAAGCGGCCAACGACCATGTCTGCGGGACGATGACGCTGGAAGGTGCTCCGTTCCTGAAAGAAGAGCATTTGGGTGTCTTCGACTGCGCGAACCCCTGCGGCAAGAAGGGCAAGCGGTTCCTCAGCGTTGACAGCCACATCCATATGATGGCCGCGGCGCAGTCGTTCATCTCGGGCGCGATCTCGAAGACGATCAACATGCCGAATGATGCGACGATCGAAGACTGTCAAAAGGCGTATGAGCTCAGCTGGTCGCTCGGTGTAAAGGCGAACGCGCTTTATCGCGACGGCTCCAAGCTGTCGCAGCCTCTGGCTGCTGCACTGGTCGAGGATGACGACGAGGCGCTTGAGACGCTGGAAACCGGGTCGACCCAAGAGAAGGCAGCGGTTCTGGCCGAGAAGATCGTCGAAAAGATCGTCATCAAAGAGATCGAGAAGGGCCGCGAAAAGATGCCCGAGCGGCGTCGCGGCTACACCCAGAAAGCCATCGTGGGCGGTCACAAGGTTTATCTGCGCACAGGCGAATACTCTGACGGCAAACTCGGTGAGATCTTCATCGACATGCACAAAGAGGGTGCTGGCTTCCGCGCGATGATGAACAACTTCGCCATCGCAGTATCCGTCGGGCTTCAGTACGGCGTGCCGCTCGAAGAGTTCGTCGACGCCTTCACCTTCACTCGGTTTGAACCGGCGGGGATGGTGCAGGGCAACGAGGCGATCAAGAACGCAACCTCGATCCTCGACTACATCTTCCGCGAACTGGCCGTGAGCTATCTCGACCGGACCGATCTGGCCCATGTGAAGCCTGAAGGAGAAACCTTCGATGACCTGGGTCGTGGCGAGGACGAGGGTAAGCGGAACTTCACGGAAGTTCCGGGTGCGACGGGTTCATCACCGGTGGAAGTTCTCAAAAAGGTTGCCTCGACCGGCTATCTGCGCGGCCGTGCGCCACAGGAACTGGTCGTCCTTCAAGGTGGTGCAACCGAGACGGTGGCCCTGGCACCGGATGAAGCGCTGCAAACCATCGTGGCAGAGGCCCCGGCGCCAAAGATGTTGGTCGCAGCACCGGTCACCATGGATGCCAGCGCTAAGGCCAAAATGCAGGGCTATGAGGGCGATCCATGCGGCGAATGTGGCAACTACACATTGGTGCGCAATGGCACCTGCATGAAGTGCAACACCTGCGGCGCAACAAGCGGGTGTAGCTGACGAAGAATGGGGGTGGGACTCCGCAGATGCTTTCGCATCCGCTCTGTCCCATTCCGCGAACGGCGGGACCGCCGTTCGCTAGAGGACAGGGTGGGGCGGCACTTAAGCCCACCCACTCTCCTCCGGGGCGGGTGCGCTCGCCCCAGATGTTGGTCAGGCCGCAGGCAGAAACCGGGCGGTACATAGAGTGAGCCTGATCAGCAAAACTCAGGGGCCCCTCAGGGGGCCCCTCTTTCGTTGATGTTTTGGCTTTGCATCAAAAGACGGCTTCGACGTCGTCTGCATTGGCGTCAAAGTCGCCGTCCGGCAGTGTCTCGTCGTAGGTTCCTGTAATTGACAGCACATCCTCAAGCGACGCTGTTTCGGTTTGTGCCGCGGCTGCGGGTTGCGGGGCCGGGGCACCAGAACCGCCACCGCCAAACAAGGATGCTAGAGCGTCGAAGAGGTTTTCAAAAATCCCAAAGAACTTCTCAAAAATGGAGTCGCCGCCGCCAGAAGGTTCTGAAGTGTTGGTCGCTGCAGCGATCAGAGTTGGCGTTTCCTCTGCACTTTCCTCCTCGGGGACGACCAATTCAGATTCAGCGGCATCAGGATCTCGTAGCGGCGTGTCCTTGTTCAAGGTGATCTTGTTGAGCACGTAGCCGTCAGACCGACCCGTCAGCACGAGTTCATATTCTTTGCCCGCTTCCAGCGTAAGTTCGGCGTCGTAGTGTCCGGTACTGTCGTCAAATTTCACACCCCAGCGCAGTTCTTCATCCGCGCTCCCCAAACCCGTATAGAGTTTTGTGGGAGTTTTGAGCACGTCACCGGTCGCGGTGTCGATAAGGCTGACATAAACGTCGTTCCCGGTATCACCCCGTTCTGCACCATCTACGCCGTTTTCATAGCGGTCGGACGGGTTCATTGCCGACTTCATCCGACCAGAATGAAGCGCCAGAGAGTAGGTGCCCGTTTCGTCGGTGGTGAAATGATATGACAGCGACTCACCTTCGGGCACCGAGCCGTAGTAGCTGCGCAGCGCGTCGCAAAGCAGTGAGTCCTTGCCATCGACTGTGACCGGTTCCCAATAGCCTGTTACAACAGAGCTTTCGGCTTCGAGAACATCATACCTTGAAATACAGATCCCCCCGGATTGGATGCAGGCATAACAATGTCCTTTGAGACGGAGTGCAGACGTGTCAGCCGTAAAAATACGAATAAAATCTGGCGGGATTGCGGCTTTGCAGCCTGTGATTGCGCGGAGCATCGCGACAGTCAGAACGCCGCTAGCAGAATTGTTTCGAATTTGAGAAAGTGCAACGGCGGTGGTGCGGGAGGCCCCACCCAGACAGAATCACGAATTACTTCGCTCCCGCACCTTGTGGCTTTGCTACTGCGCCGCCGACAAATTCTATATGGGGGCAGATTATCTCAGTTTGATGTCCCGTACTCGCGTGACGCTGCGGAAGACCCAGTCAAGCGGCGATGCTCGCCCCGGGTTTGCCCGCGTTTCGGGCGATGAAGTCATAGAAGCTGGAACACTCCGACTGTGCCAAGAACGCGTCATTTAGGGCGATGCGATCTCTGAACGCTTGCGCGGCACGCTCCGAAACTTGGGCGGGCACGCGTGATGTTCCACTCAGAATACGATCCCGGTAAGTTTGGTAATCTTTGGCAAGGCCTTCCGCGAACCCCGATTGTCTCGTGGTACTGTGGTCGCCCAAGTTAAGATTATAAGACGTGTCGCCCAGTGGCGCAGTGCCGCCCAAAAGCCCCAAAACTTCGATTGTGTGAAACGTGTCCTGCGAGCGTTCGGTCGCGAACATTCCGACAAGATCGCGATGGGCGAGGGGATGAAAGCTGGCACCTGACAAGCCCACCATCTCTAGAGACAACTCGCCGCCCGAGCCGAATTGTCCGACAACGCGACCGTCGCGAAAAGCTGTCGTAGATGCAAAAGCCGCGCCTGAGTGCTGCGCAAGGGGCAACAGAGTTGTAAGATAGCCGTCCGCCCACGTGTCATCTGCATCGAGAAACGCGATGAAGTTACCCTTTGCCAGGTCCACGGCGCGGTTGCGTGCGGGCCCTGGGCCTGAACGCACAGGGCCAGGGGGGCAAAACCGGCAGTTCACGTCATCCGCGAGTGTCGTTTCATAGGCGTCACCGTCGTCCGATGCGACGCTCACCTCGACCGTTTCAGGTGCCAACCCTGCACGGCGCACCGATGCAACCGCCTGCGCAATGGTTCCGTGTGCGGCATGGGCCGGGATAATGACGGAGACCGTGGGGTCTTGGACTGCCATGCGTCTGTTCCGTGCCTCTGTTGGCGGTCGTTACGCGCCAAAACCTGTGGCGCGGCGATTCCTGTTCGACAATAGGTTGTGAGCAAACGTGTTGCAAAACTCACAAAAGTCCAGCGCGCGCTAACTCGTCTGTGAGGTTGCGCGAGAACGCGCGAGAACTCTGTGAAAACCCTGTGAAAACGATCGATAGCAGTCGCGTGACGACACGGAGGCGTGAGCTTTGCGTGTGCCAGTAATTGTTAAGCCTACCTGACAAAACCTCTGTAACAAAGCGATCTCACATCCTTGCGTGAGATCGTTCAGTGCAAGTGATCGAGGCAATCTCCAGTTTGTTTGGTGTCACGGCGACCCCGTGGCGATGCGTGGTGTCGCGCAGCCCCCGCCAAACCTGAGACGGCGGGGGCAACACCCCCCAAAGGGCGCGGCACCTCGCATCTCCTGAAACTGAAGACTGAACTGAACTTAACGACACCACGACTGGAGACTTAAAATGAAACTTGCACTTACACTTGGCGCCGCTCTTCTGGCTTCTTCCGCAGCTGTTGCAATGGAAGGCATCGACCTCGACATTGACGGCGACGGCTTTGCAACCAAAGCAGAGATCACGCAACTTCTTGGCGTTGTTTCGCGCTCGGACTTTAACCAATTGGACGGCAATAACGACGGACGCTTGTCCGGCAAAGAGCTTGCCAGCCCCGGCGTTCGCGAGGTCATCGGCCGCTATGAATCCTCGATGTCGATCGTGCACGGTGTGAGCGACGTTGACTTGAACGGCGACCGCTTCCTGACACGTGACGAACTGAAAGCGCAGTACGACGGCTTTAACGAGCAGGACTTCCGCGATCTCGACCTCAACAACGATCAGCGGATCGATGCGCGGGAATTTTACAACCCTGCAAGCCAGGCCATTGTCACCCGCTATGAAATGGCGCCAACAATGGATCTGACGATCCAGCAGGTTGACATGGATGGCGATTACTTCGTCTCCTACGAAGAGCTGAAGGACGCCTTCCCAAGCGTGTCTCAGGCAGACTTCAACCAGATCGACCTTAACAATGACAACCGCGTGCACAGCGTTGAGTTCTACAACTCGCAAGCGCAGATTATCTTTGATCGCACCAAAGGGTAATTTGAACTGACCCTACTGTGAGCCGGCCTCCAGCAATGGTGGCCGGCTTCGCATTTGTGTCCTAGGCGTCCGCGCGCTTCATCTTTTGATGCTCGTCTTCGACCAATCCGATTTTCCAGTATCCGGAAATATAAGTGTCTTCGCGGGGAATGCCCTTTTCGCGGTGCAGGTAGCCGCGCAATGACTTGATGACACCTGATTCACCGGCAATGCAGGTTTGCACCCGTCCCTCTGGCCAAGCCATTTTACGAAGGAAATCCTCCTGCTGCGTCGATGCCTTGTCAGGATGGGGATGCACAAGCCAATGCATCTCCATGCCCTCTGGCGCATCGATGTCCTGGCGATCTTCTTCGGCCGTCACTTCAAAGAGGCAAATCCCCTTGGCATCGCGCGGCATGGCTTCGAGCGTGGCCGCCGCGACGGGCAGGGCAGAGGGATCGGCCGCGACAAGATACCAATCGGCAGTGAAGTCTGTCACTTTCGCGGTGCTGGGCCCCATAAAGCCCAAAAAGTCTCCCGGCTTGGCTTGGGTTGCCCAACGGGACGCCGGACCATTGTCGCCATGCGCCACGAAATCGATATCAAGTTCCCCACTGTCCTCGCGGTAGTGGCGGACCGTGTACGTGCGGCGTTGAGGGGCGGGACCATGTTCAACGCGATCCTCAAAGGCGTCCCGTGTCTCTTCTGGATCGGGGATAAGCAATTTGCAATTCCCGCCCTCGCGCCCGACCGGAAAGCCTTCAAGCTCGGGTCCCGAAAAGGTCACCCGGATCATGTTGGGCGTCAGATACCAAGCCTTGGACACGGTGAGAATACGGGGGCCGGGACGGCCGGTGGCCTTTTGGACGGTTTTCTTCAGCTTGGTCATCAGTTTGCGGGGCTGCGTCATCTAGAACCTATATCTTATTAATTTAGTCGGAAATAGGAGGTCATCCTAAATCTTGCAAGGGCTGCGATCGACTTTCACTCGATCCGGCCCGCGCAGAATGAGGCTGCCAGTCACGGCGCATCCGACTTGTTGCGTCGACTAGAACTTGCCAGAGTTCCCCAAGGCTTCCCGCGGGCTGATCTCTTCTGCGTTGGCCCAATGTTCAACAATAAGACCGCCCTCGACCCGGTAAAGATCGAAAATGGCGATGTCCTTACCACCGGCATGCCGCTTTCCATAGGTCACGACAAAGTCGCCTTGGCCGATGATTTGAAATAGCATTTCGTAGTGCCCAGCGTCGTCTGAGTGCAGCCAGTTCGCCAAGCCATCACGACCCGATGCAATTTCGGGTGCGTGTTGAACAAGGTCAGCCGAGACAAATTGATCAAGCGCACCAAACTCACGCTCTTGAAGGACCTGTTTGGTGTATTCCAAAACAATTTCTTTACTAGCGTCTGTGTCAGCTGAAGTGTCGACTGCAGCGCGCCCGCGCACCATGTCTTCGCCCGACGCTGTGTTCGACACATAGGGTGCGATGGTATCCCAATGCTCAAGGATCAGGCCCTCAGCGTCGGTATAGAACATATCCATCGTCACCCACTGCGCCGCCCCGTCGTTAAGTGACTGGTAGGCGTTGCAGAACACCCAGCGCCCATCTTCAAAGATACGGACGATCTCGATGTCGCGTTTGGGATTTCGTTCAACAAACGGTTCGAAAAAGGCCAGAAACCCTTCCGCACCGTTGCCGACGCCGGTGGAGTGTTGGGTATATCGGTGACCTGTTTACTTGTGGACTGCTGCTCGCGCGTCGCCGCCAGCGATGCCTTCCAAATAGATTCGGCGTACATTCTCAAGTCCTTGTCCCATATGGGCCTCCTTTGTTGTGCGACTATGCGGCGGGTGCGCGCCATACGAGTAAAATGGCCAGAACACCGAGAAGCGCAAAGACAAATCCCGCAATCGCGGCCGTTGCAAAATCCGGGCCTCCCAGGAGTCCCATGAATATTGCGTCGTGACCGTTCATGAAGGCCATGCCAAATCCGCCAATCATCACGAGGTGTCGCAGGCCGGTGACCGCGCCGATCAGGGCAATCAGAATTACCGTCAATTGGCGCCCTAAAAATGCGCCTGCCGTCTCCCCGAGCGATAAAGCGGGTCCGCTGAGGTTAATCAATCCGGGATTGGACGTCGGGTTGCCATAAGCCGGCAATGTGGCACCTAACATGGCAAGAGCCATTAAGCTGATTAGAACGCGCGAAATAATGTAGTTTTTGCTCAAGGTCATAATGCAGTTTCTCACAGAGTATTGGGAGCGGCCGGGAAAATTTTTTCCGGCCTGCTCGTATGTCAGTCCGGCGTATCAGGCGCGCCCGTGATAAGCTTGGCTAACCGCGAAGCTGTCTTCGAACCAATGCCAGAGAACAACCTGCCCATCGCGAACTTTTGCGCGCAGTGCGAAGGTGAATTCCCCAATCTCTTGGCCGGAGTTCGTCGTGACGCCGTTCATGATGCCAAAGACGGCGACAGTATCTCCGCTGGCGAATGCGTCAGTATTCTCCCACTTCGTGGTCTGAAGGTTCGATGAAAAAACGCCAAGAAATTCAAAGATTGCGTCTTTGCCCTTGGTCTCACCGATCCATGGAAGGGTCGCGTCACCTTCGTTGTGCCAGACCATATCATCGGCCATCAGTTCGGACATTTTGGCTATGTCGCCGCCGCCCATTGCACCCATAAAGGCCATGACGGTGTCAAAAGAGGCTTGGGTTGGCTTGACGATAGCTCGATGATGTCGCGCAAACTGGCCGTTGGGCAACGCACTCTGGTTGCCGGAAAGGGGTATGCCAGCAGCCGAGAGATGCCGACGCGCCCTTCCGATCTCGAAGACTGGGATTGGCTCCGCTATCGCAACCGCGCCGATACTACCTCCTTCACCGGCCCGAGCGGTCAGCAGGAAAAGGTGACCGGCCAGGGGCAGATCGAGGTCGACAGCATCGACGCGCTTTACAGTCTCACGCTACAGGACTTGGGCGTGACGATCCTACCATCTTATCTTGCAGAGCGCGGCATTGCGGAGGATCGTCTTGTCCGCCTTCTCCCTGACTGGAGTTTAAGAGAGCTTGGAATTTACGCGGTATGGCCTGACAAATCCCGACGCGAAAACCTTACGCTGTTGTTTGTCCGGTTTCTGGTCGAGCAGGGGCTGTCCGTGGAATCCGAAGAGGAGGTCTCGAGTGAGTAGGGACATTGGGCGCGCAGGTTGGCGGAGCGTGGGCCCGCGCCATGTGTGAGATCGAACTGCGTTCATTCGCGCGATGTTGGGCGCTTCGTCTTGACCTCCTATACCTCATGAAATACTAGCGTTCGGGCTGAGCGGGCGTTGTGTAGTGGTAAGACCTTAGCCTTCCAAGCTAATGACGCGGGTTCGATTCCCGCCGCCCGCTCCAAGCTCCTCCGACATATCCGAATGACCGCGTCACAGATGGAATTGCCCTTGCCTTGGCTGGTGCAGTTGGTCAATTCTTTGACAGCCGCGCTCGCGTTTGTGCACAGCGCCAAGGACCAAATGCCATGACCCATCCCTGCATTATCTGCGTCGCCATTACCGGGTCTGTCGCTCGAAAAGAGAACAATCCCGCCGTACCCGTGGCTATTCCCGAGCAGATTGAATCCACCCAAGCAGCGTTTGAGGCGGGGGCCTCAATCGCACATCTCCACGTCCGCAATGCCGACCAGACGCCGACGTCTGATCCCGAAAAGTTTGCGCGACTTGTCGAGGGGCTCAAAGAACATTGCCCGGGGATGATTATCCAGCTTTCTACTGGGGGGCGGTCCGGTGCCGGGCGGGAGCGGGGTGGCATGTTGTCGTTACGCCCAGACATGGCATCGCTTACGGTCGGGTCGAGCAACTTTCCCACGCGCGTTTATGAAAACCCGCCGGATCTTGTGGATTGGTTGGCCAGCGAAATGCTGGAGTACGACATTAAGCCAGAGATAGAAGCCTTTGATTTGTCACACATTGTTCACGCTGCACGCATGCAATCTGACGGACGTTTGAAGGGGCCTCTCTATGTGCAATTTGTGATGGGTGTCAAAAATGCGATGCCGCCTGACAAGCCGATCTTTGATTTCTACATCGAGACGCTGAAGCGTCTTGCGCCCGATGCGGCGTGGTGCGCCGCCGGAATTGGTGCCGCCCAGTTGATGGTCAACGAATGGTCCATCGCGGCCGGTGGGCACACTCGTACGGGTCTGGAGGATAATGTGCGGCTGGACCGTGATACGCTCGCGCCGTCAAATGCGGCGCTTGTGCAGCGCGCAGTGGCCTTGTGCGATAAGCATGAACGCCCTGTGGCAACGTGGCAGGAAGCCCGCCAGATCCTTGGGTTGCGCGACGCGGCCTAACCGTCGGCCAGCCAGGCCCGCACGGGTTCAAGCGCCTTCGCCACCGTCAAAATGGATGGTACCAATCCGTCGTTTTGCCAATTCGTGGGTAACGGAGCGGTAATCGTCAACGACTTCCGCTTTAGAAGTTCACCGTGCGGATGTTCGGGTGCATAGGGTTTGGGAACGCGTTTAAGCGGTGGTGCCCCGAAATCCGAAAAATCTGCCCCTGTGCT
>JABSSC010000013.1 GCA_013214635.1 Paracoccaceae bacterium | reverse complement strand
GAAAACCCAAGGCGGCAGCCGTGCCACCGGCCAGCGTTTCACGCCAACGGTTAGCCTTGCGGACCAGTTCAGGGCGAATGAATGACATGCGAGCGTTTTCCAATAAGTTTCGAGCCCACCACACGCATAACGTAGGAATTTGTTAACAGTTTGTCACGGGGCGGAACAATATCGGCGGTCTGCGCGCGGAGGTTTGCCTAGGCTTTCCAATCGCCAAGGGCCTGTTGCCAAAGCGCCATTGCGGCAACAGCGGCGGTGTCCGCGCGAAGGATTCGGGGGCCGAGGCTTACCGAATGAACAAATGGCTTTGCACGCAACATGTCGCGTTCCTGCGGCGAAAACCCACCTTCTGGCCCAATCAGGATCGCCCACGGTCCGGCATGCGCGGTCAATTCGGCCACGGGACCAGCCAGATCTTCATCCGCCCAAAGAATGCGCCGCTCAGGCGACCAGTCGGCCAAAAGAACCTGGAGCGAGACGAGATCAGTCACTTCGGGAACGAATGTACCGCCACACTGTTCCACCGCCTCAATCGCGTGAGCTTGGAGCCGGTCGCGACGGATGCGTTCGGAATTGGTGAATTCCGTCTGCACCGGCATGATCCGTGCTGCGCCCATCTCAGCCGCTTTTTCAACGATGAAATCGGTCCGGGCCTTTTTGATGGGTGCGAAGACGAGCCAAAGGTCTGGCGGTTCTTGCAAGGGCGCCGTCTGCTCCGTCACCGCAAGCACGCCCGCGCGCTTGCCCGCTTGGGCAACCTGCGCCACCCATTCCCCGTCGCGCCCGTTGATCAGGCTCAAACCATCTCCCGGCTTCAGACGCATCACGTTAAAAAGGTAATTTGCCTGCTCGCGCACGAGCGGAACCGATTGCCCCGCAGCCAGCGGGTGATCTACATAAAGGCGGACACGAGACATTGGCATTGGACGAACAATATGCAGGACCACCCCGCAGCGCCAGAGGGACAAGTTGCTGATGCCGAAAGCGGCAACTGGGTGGATCGCTATGCGCCAAAAGCCACACGCGGGTATCTGCGTCTCTCGCGTGCGGATCGGCTCAAACCCGTGTGGCTGCTTTATATCCCCTGCATTTGGGGGGTGTTTCTTGCTGCAGGAACAACGGGGGAGTTTTCGATCCACGACGTCTGGGTTCTGATCGGCTGCGGAATCGGAGCAATCCTGATGCGCGGGGCGGGTTGCACATGGAACGACATCACGGATCGGGACTTTGACGCGCAGGTCGCCCGCACCCGGTCGCGCCCGTTGCCCTCGGGGCAAGTCACGGTTCGGGGTGCGGTGGTCTGGGCCGTGGTGCAGTCGCTCGTTGCTTTTGGCATTTTGCTGACGTTCTACCCATTCGCCATTTGGCTCGGGATCGCGTCACTTGTGTTGGTCGCAATCTATCCATTCGCCAAGCGCTTCACATGGTGGCCGCAGATCTTTTTAGGCCTTGCGTTCAATTGGGGCGCGTTGCTGGGCTATGCGGCACACACCAACGACATCGGCGCACCTGCAATTTTCCTGTACCTCTCGGGCATCGCATGGACGTTGTTCTATGACACGATCTATGCGCATCAGGACCGGGAAGATGACGCATTGATCGGCGTCAAATCCACGGCGCGGCTTTTTGGAGAAAGCACCGTCCGCTGGCTCAAATACTTCCTTGCCGCATCGGTNGTGCTTTTTGCACTGGCTGTGATTTTGACCTTTTCAGACACCGAGCAGGTTCTTTCCCTCGCAATCGCGCTCTGCGGAGTTTGGGCCTTTGGCTGGCATATGGCCTGGCAAATCCGGCAGGTCGACATCGATGATCCGGACGCTTGCTTGCGCGTTTTCCGGACCAATCGAGAGGCAGGGCTGATCCCTGCGCTGTTTCTTGCCATCGCCCTTGTCGTTTGATTGCACCCAAGCGCATATCGCCGTAACACCCGACCAAGATGTCTACCCGGTACAAACCGCCCCTTCGTCTGAGTTCCTATGTTCTGCCGGCACTGACCTTGCTGGCAGCAGCGGGTCTGAGCGTTCTAGCCGCGCGTGCGGCAGTGGACCGGATCGAAGCCCGCGCGGTGGAAGATGTGGCGCGGGTCCTGTCAGCGGATGGTCATGACTGGGTCGATGTGACGGTCGACGGGCTACAGTTGACGCTTAGCGGTACTGCGCAGGACGAGGCGACACGTTTTCGCGCGCTTACGGTGGCGGGCACGATCGTGGACACAAGCCGCTTGATCGATTCCATGTCAGTCGCGGCGGCAGAGGCCATTCAGGCCCCCGATTTTTCAATCGAGATCTTGCGCAATGATGACGGGATCGCCCTGTTTGGGCTTATCCCGGCCCGCGCGGACCGTGAGGCCCTGATTTCGCAAGCCGAACGTATTGAGGGCGTCGGTGAAGTGACTGACCTGATGGAAAGCGCAGAGTTTCGGATCCCCGTGGGATGGCGGAACGCGGTCGAGTATTCGCTGATCGTTCTGAAGGAACTGGACAGCGCCAAGGTGTCCGTGATGCCCGGCATGGTAAGCGTGACCGCCACCGCCGACAGCGCTGAGCGTAAGATTGAAGTTGAAAAGTATCTTCGCGGGCGCACACCGGACGGCGTTGAGGTCTCACTTGATATTTCGGCCCCTCGACAGGTTATCGCCCCTTTCACGCTGCGTTTCGTGATGGATGCGGATGGCGCGCGATTTGATGCGTGTTCAGCGGACAGCCCACAGACGCAGGCCCGCATCTTTGAGGCCGCGCGCGCTGCCGGAGCGGAAGGCGAGCTTGCCTGCACCATCGGGCTTGGAGTTCCGACCACGACATGGGCCGATGCGGCTGAGGTTAGCCTTGCGGCTGTGTCAGAACTCGGCGGTGGGACCGTAACGCTTTCAAACGCAGATGTGACGCTGATCGCGCCAGAGACCACAGTAGAGGCTGAATTTGACCGTGTTGTGGGGGAGCTTGACGCCGCACTTCCTGAGGTGTTTTCGCTGGCCTCCGTCCTGCCGGAGCCGGTCAAGATCGACGGCAGCGGAGACAGCCTGACAACGCCGGAATTTGTCGCAACGCGGTCGCCCGAGGGTCTGTTGCAGATGCGCGGGCGTCTGCCCGATGATCTGACCCGCGCCGCTGTGGAAAGCTATGCTGCTGCAGAATTCGGGGCTGACAATATCTATCCTGCGACGCGGCTGGATGCCGAGCTTCCAGAAGGCTGGCCGGTGCGTGTGCTTGCTGCCCTTGAGGCGCTTGGGGAATTAAACAACGGTGTCGTTGTCGTACAGCCCAGCTATGTTGAACTGCGCGGGACCACCGGAAATACCGAGGCGCGCGCCAACGTGGCCCGTATCCTTTCAGACAGATTGGGCGAAGGGCAGGATTACAACATCGAGATCGCTTATGAAGAGGCGCTTGATCCGCTTGCCGGGCTACCGACGCCACAGGAATGCGTGGCCGCCATCACCGAAATCTTGAGCGCGCGCAAAATCACGTTTGAACCCGGATCGGCAGAGATTGACGGCGCCAGCCTTGAGACCATCGACAATATCGCCGATGTCCTGCGCGACTGCGAAGGGGTGCCGATTGAGATCGGGGGTCATACTGACAGCCAGGGCCGCGAGACGATGAACCAGCAACTCAGCCAGTCACGTGCGGACGCAGTTCTTAACGCGATCATGGCACGGCGGGTTCTTGTGGGCGCACTGTCTGCCAAGGGGTATGGTGAGACGAAGCCTGTCGCCGACAATGGAAGCGAAGTGGGCCGGGAGGCGAACCGGCGGATCGAGTTCAAGCTGATCCAGCCGTCGCTGGTTGGGGACATCGCCAGTGATGAGGAAGAAGGAGAAGTTCAGTGAACCGGGGAGAATTCATCGTCGCGACCGCGGCCATCCTGTTTCTGGCCTTCCTTCTGGGGTGGTTCATGCATTGGCTGATCTCGCGCATGAGCCGCGTCAGCCAGTCGGATATGAGCGAACTGGATAAGATGGCGCAGGCGCTGCACGAAGCCGAAGAAACCCGCGATCAGGCCATCACCTATTTGCAGCAGCGCGAAGCGGAGATGACCAATCAGTTGACCCAGACCGAGGCCGAATTGCGGGCTGCGATGGATGGGCTGCGGGATGCGCGTCAGGAAACGGAAGAGCTGCGCACCTATCTTGAGCGACAGAACCAGCAAACAGGCTAAACCAGAGGGGCGCTGCCCCTCTCGGCGCTGACGCGCCTCACGCCCCGGGATATTTTTGGATCAATGGAAGGCGGGCTTACGACCAACGGTCGAGCGCGTCTTCATCCTCCTGCTTGGACGACACCCATTCCTCACCTGTCGCGCGCGCCTCTTTCTTCCAGAAAGGTGCACGGGACTTGAGGTAGTCCATCAGGAATTCCGCCGCGGCAAAGGCGTCGGCGCGGTGCCGAGCGGCGGTTGCCACCATCATGATCGTGTCGCCGGGTTTGAGCGGACCATACCGGTGGATGACCAATGCTCCCTCCAGCGACCAACGCGACATTGCCTCGTCCCGTATCTGACCCAAAGCCCGCTCGGTCATGCCGGGATAGTGTTCGATCTCCATCCCTGCCATGTCGCCACCATCGTTGCGCACCACGCCGTTGAAGGTAACCACGGCACCCGCCCCGTCGACGTCTGAAGAGAAGGCGTTGAGTTCTGCGCCGGCGTCGAACGCCTCTTGTTGAACGCGAACGCCCATCAGCCGCCCGTCATTGGAGGAAAGAACGCAACTTCGCGGGCCCCGGCGAGCGGTGCGTCAAAATCAGTGAGATCCTGATCAACCGCCACGCGCAGGGAGGCAAGATCCGAAAACGCCATTGCGTAGCGGTCTTCGCGCGCTTTGAGTTCTTCGATCAACTCAGCCACAGTCGCGGCCTCGGTCTCGACCCGTTCCTTTGGCAAGCCGATCCGTTCGCGGACCCAAGCGAAATAGAGAACATCAATCATGTGTCTTCCTGCAGGTAAGGCTGTGCTTTGGAGAAATAGTCCCAACCCGTCACAAGCGTAAGAGCGCCGGCCAGCCAAAAGAGCGCGAGGCCGAGGTACCACGTCAGGTCCATCATCATAACGCGCCAGCCGATGCCCAACTCGTCCGGAGCATCGCCGTTGAGGACGGCTTCGAACATCTCTGGCCCCATGCCAAAAACGATGCCCCCCACCGCATGCTCAAAGACGCTATGGGCGAGAAGAAGCGTGATCGCCGTCATCTGCGTCGCGGTTTTCCATTTGGCGAGCTTGGTGACTTTGAGCAGGCCCGCAGTCTCGCCCAGAAATTCGCGCAGTCCCGAGACAAAGACCTCGCGGAACACGATGGCCGAGGCAGGGATCACGATCCACGGAGACAGGCCGCTTGTTCCTGCGAGGACCAGTAGCGCCGATAGCACCATCGCTTTGTCCGCGATGGGGTCGATCATCGCGCCAAACTTGGTCATCTGGTTCCAGGCGCGGGCAAGATAGCCGTCAATCCAATCTGTCACCGAGGCACCCACAAACAGGATAAGCGCGGCCCAATCCGAGATTGGGCGCGGCAAGAACACCACCACCACCGGCAAGAGCGGCGCGGCGATCAGGCGAAAAACGGAGAGAATGTTTGGGATTGTCCAAGTCATACCCAACCCCTAGCGTGTCCTGATCAGAAGGTCAGCCCTTCTCATGGAAGTAGTCATAGATCGTCTCGGCCAGAGCATCGGAAATTCCGTCCACGGCCTTGAGATCAGACAGGGCGGCGCGACTGACCGCTTTGGCCGATCCGAAATGCGCCAGAAGCGCGCGTTTGCGTGTTGCCCCGATCCCCGGCACATCGTCAAGCGGGGTGGCTCCGATGGCCTTGGACCGCTTTTGGCGATGTGCGCCAATGGCGAAACGGTGTGCTTCGTCGCGGAGGCGCTGCACAAAGTAAAGCACCGGATCGTTATGGCGCAATGCAAAGGGCAACGCACCGTAGCGGTAAAACTCCTCCTTGCCCGCGTCCCGGTCGACGCCTTTGGCAACACCGATCATCGAGATATCCTCGACGCCAAGCTCGGCCATGATCTCGTGCACGGCCGAAACCTGTCCTGCGCCACCATCAATGAGCAAAAGATCCGGCCATGCGCCACTTTGGCGGTCGGGGTCTTCCTTGAGCAGGCGTTTGAAGCGGCGGGTCAGGACCTCTTTCATCATGCCGAAATCGTCGCCGGGGGTTAGCTCTTCGTTCTTGATGTTGAACTTGCGNTACTGGCTTTTGACAAAGCCATCCGGGCCGGACACGATCATGCCGCCAACGGCATTCGTTCCCTGAATGTGCGAGTTGTCATAGACCTCGATCCGTTGCGGTGGCGCGTCGAGGTCAAACGCGTCAGCCAGCCCGGTAAGCAACTTGGCCTGAGTCGCCGTTTCAGACATTTTTCGCGCGAGGCTTTCACGCGCATTGCGCAGAGCGTTGACGATCAGTTCATGTTTCTCACCTCGCTGCGGGACCGCGATCTGGACCTTGCGGCCAAGCTTGTCGGTCAACGCCTCTTCCAAAAGGTCGGCATCTTCGATCTCATTGCTGAGCAGGATCAGCCGCGCGGGATCTTTTGTGTCATAGAACTGTCCCACAAAAGCGCGGAGAATTTCGCCCGCACCTGCGCCAGATCCGGTGCGCGGATAGTAGTCGCGGTTACCCCAATTCTGGTTGGCTCGGATAAAGAACACCTGAACACAGGCCTGACCGCCCTCCATATGGAGCGCGATGACATCAGCCTCGGGCACACCCTGCGGATTGATGCCTTGCGCTGACTGAACCTGCGTCAGTGCGCGAATCCGGTCGCGCAGTGCGGCGGCGCGTTCAAACTCCATCGCATCGGACGCCGCCTGCATTTCCTTTGCCAAGTGTTGCTGAACCTTGGTCGTTTTGCCTTGAAGAAAGCGTTCGGCATCTTTGACAAGATCGCCGTACCCCTGTTCATCAATGTAGCCGACGCACGGGGCCGAACAGCGCTTGATCTGATAAAGAAGACAGGGGCGCGTGCGCGTATCGAATGTTGAGTCCGAACAATTGCGCAGCAAAAAGACCTTTTGCAGCTGGTTCAGCGTTCGGTTCACCGCGCCAGCACTGGCGAAGGGCCCGTAGTAATTCCCTTTAGAGGATTTCTTGCCGCGATGCTTTCGGATCTGCGGAAATCCATGCCCCTTGTCGACAAGGATATTGGGGAAGGATTTATCGTCGCGCAGGATGACGTTGTATTTTGGTTTGAGCTGCTTGATCAGGTTTTGTTCAAGCAGGAGGGCCTCGGTCTCGGTGCGCGTCGTGAGGAACATCATCGACGCCGTGTCCTGAATCATCCGAGCGATCCGGGGCGAGTGCCCCTGCGGACGCGCGTAATTTGATACACGCGCTTTGAGATTTTTGGCCTTGCCCACATACAGGACCGCGCCTTTGGAATCGAGCATCCGATAGACACCCGGCGACGTATCAAGGGTCTTGAGATACCCTTGGATAACGTCAAACCCCGTTTGCGCGATCTCTGATGACATAGGTTGGAAACTCTCTGACACGGCCTGACCCCGATTCTCTCTACCGCTGCACCGATTGGCCCGGCGTGACAAGCGTTAAGGCATCCACGAAATCTGTGGATAAGCCTGCGGAAAACCATGGGGCTGGCCGGATTTTCTTTTGTTTACAGAGCATTTCGCCCATTTGCTTAATTTTTAGGCACATAATTAGAGCATTGTTTTTAAAGGGTTTTTTATATGCACCCTGCCAAAATGCTGAAAACATTAGGAGAATCGTAACAGCTTCGTGAAGGCAGAGCTGCCGGTGCACAAGTCAAGTCGCAAAATGAGGTGAGATCGCCCCACCCGCTTACTCGATACCTGTCACATCCGGCGTAGCCCAGGCCAGATGTTGGCCGCCATCAACGCAAATCAGTTGCCCCGTGACCGCCTTGGCCGTCTGCAAATAGCGCATCGCGGCAAGGATATCGTCAACGTCCGATCCGCGTTCAAGAATCGTTGCGTCCCGCTGCGCCTGAAAGTGGTCAGGCGACTGTCGCGCGCCCTGAAGGGTTGGACCGGGTCCAATCCCGTTGACCCGGATGCGCGGGGCCAGCATCTGAGCCGCAGTTCGAGTGAACGCCCACAGCCCCATCTTGGCGACCGTATAGGACATGAAGAAGGGGGTTAGCTTGCGCACCCGCTGGTCAATCATGTTGATGACCAGCGCTTGCGCCACCGGCTCTCCCCGGCTGTCAGGCTGCGGGTCGGGGACTTGTGCCGCGAACCCCTGCGTCAGGACAACCGGCGCGCGGAGGTTAGACTCCATCGCTCTGTCCCAACTGTCGCGCGTTGCGTTGGTCAGGTCGTCATGCTCAAAGATCGATGCGTTGTTGATCAGCACGGTCAGAGGGCCACCCAGAGCCTCAACGGCGCGCGGAACCAGTTGACTGACCTGATCTTCGTCCAAAAGGTCCGCGCCCAGCGCGACGCCCTGCCCGCCCGCAGCGCGAATGTGTTCGACAACTTCCAACGCACCGCGATCCGAGGTGTTGTAGTGCACCGCAACGCGATACCCCTGCTCGGCCAGTTCAAGCGCCATCGCGCGACCTAATCTTTGACCGGCACCGGTCACCAATGCGCATTTCACGCTCATGAACGCCTCATTTCACGACAGCAACGATATAGATCACGTAGAGGGCGCAAAATAGGACGCCCCAGCCGCGTGTCAGGTTCATTTTGTTGGAAAAGACGAACGGTGCGATCAAAAGCGTCGCGCCCAGCATGACCCAGAGGTCCCGTTCGAGGAACTCCCGCCCCACCGGAATGGGGTCAAAGAAGCTCGCCACGCCAATAATGCCCAAAAGGTTAAAGACGTTGGATCCGATCACATTGCCCAAGGCGACGTCCGCCTGACGCCGCAGGGCTGCAACCACCGTGGTCGCCAGTTCAGGCAGGGACGTGCCAAGGGCCACCAGTGTCAGACCGATCACGGTTTCACTAACGCCGATATCGCGAGCGATGCCCACCGAGCCCTCAACCAAAAGATCCGCGCCCAATGGCAGCCCGATGAGACCAAGCACCAGGAAGATGCCAATCTTCCAACCAGGCAGGTCGGGATCGGCGCCTTCCAACTCTTCTTCTTCGTCAACCATCGCCTCGCCGGTTTCCCGATAGTGGGTCACCGCGTGGCGCGCGTGGTTTGCAAGGATCAGGAATAGGATTGCGAGCAGAATGAAACTGTCGATCCCAAAAATTGGTGAGAAGTAGCACAGGCCAATGAAGATCAGCGTGATCACCACCATCTCGATGTAACTTCGTCGACTGTCGGATTTTGAGGTATCCAGACCCGTCATAAGTGCGGGAACACCCAACACCAGAAGCACGTTCGCGGTGTTTGACCCCACCACGTTGCCCAGAGCAATTCCAGGAGCGTCCTCGAGAAGGGCTTGGATGGCGATCAACAACTCGGGTGCGGATGTCCCGAATGCCACAATGGTAAGGCTGACGATCAGCGCGGGCACGCCAAGGCGAAGCGACAGGTTCACCGCGCCCCGTACCAGCGCATCTCCCGCAAGGAGCAAAATTACAAGGCCGAGTACTGCATATACGACGTCCATACCTAGCCCTTTGTTCCACAGTCGCAGGGCCCGGTGCCGATCTTGTACCGGCCGCACTTCGCGCATTTCTTACGCGAGAGCAGGGGAATCTTCGGGGCCTTTAGTTTGCCAAACATCGCCATGACCGCCATTGCGACCAGGAAGAGGCTGACAATCTTTAGCAGCACGCGGTCAGAGCCCGTAGCGTGCGTACATTGCACGCTCTTCAAGGGTGGCGGAAACGTCGTCGATTACCTGCGCACCGATCCGGTTCCAGAACGAGCGGCGCACGCCATACCGGGCAAAGCGGACCTTGTCGCCGAACCGCTCCTTCATCTTGGGCACGAGATGCCCAATGCCATCGGTCAGGCCGTCATCGATGGCCTTTTGCCCAACCCAGATTTCGCCCGTGAACAAATCGCGGTCGGCAAGCTTGTTGCCGCGCCGCGTTTTGACATGGTCAATGAACGTGCCGTGGATCTGCTCTTGCAAGTCTTTCAAGCGCGCAACGTCTTCAGGCTTTTCCGCCTGAAACGGGTCGAGAAGGCTTTTCGAATTCCCGGCTGTGTGAACACGGCGCTCGATACCGTAGCGGGCAATAAAGTCCTGAAACCCGAAGCCCGCTGAGATCACGCCGATTGAGCCGACGACCGAGTTCTGGTCGGTCCAGATTTCGTCCGCTGCCACCGCGAGCCAATAGCCACCGGAGGCGGCGACATCTTCGACAAAGGCAAAAACGGGGATCTCTTTCTCGTCTGCCAGGCGCCGAATACGAGCAGCAATCAGCGAGGACTGCGCAGGGCTTCCCCCCGGGGAATTGATCTGAAGCGCGACCGCGGCGGGCTTGCCCTTGCGGAACGCCTTTTCAATCACGGGCGCCAGTGCGGCATCGTTCAGAGCACCACCCCGACCGCCTGACGCAATAACGCCCTGCAGACGCACCACGGCAACGACCGGGTCGGATTTCATGAACGGTATGAAGCGCTTCATTCCGGTCATGTAGGACGCCGCCCAACCGGTCACAAGACGACTAGATAAATCCACATAGACTGTTGCCTTGACGCCTTACGTCTTAATCCGCCAGCCGGTGCGGAAAATCCACCAAACCGCCGAAAGCATAACCGCGAAAAATACCGTTATTGCAGCAAGGCTGATCCCGACCGGTACGTCTGACAATCCAAAGAACGACCACCTAAACCCCGAGATCAGATAGAGCACTGGATTGAACAGGGTGATCTTTTGCCAAAGCGGCGGCAGCATCGAAGCCGAATAGAACGCACCCCCTAGAAACACCAACGGCGTCACCACCAGCAACGGGATCAGCTGTAGCTGTTCAAAGTTCCGCGCCCAGATACCGATGATAAAGCCCAAAAGGCTGAAAGACAGGCACGTCAGGATCAGAAACGCGAACATCCAGACGGGATGGGCCACCTGAATATCCACGAAAAAGAACGACGTGATCAGGATCACAATGCCAATGATAAAGCTCTTGGTCGCGGCCGCGCCGACATAACCCACGGTGATCTCAAACGCGCTGACCGGGGCCGAAAGAACCTCGTAAATCGCGCCAATGAACTTGGGAAAGTAGATGCCAAACGATGCGTTAGAAATCGACTGTGTCAGCACGCTGAGCATGATCAAGCCCGGCACAATAAATGCGCCATAGCTTACGCCTTCGACCTCTTGGATACGGCTGCCGATAGCTGATCCGAAAACAATAAAGTAGAGAGCCGTCGAGATCACGGGCGAGATCAGCGATTGCGTTGGCGTGCGGAACGTGCGCGCCATTTCAAACAGGTAAATCGCGCGGATGGCCTGCCAGTTCATGGTCTGTCTTCCACAAGGCTGACGAAAATGTCTTCAAGGGAACTCTGCGACGTTTGAACGTCGCGTAGCACGATACCAGCGGCGGAGAGGTCGTTCAGCAGGCGCGTGATCCCGGTTCTCTCACCCTTGGCGTCATAGTCATAGACCAGCGACGACGGTGTCTCGCCATGTGACAGGTTGTACTGCGCAAGGCTTGATGGAATTTCGGGCAATGGCACCTGCAAATCGATTCGCATGCGTTTTTGTCCCATGCGGTTCATGAGGGCGGTTTTCTCTTCGACCAGCATCAACTCGCCCTTGGCGATGACCCCGATGCGATCTGACATCGCCTCGGCCTCTTCGATGTAATGCGTGGTCAGAATGATGGTCACGCCCTCGGCCTGAAGCTCACGCACGGTTTCCCACATATCCTTGCGCAATTCGACATCGACGCCCGCAGTCGGCTCGTCCAGAAACAGAACCCGCGGATTGTGACTGAGTGCCTTGGCGATCAGGACGCGCCGCTTCATCCCGCCTGACAGGGCGTTTATTTGTGCATCGCGTTTGTCCCAAAGCGACAACTGCGTCAGGATTTTCTCAAGATACGCGTCGTCGGGCCGTTGTCCGAACAGACCGCGCGTGAAGCGCACGGTGTTCATCACCCGCTCAAGTGGCTGCAGGTTGATCTCTTGCGGGACAAGACCCAAAAGGCGCCGCGCCGCCCGGAAATCGGAAATGATATCGTGGCCACCCACCGTGACGCGCCCTGTGGACGGGTTGGTGATGCCGCAGATGATCGAAATCAGCGTTGTTTTGCCCGCACCATTCGGCCCGAGCAACGACAGGATTTCTCCTTCCTCGATATCAAGCGTGACACCTTTGAGCGCCTGAAACCCACCGTCATAGGTCTTGGTCAGGTTGTCGATTGAAACGATTGCGGACATGGCCTCCTCCGTGTGAAGGCGCTCATACCCCTGCGCGGAACCAGTTGAAACCAACAAAAATGCAAAGGCCTCATGCAGATTTGGCACATGTGCGGAGGTATGGCAGCGTCTGTTGCCCACAACCATAGGTGCCGTCGGCGCAAAAGGGTTGCCGTTTTACGGCTTCTCGGGAACAGTTTGCCAATGACCCAAACAGCACCGCTTTGGCAATGGAGTGCGGCCGAGATCGCGGCAGCAACGCGCAGCGGCGCGCTGACGGCGTTAGAGGTGTGCGAGGCTGCGATCGCGCGTATGGAAGCGGTGAACCCGGACCTGAACGCGGTCGTGACGGAGCTTCAGGACCAAGCACGCGCCGATGCCGAAGCGCTGGACGCCAAGGACGGCCCCAAAGGCGTGCTCCACGGCGTTCCGGTCACCATTAAGATCAATGTCGACCAAAAGGGCGAGGCGACATCGAACGGCGTGACGGCATTTCAATCCGTCATCGCGCCCGAGGACGCGCCGGTGGTCCGAAACCTCAAAGCTGCGGGCGCAGTCATTATCGGGCGCACAAACACGCCTGAGTTTTCGTTTCGGGCCGATACCGACAACGACCTCTACGGGCGGACCCACAATCCCTGGGGCCCGCATATCTCTTCTGGCGGCTCCTCCGGTGGCGCGGGATCGGCTGTGATGGCCGGAATTGGTGCATTGGCACATGGCAACGATATCGGCGGCTCGCTTCGCTTTCCGGCCTCAGCCAATGGCGCGGCAACGGTCAAACCGGGCCTTGGTCGGGTTCCTGCCTTTAACCCCAGCCAGGGGGTGGAGCGTGGATTGTTGGCACAATCCATGTCGGTGCAAGGTCTGCTCGCGCGCAATGCCGCTGATCTGAAATTGTCGATGCCCGCGATGATCGCCGCGGACCCGCGTGATCCGTTCCACGTCCCGCTGCCATGGCGCGGGGCCGTTGAGCCTGCTCCGATCCGTGTCGCAGTCACGCGGGATGACTTCGGCTTTGGTCTTGACCCTGCGGTCGCAACAGCGCTCGACCGCGCGGCATCGGCTTTGTCAGATGCGGGATACGCCGTTGAAGAGGTCGCCCCACCCCTGGCCCGCGAAACGGGCGAGGTTGGATACCGGGCACTTCTGGGCGAAGTCAAAGCCTTGCTTGGCGGCGATATCCGAAAATACGGGTCCAACGCCATAAACGCGCTTTTTGAGGAATACTTCCGGCAGTTCCCGCCATTCGAAGGCACAGAACTTCTGACCGCCTTGGCGCAGCGCAGCTATTATGCGCGCGCGTGGTCTCTCTTCCTCGAAGACTATCCGCTCGTGCTGACGCCATTTTTGCTCAAACCATTCTTCCGGCCGGGCCGCGACCTCGAGGGTGCGGAGGGGGTCCGGGACGCGCTGGGATGTTCACACTGGTCGTTCATCATGAGCTTTCTGGGCCTGCCCGCCGGAAACCTGCCAACCTATATCGCAGAGCTGCCCGAGGGACCCGGCCCCATTGGCGTACAAATTGCTGGGCGCCGCTGGCGTGAAGACCTGATCGTTGATGCGATGGAAGCCATTGAGGCCAGCATTCCACCGGTCTGTGACACGCTTTGGGTGCGTATGATCAAAGGGGCTGGATCCAAGCATCGGGAACGCTCGCGCTCAAAGTGGCGGCGATAACGCATTATCTAAACCCGCTGCTTCAGGGGAAGCGTTTCCGCTCTTCCAGTACGTTCAGATCCATGTGGTTACGCATGTATCGCTCGGACGCCTGCTGGATTGGCTGATGGTCCCACGGATCGTATCGCCCGTTTCGCAGGGCGTCATAAACAACGTGGCGCCGCGCCTGACTGTCACGAACGTCTGCGTCAAAGGCAGCCAGATCCCATTGCGCATCGATGATATCCGACAGCCTTCGTTCGGCATCTGTATACTCGGGAAACCCAAGGCCAATGTCCGGGATGTTGCGCGGCACGCAGGTGTGTCCGTTGCCACCGTGTCGCGCGTGGTGAACAAGACCGGCCGGGTGCTGCCCGATACCGAGAAGCGCGTTCGGTCCGCGATTGCGGAACTCAACTATACGCCCAGCGCCGCTGCACGGGCCATTAACTCAGGACGCACGCGGATTGTAGGCGCGCTTGTACCCACCCTCGACAACTCAATCTTCGCTCAGTTCCTTGGCTCGCTTGAAGAAGAATTCCTCAGCAATGGCTTGTCCCTTGTCGTTGCAACGACCGAAAATGATGAAACACGCGAGCTTGAGCGCGCCGCGGGCCTAATCGACATCGGTGTCGAGGGGTTGATCGTTTCCGGGATTACTCGCGCCTCAGGGTTTGACGAGCTGGTCCAGCGGACGTCCACACCCGTAATTTCCACCTCGTACTTTGACCCGAATTCGCCCGTTCCGACCATTGGCTATGACAATGAAATGAGTGGTCGCATGGCTGCGGAATATTTGATTGGCAACGGTCACAGGAATATCGCTGTCTTTCATGGTCCAACGTCAAACAACGACCGTACCCGGGCTCGATTGCGTGGCGTCGAAAGTGCGGCTGGCGGCCGCTTTCAGGCAGTCGAAATGCCGCTTCGCGTTGCTGACGCCAAGCGTGCAGTTTCGCGGATTCTAGACGCCGCCACACCTCCAACGGCGATCCTGGCCCTTTCGGACGTCCTCGCCCATGGAGCGCTGTTTGGTTTGCAACTGGCTCAGGTGTCTGTGCCGCAGAAAGTCTCGATCATTGGCATCGATGACCTTCAGCTTTCTGCCGCTACGGTTCCAGGCATCTCAACGGTGCATCTTCCCGTTCGCAAGATGGGTCAGGACGCCGCGCGCGCGTTGGCCGACTGGATTCTAAACGGCGACCGACCGGCCCATGCCGAATTGCGCCCTACCCTGATAGAACGCGGATCAGTGATCCGACTATGAAATGCGTTTAGCGGCGCCACAGAATCAACCCATCAAACGTCCGAGGCACGTGCGCCCGGTGTCCGCGAAACGGAAACCGATTGTTTCGCAATATACGTACATTTCGCCATAATTTAGTCTGACTAATAGTGGATTAATAATACTTATAGTAACGCGCCACCTCATCCCGGCGCAGGTAACAAGTAGTGTTCTTACCGACGAGCATATCGACAGCGTCCATATCGTCGAAGCTCAATCAAACCGGAATATTGGGGTCGTCCACGTTGGGCGACCCCCTATTTCACAGGCGTCCCCTTCGTTTACCAGATACCGCGCCCGCTAAGTGTGCCGCACCGGCACGGCGGACTTCATCGGCTTTGATACGCAGCCTCGAAACGCGAAACCCGAACGGCATCTGAGTCGGCCGGCAAGGTGTCGGGTGACCTTTGGGCCACGCCCGACCCTCGTTTACCTGCCCGAACTTTCATCCGCTGAGACCCTTTGCTAGGCACCTCAAGGGGCAGTTCAAAACACGAAGAAGAACAAAGAGACATGCCTATTGCCCTAGGAAGAACGCTTCCCATTTTGCTCACGTCGCTGCTCGCCGGTTGCAGCGGTGGTGGCAACCCCAATGAATCTGGCTTTTCGGCAATCGATATGGCGGCTTCGACGCTCTTTGATGAAATCGCGGGGCTCGGGATTTCAAATGTGGCGACGTTGCCGACGTCCGGTTCCGCCAGCTATGCCGGATACATGGGTATCGACAACGCGCCCTTCGGTGGCGAAATCATTGGTGATATGACGATGACGGTTGATTTCGCGACTGAGGGAATAACCGGCGCTGCTACCAATTTCATCAATTCCGACGACATCCGCTATTCGGGTACACTTGGCATAAGTAACGGAGCATTCGACCGAACCGCCGACCCGGCGAGGGAATGGCAGTTTGAGGCTGATATCGATGGAACACTCTCTGCTGTTGGCGAATCTCACACGATTGACGCCTTAATGTCGGGGGATTTCACTGGACCCGGTCAGGAGGGGGCCGTTGGAATTGTGACTGGCGCGATCACAAGTTCAAGGTCTGGTCTTTCGAACATTGCACCCGGAGACGCCTTGTTCGTCGCAGCGCGACAGTAGCACACGGTCGCGCACGGACACCGCAAACTCCATGGTTATGTGCAGTGGCCATGTACCGAAATTGCTCGCGCCTCAGTTCCCCAAGCTGGGAAGCCAGAGTGCGAGCGACGGGAAAAGCACGAGCAGAAATACCAGCAGCAGCGAGCAAATAATGAATGGTATCGCGGCCAGATATATCTGGCGCATCGTTGTGTCTGATGGTGCAACACCCTTCATTACAAATAGTAGCAACCCAAAAGGTGGAGTCGTAAAGCTGATCTCCAACGCCAAGAGCATGATCAACCCGAACCAGATCGGATCGAAACCAAGGCTAAGCGCCAAGGGGAAAAAGATCGGAACGGTCAAAAGCATCATCGAAATCTGTTCCATGAACATGCCGAGGATCAGCAGCACACAGAACATCACAAACAGCATATAAATCGGGTCGAGTTCGAACCCGGTCGCCCAGTTGATCAGACCTCGGGACGCGCCAGAAAAGGCGAGGAGCTGGCTGAACGTCGCAGAGCCGAACACGATCAGATAGGCCATGAGCGTTACGCGCAAAGCGCCCCGGATTGAGGCCTTTATCGCCACCCATGTCAAACAGCGATAAAACAGCGCAAGGATCAGGACACCCAGCGCGCCGAAGGCTGCGGCTTCCGATGGTGTGACGATACCGTTGATCATCATCACGACGATAACGACCATCAGGCCGATCATCGGGACCACATCACGCATAAGCAGTCCGATCTTTTCGGCAATTGACTGCCGTTCGACCTCGTATGGTGGCGCAGCAGCGGGGTCGAGCCGAGTCTGAAGAAAGATCGTGCCGATATAAAAACTCGCAAGGATCAGACCCGGGATAACGCCGGCGATCAAAAGCGATCCAACGTCAATCTGAGCCAAGGTTGCAAGCAACACCGCAAGTGCAGATGGCGGGATAATGATGGCGAGGCCGCCCGTCCCAAGGATCGGCCCGATGGACATGTGCTTCTTGTACCCTCGACGGGTCATTTCAGGGACCATCAATGAGCCTAAAAGCGCCGTTGATCCCATCGACGACCCGGAAAGCGTCGAGAACCCGGTTCCACCGAGCACGGTGACATAACTCAATCGCCCAGGCAGGCGTCCAAGAAGACGATCAATCGCCGAAAACATCCTGCTGCCAAGGCCGGTGTGGAAGAAGATTTCTCCCATCAGCAAGAAAAGTGGTATCGGCACGAGCGCGAACTTCGACAGCGATCCCCAGCCGTTATTGAGGAGCGCGACAACGCCGCGCTCGCCCCCCATGAACACCCAGGCGCCCAGAATGTTCGCGGCGAGAAAGGCCAATGCAACCGGCATGCCAAGCGCCATTAGCACCATGATGCTGCCGACCAAAAGCGCAAGCGCCTCAAACCATTCCATTACTCGTGAATCCCCGCTTCGCCCGAGTGCATCAGTTCTTTGCCAAAGACAAACCGCGAGAATTCGATCGCCATGAACGTGAATGCGATCGGGAAGGTGATCGTCAGCAGCCAACGTGGATAGAAATACGCGCGAACGTCATAGTCGTTGCGCTCGACATTGGTCAGGAACAGCTCAAGCCCGTACCATGCAAGGATCAGCGATACCGCAACGCAGGCGGCAGCGACGCCGCGACTGACGATGCGCCTTAAGCGCGGGGTGAGTGCCGCGGTGACCAACTCGATATGGACGTGGCCACGTTCGCGCACCAACCACGGCGCGCCCAGCATGGTCATGTAGAAAATTCCGTATTCAGCAGACGTGAAAAGCCACGCCCAAGGCTGAACCCCGACGTTGCGCATCGCGACGGACAGAACAACAGAGACCATGAGCCATACCAGAATGGCCGCGGCAATTAGGGCCATTAAGATCAGTAAGGCGTCGTAGATACGGATCAGCGCGCGCATGGAAACCTTCAAACGTAGTGCGACCCGGCGCTGAAGCGCACCGGGTCAGTTTCAGAGCATCCGATTAGTCGGCTGCGGGATCGTAGAACAATTCGATCAGACGGTCATAGTTGGCCGTACCGCCAGGCTGTTCCGCCATCAGGCCTTCCATCCGCTCCCAATTCTTTTCGCGCGCAGCGAGAAGGTAAGCCGCCTTGGCATCGCCTTCGAGTGAGACAACGTTCATGCCTTGCGCTTCGAGAGCGGCAAAGTCTTCGTCACGCTTTGCGCGGAGTGCATTGACGCTGTCGATCTCATGCTGGATCGCGACGTCCTGAACGATTTGGCGGGCTTCCTCAGAAAGCTCGTTCCAGCGATCGTTGTTCACGATGACACCGAGGTCGGTCGAGAAGAAGCAGGGTTCGATCCGATAGTTTAGGAACTCGTTCCATTTCAGGTCAATAAGCCCGATCTGAGTCCAGCCGGTTGCGTCGACCACACCGCGTTGCAGTGCCGCGTAGACCTCGCCGGTTGGCAGGTCGATAACCTGAGCGCCGAGGTAGTTTGAGAAGAACGCGTTATAAACCGCGTTGCCGCGGAGTTTCAGACCGTCAACCTCAAGGTTCCCATCGGCGTCGAAGGTAGGTTCATCGCGGGTCCAAAGGTTGTAGCAGACACCACTGTCAAACCAACCGAGGTACTTCAGGCCCATTTTTTCCTGATGAATCTCGTCGATCAGGGCAATGCCACCGTTCTGACGTGTCTCAATTGCCGTAAGGTTCGATGCAACAAGGGCGTCCTTTTCGGGAAGCGCACCACCGTAGAACGAACCGGGCGTGTAAACCATGTCGACGATACCGTCGCGCACCGCATCGGGCTGCTGGAACATGCCGATGGCTTCTGGACCGCCGCGCACTTCGATCTGAACCACACCTTCGCCTGCCTCGTTCACCTTATCGACGAACGACAGGAAGCTCCGAGTGTAAATCAGTGTTTCGGGAAAGGCATGGACGGCCGTGATCGTCTCTTGCGCCTGGGCCACGGCCCCAACAGTCATGGAGCCGGCAACGAGACCGACTGCGAGTTGCATCTTCATGGGTAGTTCCTCCTATCCCCTGTGCCAGTGCCCTGGCGCCTAACGTGGCGAGCTATGATATGGCTCGCCGTCATCCAGCGGTTTCCTCTGCCGGAAACACCCACGGCAGCGTCTGCGCGCGCCGTGCCCGATAAGCCGCTATGGCCGGGCGATGGTGTTCAGTCAGGTCGATGTCGTCCCATCCATTGATCAGCTTTTGGGCCCAAGCCTCGCTGAGGATGAAAGGGATACTTTGGTCACCAACCGTGATTTTTCTTTTTTCTATGTCAATACTTAGATCGACTTCGTCGTCGTCGATCAAAGCAAACAACCGAGTGGCGTCCTCTTCGCTAACAAGCGCAGGAAGGAGACCATTGTTGACCGAATTCGACGCGAAAATGTCGCCAAAGCTCGGGGCGACGATCGCCCGGATACCGAAGTCGACAAGCGCATAGACCGCCGCCTCCCGAGAGGAACCACTGCCAAAGTTTCGCCGCCCGATAAGGATCGATGCGTTCGGGTGTTTGTTGATCGGAAAGTCTGAAAAGGGCACGCCGCTGCTATCCGATCGCATATCGTGAAGAAGGAAGCTGCCATAGCCTTCGGCCCGCGGCGTCGACATGAAGCGCGCCGGGATCAACTGATCGGTATCGACGTTTTCGATGTCGAGGCAGATGGCTTTGCCCAAATGCGTTTTCCAACCACTCATGCCGCGCTCCTGCCTTCGAGCATCGGACGCACATCGGTCAGGTGGCCCGTAACCGCCGCAGCGGCGACCATTGCTGGCGACATGAGATGCGTGCGTGCGCCACGCCCCTGACGACCACGGAAATTCCGGTTGGTGGTCGACGCACAGCGTTTTCCGGGCGCGACGCTATCGCCGTTCATGGCAACGCACATCGAACACCCCGCGCCTACCCAATCGAGGCCCGCATCCGTGAAGATACGATCGAGCCCCTCTGCCTCGGCCTGGGACTTGATCTGCTGCGATCCCGGCGACACAAGCCCAGGCACTTTGGACCGGCGCCCGGCCAGCACTGCGGCGGCAGCGCGGAGGTCTTCGATGCGGGCATTGGTGCACGATCCGATGAAGACCTGATCAATCTCGACGTCGGTCAAGGCTTTGCCTGGCGTAAGACCCATGTAATCGAGGGTTGCCGTGATGCGTTCGGCGTCGTCCTTGGAAGCATCGCTCGGGCTAGGTACCGATGCCGTTACCGGCAAAGCGTCCTCGGGAGACGTCCCCCAGGTGACGATCGGCGCGATCTCGGCGGCATCAAGGGTCACGTCGCGGTCGAATTCGGCGTGGTGGTCGCTGCTAAGCGTCTGCCAGTAATCGACCGCTTTGTCGAATGCCGGACCACTCGGTGCGTATGGTCGACCGCTGATGTAGTCAAACGTGGTCTCGTCCGGCGCAATCATTCCGAACCGCGCTCCGCCCTCGATGGACAGGTTACAAAGCGTCATCCGCCCTTCCATCGAAAGCGCACGAACCGCGTCGCCCGAATACTCAACCGCGTGACCTTGCGCCCCACCGGTCCCAAGCTTCGCAATCCACGCCAGCGCGAGATCTTTGGCTCCAACACCCGGCCCCAGTTGCCCGGTCACGTTGATCCGCAGCGATTTCGGCTTGGTCTGCCAAATCGTCTGCGTCGCCAATACATGCGCGACTTCCGTCGCGCCAATACCAAAAGCGAGCGCCCCAAAGGCGCCGTGCGTCGATGTGTGGCTGTCGCCGCAGTTGATCAAAAGCCCTGGCAGCGTCAGGCCCTGCTCGGGGCCAATCACATGCACGATCCCCTGGCGTGGATCCTTGAGCCCAAAACAGGTCAACCCATACGCGGCCGCGTTGTCCTCAAGTGTTTGGATCATTCGGGCAATGGCGGGCGTCGCGGCCGATCCGCGTGTCGGCGCGTAATGATCGACGACACCGATTGTCAGTCCTGGCTCCGCAACACGCGCACCCCGAGCCGCGAGCTTTGCAAAGGCATGATGCGACCCTTCATGCACGAGATGCCGATCGACCCAGAGCAACGAGCGGCCATCTTCGTTGGTCAGGATCTCGTGGGCATTCCAAAGCTTATCGAGGAGCGTGTTCATGTCTCGCGCGCTCCGATAACAGGTTCCCAGTGCCGCGATTCCCCGGCTCCGATGCGTGTCATGCTCATCTCAAGTCGGAATCTGTCTGGTCGGTAGAGTGCCGATAGATGTTCAACACCGCGCCCATTCGAATCGCGCACCACTCTTTCAAGCCAAAGGAGCGGTGAACCGACAGAGACATCGAGCGCCTCGGCCACCTCTGGACCTGCGAGGGTTGCAGTGACGGACTGGTCAGCACCTTCGACTTGGACACCGCTGCGCTCAAGCAAGCGAAACAAAGGTTGAGTTGCCAGATCAGCCTCATCGTAGTTGCGCGCAATGTCCTCGGGTACATGCGTCGTCAAATACGAGAAAGGCTCACCATCAGATAGACGCACCCTCACTGCCGTTTGTA
Source organism: Paracoccaceae bacterium (assembly GCA_013214635.1). Classification (GTDB taxonomy): domain Bacteria; phylum Pseudomonadota; class Alphaproteobacteria; order Rhodobacterales; family Rhodobacteraceae; genus JABSSC01. Next base: position 8,164 of record JABSSC010000013.1, on the reverse strand, counting down.
TCCGCGCACCCTGACCAAGGCCGAGAGCGTTTGCCACTGATTTCGAAGCGGCCCCATAGGAAAAAGACAGCAAGCGCGCTGTTGTTTTACGATCAAATTCAACAAGTTGTGGGATCAGTGTGGCAAAGTTTGCGTAAATTTTTCCGTCCCGGCCCGTTTGCGAAAGCACGACTGACCCAGCCCCGGTCTTTTTCTCAATCCACCCATCCGCAGCCAGCGCCTCAAGCGCGCGTCGTACCGTGATCCGACTAACATTCAGCGTCTCGGCAAGGCGGTTTTCCCCGGGTAGAAAATCGCCCTCGCTGTATCTTCCATTTGAAATGTCATCGCGTAGCAACAGGTACACACGGCGGGCTTTGCCGCCTTCGGGAAGTGTGTCCTGCGCGTGAATGGTCACCGCCGCATATCTCCTGTTGATGCCGAAACGCTAGAGCGACAAAGGCATAGGTCAAGGCAACCTGACACCTAAGCGACAAATATTTTGATCTTTTCATAATCCAAAACCTGTTATATTGAAAGTACAGATTTTGGGAGGACGAATGCCGATCATCGAGGCGCACATACTCGAAGGCTATTCACCAAAGGAGAAGTCTCGCCTGACCGCAGCCCTGACGGACGCGGTCCGTTTCGTGGTGCCCGCGACCGACGAGGCCGTGACGGTGATGGTTCATGAGATGGCACCTGAGAACTACGCGCGAGGGGGTCAATCACGCAGCCCTGCGCCTGCGCTCCCCGACCCTGAAGAGCTTGCTCTTGACTTCTTGACGTCCATGGAAGCGCGAAAGATCGAGACAGCAGAGGCGATGTTGGCCACCGGATTTCGGATGCGATTTCCGGGTACGGACGAAATGACTTCGATCTCAGAATTGATCGACTGGGCCAAGGATCGGTATCGGTTCGTCGAAAAGACCATAACGTCCACCGAGGCATTCCACAGCAAAGGCTGCGCTGTAGTCTACGTAATCGGAACGCTCCGTGGAGAGTGGCCAGATGGCACGCCGTTTGACGGCATTCGTTTCATCGACCGGTTTGAAATCAAGGGCGGCAAAATCATCTCTCAAGACGTTTGGAATGACATCGCCGAGGAGCGTGCGAAGTGAGCGAAACGATCGATCCAATCACTCTGGCGGTCCTTGCTGGACGCATGGAACAGATCGCGGATGAAATGGATGCAACGCTGTTCCGGGCAGCGTTTAATCCGATCATTGCCGAAGCACATGACGCCTCGCACGGCCTCTATCACGCCGAAACGGGCGATACGCTGGTTCAGGGCAAATCCGGCTTGCCGATTTTTGTTGGCGTCATGTCCTTCGCGGTGAAGGCGGTCATCGACAAAGCCGCTCAAGCAGGCGACCTGAGCGCCGGCGACACATACATCTTCAACGATGCCCACATGGGCGGCACGCATCTGTCGGATATGCGGTTGGTGCGCCCCTATTTTCGCGACGGTCACCTCTTTTGCTATCTCGCAAGTGTTGGGCATTGGCACGACGTCGGTGGCGCGGTTCCCGGGAACTATAATCCATCAGCGACAGAAGCGTTCCAAGAGGCGTTTGTTCTGCCGCCTGTAAAGCTGATCCGCAAAGGTGAGATACAGCAGGATATCATTGACATTCTTCTGCGAAACACCCGCCTGCCGCAGTCGGCTAGGGGCGATCTAAACGGTCAGCTCGGCGCGCTGGATCTGGGTCAGAGAAGGCTTGATGAGCTGCTGGATGAATATGGGGCAGAGACCGTCAAAGCCGCGCTTGATGCGCTGGGAGATCGGGCCGAGACACTCATGCGCGGTGAGCTTTCAGCGCTCCCAGATGGTCGTTGGGACGCGGTTGACTACCTCGACAACGACGGGATCACGGACGAGGCACTTCCGATCAGGGTCACGCTTGAGATCAGTGGCGACCAGATGGTGCTGGACTTTGAGGGCAGTGCCCCTGTGACCGCTGGCCCGGTCAATATTGCGTTGCCGACAGCTGTCGCAACAGCCTACGTCGCGATCAAGCACATCTTCCCGGACCTTCCGGCAAACGCGGGTGTCATGCGGCCCGTGGACGTCCGGGTTCCGGATGGCTCGATGTTGTCTGCAGAGTTCCCGGCACCCGTCGGCGGTTACACCGAGACGATTCTGCGGATGATCGACGTGATTTTTTCCGCCGCATCAAAGGCTGCGCCTGATCGCGTTGTCGCGAACGCCTATGGCACAATCAATGCGCTCTCGATCGCCGGCAAACGCGCCAACGGACAACCGTGGGTGATGTTCAGTTTCTACGGCGGCGGCCACGGCGGAAGTATTGAAAGCGACGGCCTCAATCATGGGAATGCCCCGATTTCGACGGCCACGATCCCTCCGATGGAAATCCTTGAAGCGGCCTATCCAGTGATGTTTCGCGAGTGGGCCTTGCGCCCTGATAGCGCAGGCGCTGGCGCTCACCGTGGGGGCCTTGGCGCGGTCTATGAAATCGAAGTCCTTGAAGAAAAAGCCGAAGCTTTCCTTTTTGGTGAACGTGGACGTTTCTCACCAAATGGCGTCGTGGGCGGCGGCGTAGGCGCGATGAACGTCTTTCACTATGAGCAGGACGAAGGCTGGATGACACCGCCCTTGGCGTCAAAGATGCTCGGGATCAAACTCAAAAAGGGCCAGGCACTCCGGCTCGAGACGCCGGGTGGCGGCGGGTACGGGGACCCCAAAGATCGCTCTGCCGAGGCCGTCGCACGCGATGTGGCGCTTGGCTATCTTACCGCAGAGCGGGCAACCGAGTTGTATGGGTCAGCCTGGATGGAGGCGCGCCAATGACCCAGATGATCGGTGTCGATGTCGGCGGGACCTTTACGGATGTGTTTGTGCTCGATGAGGCGTCGGGCTCTGCTGTCGTGTCAAAGGTACCAACGACGCGCCCTGACCAATCCGGTGGATTTCTCGATGGCATCGCACGTCAGGTTGACGACCTTTCAACGGTTGGTGTCGTGGTGCACGGGACGACCGCGGGCACCAACGCTCTTCTTGAGCGCAAAGGCGCAAAGATAGGGATCATCACGACCCGAGGCCTCCGCGACGTGCTAGAGATGCGCCGCCGCGACAGGCCGCTCACCTGGGGCTTGCGAGGCGAATTCGATCCTGTCGTCCCTCGTGATCTTCGGCTTGAGGTGAGCGAACGCACGCTGGCCGACGGAACCATAAGAACGCCGGTTGATCTGGATGAAGTGCGAGCAGCCGCGCAGGCCTTGTTGGCGGCGGATTGCCGTGCTGTGGCAGTCCTTTTCGCGAATTCCTACGCCAATGCCGAGAACGAAAAGAAAGCGGTGGAAGCCGTACGAGAGATCTGGCCGAACCCACATGTGAGTGCTTCTGCAGAAATCCTACCAGAGATAAGAGAGTATGAACGCTTCTCGACAACCGCGTTGAACGCGTACCTGCAGCCCGAAGTATCTGGTTATATTGAACGGTTGGATTCGGCGCTCAAGGGCAACGGATTCGGCGGTGAATTCATGATCGTTCAGTCAAACGGCGGCGTTATGGGAACCGATACGGCGTGCCGACTTCCCGTGCGGACAGCCCTCTCAGGTCCCGCAGCCGGAGTGATTGCGGCAGGCTACATCGCGCAAACCGCAGGGTTTGATAACGTCATCACCGGCGACATGGGCGGGACAAGTTTTGATGTCGCCCTAATCGCAGATAGCAAATCCATGCTGTCCCCCCAAACGTCCATAGACTTTGGGATGGTCGTACGCGCACCGATGATCGAAATCACGACGATCGGTGCCGGCGGCGGTTCGATCGCATGGGTGGACGGCGGGGGTCTTTTGAACATTGGCCCGGAAAGTGCTGGCTCGACGCCGGGTCCCGTCGCCTATGGTCAGGGGAATACGCGCCCAACCGTAACCGATGCCAATGTGGTGCTCGGTCGGATCGACCCGGAGAGCCCGATCGGCGGCAAGCTCAAACGGCTGGACGTCGAAGCAGCGGCAAAGGCGATTGATGAACACGTCGGCTCAAAACTGAACCTCTCCACATATGAAGCCGCCGAAGCGATCCTCCGTGTTGCGAATGCGCGCATGGCCGGGGCCATCAGGTTGGTCAGTATCGAGCGCGGATTTGACCCAAAGCGTTTTGCTTTCATGCCGTTTGGCGGCGGCGGCGCGCTTCATACCGGTGCGATGCTTAAGGATGTTGGCATCGCCCGCGCGATTGTCCCACGTTACCCGGGCGTGACAAGTGCGATGGGCTGCGTCATTGCTGACATGCGGCAGGATTTCGTGCAGACGATCAACTCGCTAACCGCGACGCTCGATGTCGAGAGCTTGGGCGACTGCATGCAGGGGCATATCGATGACGGAATGTCTCTGCTCGATGCCGCACAATCGCGGTTTGAGGCGCGCGAGGTCGAAGTGGAACTCGACATGGCCTATGTCGGACAGACGCACACGGTCGCAGTGCCACTGAGCGTCAAGGTCGCGAACGGCAAGGTTCAGACACCAACCGTTCAGGACATCGAGACAGCCTTTGATGCAGCGTATGCCGACACCTTTGGGCGGCTGCTGAAAAACGGAGCACGCCGGGTAATGAACCTGCGAACAGCCGTCATTGGGAGGCGCCCGAAATTCGATCTCTCAACACTCGCACCCGAGGGCGGCAGCGTGGAGGCCTCCAGGACCGGCAGCCGCGAGGTGCATTTCGGTGATGCATGGCATGCAACCGCGATCTACGATCGGCTTTCCTTGCCAGTCGGTGCAGAGATCGATGGGCCCGCAATTCTGGTACAGCCCGACACCACCGTACTGATTGACCCCGGATTAAAGGGGCGCGTCGACAGCTTTGGAAACACGATCATAGAGCCCAGCGAGGCATAACATGAGCCATTCCTTTGACCCTAAGCGCACTGCGCTTTTGACGATCGACCTGCAGAACGATTTCCTGCACCCAAAGGGCGCCTATGGGCGGGCGGGTCAGTCGTCAGACGCTATATCCGCCCTGCCCGACCGGGTTCGCCCTTTGGTCAATGCGCTCCGCGCAAAAGGCGGCGTCTATGTCAGCGCTCAGTTCACGCTTGTCCCAGGCCCGGATGGCGAACCGCTTATCGCCCCGCATCTCAAAGAACTTCGCCCCTTCCTTGGCAAAGGCGACTTCGCGCCGGGATCGTTTGGCCACAGCCTTGTCGACGAGTTGGCGCCCGCGGATTTTACGATCGAGAAGGTCGCTTACTCGGCCTTTTATCAAACCCGGCTCGAATACATTCTCCGTTATCTCGACATTGACACAATCATCGTTGGCGGGATCGTGACCAATGGTGGTGTAGCGAGCACAGTGCGCGATGCACATCTTCGGAACGTGCACACGATCCTCCTTTCTGATGGATCCGCAGCTTTCAACCAAGAGGTCCATGACGCCACGTTGATCTCGCTGGGCTCGATCACGCCAATCAAAACCTGCGCTGAGATTGTGGAGGAGTTGGCATGAGCCTTGCCACCCGCCTCAAAGCGCCCGAAATCCTCGTCGCCCCGGGGGTTTACGACGGTTTAACCGCCGCGATTGCAGCAGAGGCCGGGTTCGAAGCGTTGTATCTGTCAGGTGCCGCGGTGGCCTACACCCGGCTCGGTCGGCCCGATATCGGGCTGACGTCTGTGACAGAAATGACCGACACGATGGCGCTTATCCGCGACCGTGTGGACCTGCCAGTGATCGTCGATGCGGACACTGGGTTTGGGAATGCGCTGAACGCGCAAAGAACGATGCGATTTTACGAACGCGCGGGTGCCAGCGCGCTTCAGGTTGAGGATCAGACGTTTCCCAAGCGCTGCGGACATCTTTCGGACAAGTCATTGATCCCAATGGGTGAAATGGTGGGAAAGATCGCCGCGATGGCCGATGCACGTGCCAGCGCAGAGACCCTTATCATTGCGCGTACCGATGCGATTGCGGTCGAGGGGTTCACGGCGGCGCTAGAGCGCGCGCATGCCTATGTTGAGGCTGGTGCGGATGTGCTGTTCATCGAGGCGCCGCGTTCCGGTGACGAGCTGCGCGAGGTGCCAAAGCATTTCGCCGGGCGCGTGCCACTTTTGGCCAACATGGTCGAAGGCGGCGCAACACCACTTCAGGGTGCCTCTGATCTCGAAGAGATCGGATACTCCATTGTGATCTTCCCGGGTGGGATCGTGCGTGCCCTGGCGAAGACAGCCGGGGATTACTATGCCAGTCTGAAGGCGCACGGATCCAACCGCCCATTTTCAGATCGCATGTTCGATTTTAACGGCCTTAACGACCGCATCGGCACGCGCGACATGCTCGCCCTTGGGCAGAGCTACGAAGACAAGAAATGACAGGTGTCTTGCCGACACCACCGTCAGGGTTCGACCTTGACGTACCGGTTCTTGTGATCGGGGGCGGAGCTGCGGGACTGATATCGGCTCTTACAATCAGAGATTCTGGCGGCGACGTGTTTGTCATTGAAGCAGATCAGGTTCCGTCTGGCTCAACCGCGTTGTCTGCAGGGCTGATCCCGGCGGCCGGAACGCGGTTTCAGGCGGCTGCCGGGATTGAGGACCGGCCTGCCCTTCTGGCTGAAGATATCCAACGCAAAGCCGGCGGCGAAAACCCTCAGCATCTTGTTGACCTCATGGCGGATAACGCCGGAACAACTGTGGAATGGCTGGCGGACCGGTTCGGTTTGCCCTTTTCCGTCGTCACGGACTTCGACTATCCGGGCCACTCTCGGCGTCGGATGCACGGGCTACCAAGCCGTGCAGGTCGCGAATTGATCGATCACCTACGCGCCGCATGTGAGGCGGAAGGCATCGACATCGTCTGCAATCGCCGTGCCGTCACACTCTTCCAAGACGGCGATCGCATAACGGGAGTAGAGGTAAAGGGGCCTGAAGGGTCTGAGCGCATTGGCTGTGACGCCCTTGTTCTGGCCTGCAATGGCTTTGGCGGCAATCGGAAGATGGTCGCGAAATTGATGCCAGAGATCGAGAACGCGCTCTGGTTCGGCCATGACGGGAACACCGGCGATGCTGTGCGATGGGGCGAGGCGTTGGGTGCCGAAACGCTGCACCTTGGCGCATACCAAGGCCACGGCAATGTCGCGACGCCACACGGAATACTTATCTCATGGGCTGTGATCACCTCTGGCGGAGTACAAGTAAATGCCAACGGCCACCGTTTTTGGGACGAAAGCCAAGGCTATTCTGAGGCCGCGCGCGCAGTTCTCGCTCAGCCCGGGGGCATCGCTTGGACGATCTTCGACACGCGCATTGCTGACATCGCTCGCCAGTTCCAAGACTTCAAAGACGCCGAGTCTGCTGGAGCTATTCGAAAGGCTGATACCGTTGCCGAACTGGCCGAGGTCTGCGGGATTGCGTCTGCGACTTTGGCAGAAACGCTCGCCGCCATTCCCAAGGATGGAACAGACACCTTTGGTCGTTCCTTTACCGGGCCGGGACTTGAAGCGCCCTATGCAGCAGTAAAAGTCACTGGCGCGCTTTTTCACACGCAAGGCGGGCTGAATGTCTTGCCCGACGCGCGGGTCAAATTGGCCAACGGCTCAACATCCCCGAACTTATTCGCCGCAGGTGGCGCGGCAGTTGGCGTTTCGGGAACATCCGATCGCGGCTATTTGTCCGGCAACGGCCTGTTATCCGCAGTTGTTTTAGGACGCATCGCGGGCCTTCAGGCCGCAGCACAAACAAGAATGGAGCCTTCAGATGCTTGATTCACTGAAATCGGGGCACGGCCCCTCGCTTGCAGAGTTTAACTGGGAAGATCCGCTTGGCCTTTCAGGTCAGCTCTCCCCGGATGAGCGGATGGTGGCAGATGCTGCTGCGGCCTATGCCGCCGACAAGCTCGCGCCGCGGGTTGATCAGATGTATCTCGACGAGGGCGTTGCGCCTGAGATCTTTGCCGAGATGGGTGAAATGGGGCTTTTGGGCGTCACGATCCCCGAGGCCTATGGCGGGCTCGGCGCGGGATACGTGACTTATGGCCTTGTCGCGCGCGAGATTGAGCGCGTCGACAGCGGCTATCGCTCGATGATGAGCGTGCAGTCGAGCCTCGTGATGTACCCCATCCACGCCTATGGCACCGAAGAGCAGCGCCAGAAGTATCTGCCGGGATTGGCTGCCGGCACGTTGATCGGCTGCTTTGGCCTGACCGAGCCTGAGGCGGGTTCTGACC
>JABSSC010000128.1 GCA_013214635.1 Paracoccaceae bacterium | reverse complement strand
GTCCCAGGGTTCTACGTCCGGGATCTCAGAATAATCAATAAATCTCGCAGTCAGGTACTTCATGCTTGGACAGCCAGGAGCGTTCGGTGCATGGGTGGAGCAAAGCCGACCGCTTTTCAACCGCAAGTCAGTGTGGGAGCGGAGTAAGGGCGAATTTCTTGGTGAGGTGGTGGTAATAGTGGCGGGACGAATAACCCACAACAAAATTAATCCAATAAAATCAGTTACTTGAAAAAGGAATTTGGTGGAGCCAAGGGGAGTCGAACCCCTGACCTCTTGCATGCCATGCAAGCGCTCTCCCAACTGAGCTATGGCCCCATTTAAAGCGACCCTGTTCGGATCGCCTTGGTCTGTTATGGCACCGACACCATCGGCGCAAGTAAAAAAGGACGGCTTAGCTGTCGTCCTCGTCCGAGCTCATATCGGCGATGTCGTCAAGCGACACGTTGTCGTCGTCATCATCATCGTCAAGCACTTCATCGCCCAGATCCACATCCGAGCTTTCGTCGTCGTCATCTTCGAGGATGACTTCTTCGTCCTCTGCATCACTCGTTGCAGGGTTCTGTGCATCTGACTTGTCCGCAACCATTGTGCGCGTCGCCTTGCCGTTCTCGTTCGGCACGATCTCACCGGTATACGGGCTTACAATCGGATCGCGGTTCAGGTCATAGAAACGGCGGCCAGTCTTGGGGCAAAGCCGTTTCGTACCCCATTCCTCTTTGGGCATTGGCATCCCTTTCGTCGTCAATCATTCCTTGGATTCGGGGCAAGTGCCACAGTGCCGATGGGGAGTCAAAGGCTTTTGTCGCACCATTCGAATTGACGCTATGGCGCATGTCTGTCAGCAAATCGTAGATGAGCGAGATCCTGGAATTCGGACATCCGCCAAAACAGGCCCATTTGCGCCGCCTCGCCCATGCGCGGCGCATGACACTCAGGGTGTCCCAGCTTGACCGTAAGATAACCCTGAGTGTACCGAAACGGACCCGGCTCAGCGAGGCTCAGGCATTCTTGGAAGATAAGGCCGGTTGGGTTGAACGTGCTTTAGATAAGGTGCCCGACGGCGCGGTCGTTGGTCCGGATACGCATATCCCGATTGAGGGTGCAACGGTCCTGATTAGCGCGGGCGCAGTACGATCGATTGCGCGGGAGGGTGACGTTCTTACGGTGCCTCAACGCAATTCTGGCAAGCGGGTCGCCGCATACCTCAAGCACCTTGCGCGCGATCGTCTGGTAGCGTCGGTCGATCGCTACGGGGCTTCACTCGGCAAAGCACCTAAAGAAATTGCGCTGCGCGATCCCCGTTCGCGATGGGGATCATGTTCTTCGAACGGACGGTTGATGTTTTCGTGGAGGTTGATCATGGCGCCCCCTTGGATCCTCGATTATGTCGCGGCTCATGAGGTCGCGCACCTCAGACACATGGACCATTCCGCCGCGTTCTGGGATACAGTTGTAGACCTTTACGGACCCACAGACCTGGCGCGCCGCTGGTTGCGCGATGAAGGGCCGGACTTGCATCGCTACAAATTCTCCGATTGACGCCGCGCCCAGACGCGTCTCAGGATACATCATGCTGGTTCAAACTAAGCCCACCGAAGCCGCACCCGCCGCGCATGAAAGGGTCTACCGCACGCTGCGGTCGCAGATTATGCACGGAGAGCTTGCGCCGGGCACCTCCATGACACTGCGCGGGATTGGGGAAGAGTTTGGGGTGTCCATGACGCCATCGCGCGAGGCGATCCGGCGGCTGGTGGCTGAGGGAGCACTGACGCTGAGCGCCTCTGGTCGGGTCTCGACCCCGGAACTCAGCAATGAGCGTATCGAAGAACTCGCCGCACTCCGCGCGCTGATCGAAACCGAATTGGCCAGCCGCGCTCTGCCGCGCGCGCATATCGCCTTGATAGAACGGCTTCAGATGATCAACGTGACCATCAGCGAGGCCATCGTCAAAGGTGACGCCGTCGGTTACATCCGAACGAACCTTGAATTTCACCGTACACTCTACTTGCGGGCTCAGGCCCCGGCGATGTTGGCCATGGCAGAGACAGTGTGGCTGCAACTCGGCCCGACAATGCGCAAGCTATACGGTCGTCTGCAGCGGCGTGATTTGCCGGTGGAGCATAAACACATCGTGGCCGCGCTGCGCGCCGGTGACGAGCCGGGATTGCGGCTCGCCGTGCGCACCGATGTGACCCAAGGCCTTAAGATGTTGGCCAGCTAAAAATTGGGGGGCGCTGCCCCCGCCGCTGGCGCGGCTCCCCCGGGATATTTTGGGATCAATGGAAGCCAGCTTACCGTCTCCATTGATCTTCAAATATCCCGGAGCGCGAGGCAGAGCCTCGCATATTTCCGCACGCTCAGCTGTGGATCGGACCGTCTCCGCAGGCCAGAGCGGCTTCGCGCACAGCCTCTGAGTAGGTCGGGTGTGCGTGGCATGTCCGTGCAATGTCTTCTGCCGCGGCGCCGAACTCCATGCCGACGGCAATCTCGTGAATCAGGTCACCCGCCATGGGTCCGATAATATGCGCGCCAAGAATTCGGTCGGTGTTGGCGTCCGCCAGGATTTTGACAAAGCCTTCGGCGGCGAAGTTGGCCTTTGCCCGACCGTTGCCCATGAAGGAGAACTTTCCAACCTTATAGGCGTGGCCCGCGTCTTTGAGTTGTTCCTCGGTCTGGCCGACATTCGCGACTTCCGGGGACGTATAGATCACGCCCGGGATCACGCCGTAGTTCACATGACCCGCTTGACCGGCAATGGTTTCCGCAACCGCCATGCCTTCGTCCTCGGCTTTATGGGCCAGCATCGGGCCGTCGATGCAGTCACCAATGGCATAGATGCCTTTGACATTGGTCGACCAATGCGCGTCGGTCTCGACCTGTCCCCTTGGGGACATCGTCACGCCAAGCGCTTCAAGGCCCAACCCGTCGGTGTAGGGTTTGCGGCCAGTGGCGACGAGCACGACGTCGGCATCAAGGGTCGCTTCGCTGTCGTCCTTGCGCAGTTTGTAGGTGACTTTGGCCTTTGTCTTGGTGGTCTCCACGCCTTGAACGGCGGCCCCCATGATGAAGCTAAGCCCTTGTTTTTTCAGGATGCGTTGGAAGGTTTTTGACACTTCCGCATCCATTCCGGGGGTGATGTGGTCGAGGAACTCAACGACCGTCACTTCGGTGCCAAGCCGGGCATAAACCGAGCCCATTTCAAGCCCGATCACACCGGCGCCGATGACGACCATCTTCTTGGGGATCTTGGGCAGTTCGAGCGCGCCGGTTGAAGAAACGACAAGCTTTTCGTCAATCTCTACGCCGGGGAGTGTTGCCACGTCAGAGCCGGTTGCGATGACGATGTTTTTGGCCTCGTGCACGTCATCGCCCACCTTGACCTTGCCTGCTTCAGGGATCGATCCCCAGCCTTTCAGCCAGTCTATCTTGTTCTTTTTGAACAGGAATTCGACGCCTTTGGTGTTTTGACCGATGACGTCACTTTTATAGGACTGCATTTGTGCCCAATCGACCTTGGGGGCTGCACCTTTGAGGCCCATGGCGGCAAAGTTGTGCTCGGCTTCGTGCAGTTGGTGGCTGGCATGGAGAAGCGCCTTGGACGGGATGCAGCCCACGTTAAGGCAGGTTCCGCCCAGCGTTTCGCGCCCTTCGACACAGGCCGTTTTCAGGCCCAGCTGCGCACAGCGGATGGCGCAGACATAGCCGCCGGGGCCGCTGCCGATAACGATCACATCATAACTTGCCATTGGGGTATCTCCTTACCGAATTTCGGCGAATTTGGGATGTCGGCACAACGTCGGAGTTTCGTCGGCATTGTGTCGGAGGGACTGTCGGAAAATCTGTCATATCAGGCTCGCCAGGATCATGAGCGTCGTGGCCAGAAATCCCACGAACCAGATAAGGGACCGCCACGGGCTGAGCCCAAGCCAATAGGCGGGCACGTAGGCGATGCGCGCGATCAAATAGACCCAGGCACAGGCGGCGGTGAACGGTGTCGATTGATCTGAAAGGGTGACCACCACAACGGCGAGGGTGAAAAGGATCAGCGCCTCGAAATGATTGTTGAGCGCGCGGTAGAGGCGGGCGGTCTTGTCGCTGAGTTGGTCTTCGAGACTGCCACCCAAGCGCGACCTGTCGCGCGGTGACGCGGTCTTGCCCGGACCCAGCTCCTGATTGGCAGGGATCGACATGGCCGCGAATTGGGCGACCTGAAGCAATCCTGCCAAAGCGAGCGCTGTGAGTTCGGGCGTCATCTCTTTTGTCTCACCCTGCCGAGAAGAGGGGGAGCATCATCATGACGATGCCGCCAATGGCAGTGAACCACGCAATGGACCGCACCAGTGGCAGTCCCGAAAGGCGGCACGGGATATAGGCCACGCGTCCCCAGAAGTAGAGCGCTGCCCCAAGTGCTGTGCCCGACGTGCCGCTGTCGGTGACAGCAAGGATCAGGGCGAGTGCGGCGAAAGCCGGGAATGTCTCAAGATAGTTCCTGAGCGCCTTTTGCAGTCGGTCGGCATAGAGGTTCTGGTCGCGATCATCGTCCTGAGGGCCGAGCGCCCAACCGAGACCTTTGGAAAGGTCCGACAACGTAGCTTGCGCAAAGACATGCACGATCAGGAGAATGACTGCGTAGAAAAGATATGTGAGTTCCGGGGTCATTTTCATCCTCCCATTGACTTTGTGAAACCGCCCAACAAGCCGCCAAAAAAGTCGCCGAACTGAGCAAAGTTTTCGCCGCCCTTTGCTACATCCTTTACGACCTCACCAAGTTTCTGGTCAGCGTCGCCGGCTAGCATTGGTTCTCCCAAGTACCGATAACCTAATGAAGTAAGTGTTGGTTCAAGCACCACAGGGCCACCATGTCGCCACCCTACGTTTTTTGAGGATTTGAACCTGATCAGTCCTTCCGACATTAGCCACTCGAAGCAGGGAAGAAAGAAAGGTTGATAGTCCTCCTCTAGCCCTAACTCGGCAAACTGAATCCCGCCGTGCTGAATACCGCGCTGCATAAGATGCGCGAGTATAGCTGCGATCACAGTCTCGCTTCTTTGCACATTGTCGGAACCCGACATTTGATCACAAATCCATCAACAACCGGCGCGGGTCTTCCAGCGCCTCTTTGACCCGCACGAGGAAGGTCACCGCCCCTTTGCCGTCCACGATCCGGTGGTCGTAGCTGAGCGCGAGGTACATCATGGGGCGCGCCACGATCTGACCATCGATGACCATCGGGCGTTGCTGGATCTTGTGCATACCAAGGATGCCCGATTGCGGCGGGTTCAGGATCGGCGAGGACATGAGCGAGCCATAGACGCCGCCGTTTGAGATCGTGAACGTGCCGCCCTGCATTTCCGCCATCGACAGTTTTCCGTCGCGGGCGCGCAAGCCAAGCTCACCAATCTTCTTCTCAATATCGGCGAAGCTCATTTGGTCGGCGTCACGCACGACCGGCACGACAAGTCCGTTCGGAGTGCCAACGGCGACGCCCATATGGACGAAGTTTTTATAAACCACATCCGTGCCATCGATCTCGGCGTTTACCTCGGGCACTTCTTTGAGGGCGTGAATACACGCCTTGGTGAAGAAGGACATGAAGCCCAGCTTCACGCCGTGCTTTTTCTCAAAGAGGTCCTTGTACTCTTTGCGCAGGTCCATGACCGCGCCCATGTCGACCTCGTTATAGGTGGTCAGCATGGCTGCGGTATTTTGCGCGTCTTTCAGACGCCGCGCGATGGTCTGGCGCAGGCGGGTCATCTTGACCCGTTCCTCACGGCTCGCATCCTCGGCTGCGACTGGCGCGCGTGGCACGGCAGCAGGCGCAGGAGCTGCAGCGGCGGTTGCGCCGGCGGCGATGGCCTTTTGCACGTCTTCTTTCATGACGCGACCGTCGCGACCCGTTCCCGTGACCTGATCGGCGCTCAGACCCGCCTCGGCCATCATTTTGTTCGCGCTGGGCGCGTTTTCGATGTCGGTGCGGCCCGACCCAGCGGGCGCGCTGGCTGGGGCAGTGGTAGGCGCTGGTGCGGCTGCGGGTGCTGCTGCGGTGGCACCTGCGCCACCAGTCATGACGGCGAGCTTGCCGCCTGCCTCGACCGTTGCGCCTTCGGCAGCGATGATTTCGGTCAGGACACCGGCGGCGGGGGCAGGAACCTCGACCGAGACTTTGTCGGTTTCAAGCTCACATAGCATTTCGTCCTGCGCGACGCTGTCGCCCACGGCCTTGAACCATGTCGAAACGGTTGCCTCCGTCACGCTTTCGCCAAGCGTTGGCACCATCACGTCGATTGGGGCGCTGTCACCTGCAGGCGCGGCTTCTGGTGCGGCAGCAGGGGCTGCCTCAGCCGCTGGGGCTGGTGCGGCGTCGCCTTCGGCGATCATCGCTAAAAGCGCGTCAACACCGACGGTGTCGCCTTCACCGGCGACGATTTCGCCAAGCGTGCCGGCAACCGGTGACGGGACTTCGACCGTCACCTTGTCGGTCTCAAGCTCACAGAGCATTTCATCAACCGCAACGCTGTCGCCGGGTTTCTTGAACCACGTCGCCACCGTCGCTTCGGTGACGCTTTCGCCGAGGGCGGGAACGCGAACTTCGGTACTCATATCAGTTTCCTTCAAGTGTGAGCGCGTCGTTCACGAGCGCGGCTTGTTGTGCTTTGTGGGTGGAAGCCAGACCGGTGGCGGGCGAGGCCGCCGCGGACCGTCCGGCGTAAATCGGCCGGGTGACCTTGGCGCCGATGCGCGTCAGGACCCATTCGATGTTTGGCTCCATAAAGAACCAGGCGCCCTGGTTCTTGGGCTCTTCCTGACACCAGACGAAATCGGCGTTGTCGAAGCGTTCCAGTTCCTTGACCATCGAGAGTGCGGGGAAGGGATAGAACTGTTCGACACGCAGGAGATAGATGTCGTCGATCCCGCGCGCGTCGCGTTCTTCGAGGAGGTCGTAATAGACCTTGCCCGAGCACAGGACGACGCGCTTGATTTTGTCATCCGACACGAGCGTCGTCTCGGAATGCCCCTTTTGTGCATCATCCCAGAGCACGCGATGGAAAGAGGAGCCGGTGGTGAAATCCTCGGCCTCGGAGATTGCCATCTTGTGGCGCAGAAGCGACTTGGGCGTCATCAGCACCAGCGGTTTGCGATAGTCGCGGTGCAGCTGGCGGCGCAGGATGTGGAAGTAGTTGGCGGGCGTCGTGCAGTTGGCGACGATCCAGTTGTCTTCGGCGCACATTTGCAGGAACCGTTCAAGCCGTGCTGACGAGTGTTCCGGGCCTTGGCCCTCGAACCCGTGCGGCAGCAGCATCACGAGGCCAGACATCCGCAGCCACTTGCGTTCACCTGACGAGATGAACTGGTCGAACATGATCTGCGCGCCGTTGGCAAAGTCACCAAACTGCGCCTCCCAAAGGGTCAGGGCATTGGGTTCGGCGAGCGAGTAGCCGTATTCGAACCCAAGCACCGCGTATTCTGAGAGCATCGAGTCGATGACCTCGTAATGGGCTTGGCCTGCGCGAATGTGGTTGAGCGGGTAGTACCGTTCTTCGGTGTTCTGATCGATCAAGCCCGAATGACGTTGGCTGAACGTGCCGCGCGTTGAATCCTGACCGGCAAGGCGGATCGGGTATCCTTCGGTCTGAAGCGAGCCAAAGGCCAGTGCCTCACCCGTGGCCCAGTCAAAGCCTTCGCCGCTGTCGAACATCTTTTTCCGGGCGTCAAGAAACCGCTTGATGGTGCGATGCGCAGCGAAACCTTCGGGCACCGTGGTCAGCGCAGTCCCGATCTCTTCCAGCGTTTTCTCTTCAATAGCCGTTTTGCCGCGCTGGTACTGATCCCCTTCGCGGTCGAGATGGCTCCAACGCCCGTCCAGCCAGTCGGCCTTGTTCGGCTTGTAGTCTTTGCCCGCCTCGAACTCTTCGTTGAGGTGCGCCTGAAACGCCGTCTTCATATCGTCGATTTCGCCCTCGGGGATCAGCCCGTCGCGGATCAGACGTTCCGTATAAAGCTGGAGCGTCGTTTTGTGCTGCTTGATCCGATTGTACATGATCGGATTGGTAAACATCGGCTCGTCGCCTTCGTTGTGACCAAAGCGGCGATAGCAGAACATGTCGATCACGACGTCTTTGCTGAACTTCTGGCGGAACTCGGTCGCGACCTTGGCGGCGTGCACGACCGCCTCCGGGTCGTCGCCGTTCACGTGGAAAATCGGGGCCTCCACCATCAGCGCGATATCGGTCGGATAGGGCGACGAGCGGCTAAAGTGCGGGGCCGTGGTGAACCCGATCTGGTTGTTGACGACGATATGGATCGTGCCGCCCGTCTTGTGGCCACGAAGGCCAGACAGACCGAAACATTCGGCCACAACACCCTGACCGGCAAAGGCCGCGTCACCGTGCAGAAGGATCGACAGGACGCTGGTGCGCCCCTCGTCATTGTTCTGATCCTGCTTGGCGCGTGCCTTGCCCAGGACGACCGGGTTCACGGCCTCAAGGTGTGAAGGGTTTGCTGTCAGAGACAGGTGAACGCTGTTGCCGTCAAATTCGCGGTCCGACGACGCGCCGAGGTGATATTTCACGTCGCCCGAGCCATCGACATCCTCGGGTTTAAAGCTGCCGCCCTGAAACTCGTTGAAGATCGCTTTGTAGGGCTTCTCCATAACGTTGGCGAGAACGCTCAACCGGCCCCGGTGCGGCATGCCGATGATGATATCGCGCACGCCAAGCGCACCGCCGCGCTTGATGATCTGCTCCATCGCGGGGATCAGAGATTCCCCGCCGTCCAGACCAAACCGCTTGGTGCCCATATACTTGACGTGCAGGAATTTCTCGAAGCCCTCGGCTTCGACCATTTTGTTCAAAATGGCTTTCCGCCCTTCGCGGGTGAAGGCGATTTCCTTGCCATAGCCTTCGATCCGCTCTTTCAGCCAACCGGCTTCTTCGGGGTTTGAGATGTGCATGTATTGCAGCGCAAAGGTGCCACAATAGGTCCGCTTCACGATCTCGACGATCTGGCGCATCGACGCCATCTCGAGCCCCAGAACCTTGTCGAGGAAGATGGGCCGGTCCATGTCGGCCTCGGTGAAGCCATAGGACTTGGGATCGAGCTCCGGGTGCGGGGTCTGGTCGCGCATGCCCAGCGGATCGAGATCGGCCACAAGGTGACCCCGGATCCGGTAGGCGCGGATCAGCATCAGCGCCCTGATGGAATCGAGCACTGCTTGACGCACTTGCTCTTCACTAACCGTGACGCCCTTTTCCTGCGCCTTGGCCTTGATCTTTTCCCCTTGCTTGGCAGGTTCGGCCCATTGCCCGTCGAGCGCAGCGGTCAATTCATCATTGGGCTGCGGCGGCCAGTCACCGCGCGCCCAGCTTGGCCCTTCGGCCTCGCGTTTTGCGTCGATATCGCTGTCGCCCAACTGGCGGAAGAATTGCTGCCACGCTTCGTCGACCGCATTGGGGTCGGTCGCGTATCGGGCATAAAGCTGCTCGATATACTCCGCATTATGTCCTTGGAGGAAGGACGAGGCGTGAAATTGGTCGTTAGAGCTTTGGTCGGTCATGGCATTACCTCCAACAGAAAATATGGGCGCGTGCGCGACCTGTTAGGCGTTGCGCGAGGCGGGGACGAACAAGTGAGAATTCGGCGGTTTCGGCGGCGCAAAGTTCGCGAGCAAAGTGGGCGATATCGGTCGCACCAACGACATCAGGGTCAAACGTGACGACGGATGGATCTTCGTATGTCGAGTGAACCAACACGTCCACCGAAGCCGGAATCTTTGTAAAGCCTCGCAGCCAATCCTCGGACGGTTTCATTGAATCGAGAAAAGCCAAGAAAGTTCCGACTGTTGCGCCAAGCAGCAGAACACCGGCAGCGACACCCGACCATCCCAAGAA
>JABSSC010000127.1 GCA_013214635.1 Paracoccaceae bacterium | reverse complement strand
TGAGTTTGGCTCTGAGGTCCTTGTTTTCCTGTGGGGCCTGCTCTGTCCAGTTGACCTCCTTTTTCTTCTTCTGGCCAGGCCGCTTGTTCCTTGGCGACTTCTTCCTTGATCAGCGCGGCGGTGTCGATCAGGTTGAAGCCTTTGCGCTTGACGACCTGTACCGCAACGGTGCTTTCGCCGTTAAAGCGCGCGGTACCTGCGCGGTCTTCGAATGTCAGGCGTATATCAGCAAGATCGCCCAGCCGCACGATACGGTCGCCGTCGACTTTGACGGGCAGCGAAAAGATGTCCTGCTGCGTCTCGAAAGAGGCCGGGATTTTGACCGCGAAGGCGCCGGTTTCCGTTTCAATCTCACCCGCGGCAATCAACTGATTGTTGTTGACGACAACGTTGATCAGCTCACCTGCGGTGATGTTGTAGGCCTCAAGCCGAAGCGGGTCGATCGTGACCTCAACCATCTCGTCGCGCTGTCCGGCAAGCGAGGCTTCAAGCACTGGTTCCAGCCCTTCAAGTCGATCCTGAAGGTTCTTGGCGACTTGAAGCAGTGTGCGTTCCGGGACCGGCCCGGTGAGGCTGACGATGATGATCGGGAATTCAGAAAAATTAAATTCTGTAATCGTGTATTTCTCAAACCCGGCGGGAAACTTGGATTCCGCCGTATTCATGCGGTCGCGCACATCGGCGATGATCTTGGTCTTGTCCCAGCCAAAATCGAACTCAAGCACGATATTTGCATAGCCTTCGGCGGCGGTAGAGCTCATCGTGTCGAGCCCGTCGAGATCCGCGAGTTCGGTTTCCATCGTCTGGATCAACAGTTTCTCGCTGTCTTCCGCCGAGATGCCGGGGAAGGGCAGGGAGATGATCACCGCCGGAATCTCAATGTCCGGCTCACCCTCTTTCGGCAGAGACGCATATGCAAATCCCCCCGCCAGAAGCGAGAGGATGATGAACGCGATCACCATGCGGGCGCGGCCCGCAGCCCAATCGACGATGCCGGTCATTGCGTTGCCTCCTGATAGGTGACGCGGACGGGCACGCCGTCGGTCACGAATTCCTGTCCGACGACAATAACGTCTGCCTGCTCTGCCAGCCCGCTGACCCACATGCCCTCGACCGTATCGCGCACGATCGAGACCGGCACAAAGCTGGCCGCGGCGTCTTCGACAACGCGAACGCCCATGCGCCCCTCGTTGTTAAGTGTCAGTGCAGAGGCCGGGATTCGGTGAGCCGCTTCGCCGTCGGAGGCGATGAAGATTTCGGCTGTTTGACCGTCACGAATTGACTGGTCGGTGTTGTCGACCTCAACCTCGACCCGGAAGGTCCGGGTTGTTTGGTCAGCCGAGCGTGAAATGAACGTCACCTGACCCAGAACTTCACGCCCCGAGGCCATACGCGCACCAGCAGGCGATCCGACATTGACCCGGTCGACATCCGTCTCAGGCACAAAGCCCACCAGTTTCATGGGATTAAGCTGGATTACGGTCGCACAAAGCCCGCCGGGCTGAAGAAGCGAGCCGATCTCGGCCGCATCCGTTTCCAAAAGGCCCGAGAACGGGGCGGTGATCTTAAGACGATCGAGTTCGGTCTGGGCTGCGGCGACGGCTGCCTCAGCCGATTGAACGCCTGCACGGGCGCTTTCCGCGGACGCTTGCGCGGCGGTCAGGCGTGTTTCTGCGGCAAAACCGCCCTCGCTCAGGCGCTCAGCGGCGTTCAGATTGATTTCGGCGTCCGCAAGGCGTGCTTTTGCTTCCGCCACGCGTCCGGTCGCCTCGGCCAAAGACGCTGGTCGCGTGCCCGGATCAAGTTCGCACATCAGCTGCCCCTGAGAGACAAATGTGCCCGCCCGCAGCGGTTCTGAGATCACGAGCCCGCTGGTTTCGGCGCGCACGTCAACCTGACGTGCCGCTTCAGTCCGACCACGGACGACGACGGCGCTGTCAATCTCGGTGGCGGTGCTGCGCAAGGCGACAACGGCAACAGCCTCGGCCATCTCAGGGGGGTCACCCTCAGCCGCGGCGTCGGTCGCTGCGACCTCGGTTTCTTCAGCGGAAACGTCCGCATCCGAGCCACTGGCAAAATTCAAAAGGCGGTCCCGCTCAAAAACCACCAGATACAGCGCTGCAACCACAACCGCGGCCGTGATCAGTGAAAAAATCCGCATCGTCTCGTCTCGTCTTGTTTTGTCGTACCGACTGTTGGCGCTTGGCTTATGTCGCTGCGCTCACTCGGTTGATGGTCCATATACGCTAAACTGTTCGGTTTAGATTAGTGATTTTTCGAAATATCTTCAAGGCGGCACGAGAAATTCCGCCGACGTCGCTTTGCATCGCCCGGCAAAGGCCGATATGACGACAAAAATGGCAAAGTGAGAACGACTGTGGCGAATAACGAGAGCTTCATCGATGAGGTCAATGACGAGGTCCGGCGTGAACGTTTGTTCATGTTGTATCGTCGCTATGCGTGGATCGCAGTTGCTGTTGTCGTCCTTATTGTTGCAGGGGCTGCCTATAACGAATTCCGCAAAGCCAATGCGCGTGCCGCGGCCGAGGCTTTTGGCGATTCGGTTCTGAGCGCGCTTGAGGTGAACGACCCGCTCGCGCGGGCCGGTGCCCTGTCGGAAATTGAAGCGACCGGGCCAGCCGATCAGGCAGCCGTCCTTGCGTTGCTCGAAGCCGGCGCATCAGGCACCTCAGGCGAGGATGCGTCTCTCGCGCAGCTTGACGCGCTTGCGGCCAATCCGGACGTAACGCAGGCCTATCGCGATTTGGCTGCGCTGACCGCTGTCATGGTGGCGGGCGAGGCGTTGAGCCCACAAGACCGGATCACCCGCCTACAGCCTCTTGCGCTGCCCGGCGCGCCCTACGCGCTCCTAGCAAGCGAACAAATTGCCATGGCGCATATCGACCAGGGCAACACCGATCTGGCCATCGAAATCCTTCAAGGCATCGCGGTCGAAAACGCCGTGACCGCAGACTTGCGCACGCGCGCGGCGCAGGTGATCGTTGCTTTGGGCGGAACGATTGATCAATAAGATCATACCGTTTGGGGAGGGTTAGATCCGGTGACATCGTTTGCCAGACATATTGGGCTTGGCCTTTTGGCCGTGGCCGCTCTGGTGGCGTGCTCGGAGAACGAAATTCCGATCGAAGGCGAACGTCTGGACGTGCGTGCCTCGCTGTCGGACGAGAACGCTCAGCCTGAGCCCGAGCAATCGCGGGACGTGGCTTTGTCGCTGTCGGCACAACGCGTGAACGCGGATTGGACGCATAAGGCCGGAGGGCCGGCGCACCGAATTCAGCATCCGGCCTTTAACGGACGGTTTGAGCTTCTTTGGTCCGCCGACATTGGCGTCGGAAATCGCCGTAAACGTCGCTTGACGGCGGACCCGATCGTCGTGGGCAACGTGATCTTCACGCTCGATAGCGAAGCCACCGTGACCGCGACCCGCACCACGGGCGAGCGCTTGTGGCAAATCGATCTGACACCCGCTGGCGACAACTCTTCTGATGCGTCAGGCGGTGGTCTGGCTTATGCAGACGGGCGGTTGTTCGTTTCCTCCTCGTTCGGGTTTCTCACCGCAATCAATCCTGCCACTGGCGGTCGCTTTTGGACCCAGCAGCTCGATGCCGCGGCCTCTGGGGCACCTACGGCAATTGATGGTCAGGTTTTTTTGATCTCTGCAGATAGCCGCGCCTGGGCTATCGACACATCGAACGGGCGTGTTTTGTGGAACCTACCTGGGGCGCCCAGCCAATCTGGCCTGACCGGAGCGCCGTCCCCGGCTGTGTCGGGGGCTGCGGTGATCTTTCCCTTCTCATCGGGGCAGTTGATCGCGGCCAATCGTGGCGATGGCTCACGCCTTTGGGCGACCTCGGTGGCCGGTCAGCGGCTTGAGCCGGTTTTCGCCCGCGTGCTCGATATTCAGGGCGATCCGGTGGTTGTCGGAAACCGGGTGTTTGTCGCAAACTCTTCAGGACGCACCGTTGCCGTGAACCTGTCTGATGGCCAGCGCCTATGGACGCAGGAGAACGGAACCTTTGGACCGCTCTGGGTCGACGGCGCGGCCATGTTCCAGATCTCGGACCGCAACGAATTGCTGCGTGTCGACGCCAATACGGGCGAGATCATCTGGAGGGAGCGTTTGCCCTTCTACGTGCCCGTCCGGCGCGAATCACGCCTTAAGGACGCGTTTGTCCATTATGGCCCGATCATTGCGGGAAACCGTCTGATCGTTGCGTCTGATGATGAGCTGTTGCGCATCTTTAATCCGCAAAGCGGGGCGTTGACGCAGCTTGTGCAATTGCCCGCGCCCGCGGCGCGCAACCCTGTTGTGGCAGGGGGCGTCCTGTACATTGTCACCGATGACGGGCGCCTTCACGCTTTTCGTTGAGACAAACACGGTGTAAAGACGCGGGCTTCACGTTTCGGAACCCTGTGTCATGAGCTTCACTCTCGCCATTGTCGGACGGCCCAATGTTGGCAAGTCGACGTTGTTCAATCGCCTTGTCGGTAAACGGCTGGCGCTGGTCGACGATCAGCCGGGCGTCACGCGGGACCTGCGGGAAGGTGCAGCGCGTCTGGGGCCGCTCAAGTTCACCATTCTTGACACCGCCGGATTGGAAAACGCGACCGATGACAGCCTGCCCGGTCGGATGCGCCGCCTGACCGAACGCGCCGTGGCCGAGGCGGATGCGTGCCTGTTCCTGATCGATGCGCGCGCTGGCGTCCTGCCCGATGATGAAGTGTTTGCCGATATCCTGCGTCGCAATGCCGGACATGTGATCCTTGGTGCCAACAAGGCCGAAGGTCGGGCGGCGGAAGCCGGTCTGATCGAAGCCTTTAGCCTTGGGTTGGGCGATCCTTTGGCGCTTTCTGCCGAGCATGGCGAGGGCATGGCTGAGCTTGCCACCGTTTTGGCCCCGCTGATCGAAGCCAAGGATGCCGAAATCGAGGCGGAGGCCGAAGCCGCGGCTGTTACCAATGTTGATGTGGTCGATGGCGAAGACGGCGAGATCCAGATCACCCCGTCGCGCCCCTTGCAAATCGCGGTTGTCGGGCGGCCCAATGCGGGCAAGTCCACACTGATCAACAAACTGATCGGCGAAGAACGTCTTTTGACTGGCCCCGAAGCTGGGATTACGCGCGATTCCATCTCGATCCCGTTTGAATGGCAGGGCACGCCAGTGCGTATCCACGATACCGCGGGCATGCGCAAACGCGCCAAAGTTCAGGAAAAGCTTGAGCGCCTGTCGGTCTCGGACGGGCTGCGCGCCATCAAGTTTGCTGAAGTGGTTGTTGTGCTTTTGGATGCCGCGATCCCGTTCGAACAACAAGACCTGCGCATTGCCGACCTTGCTGAGCGCGAGGGACGGGCGGTTGTTGTGGCGGTCAACAAATGGGACGCCGAGCGGCACAAACAGGAAAAGCTGGCCGAGCTTCGCGAAGCCTTTGAGCGTCTCTTGCCGCAACTGCGAGGGGCGCCACTTGTAACCGTTTCGGCCAAAACGGGACGTGGGCTAGATCGGCTCCACGACGCCATCTTGCGCAGCTATGAGGTTTGGAACCGGCGTGTTCCCACCGCGAAACTGAACCGCTGGCTAACAGGTATGCTCGAAGCGCATCCACCCCCGGCACCGGGCGGGCGCCGGATAAGGCTGCGCTATGCGACCCAAGCAAAAACACGCCCCCCCGGATTTGTTGTGATGTGTTCGCATCCCGACAAGCTTCCCGAAAGCTATAAACGCTATCTGGTCAACGGGTTACGCGGGGATTTTGACATGCCGGGCACGCCCGTGCGGCTGACCTTCCGCGGTCAGGGCGACAAAAATCCATATAAGGACAAGAAGAAATCAACCCCGTCACGGTTGCGAAAGCATCTCGGAAAGAAGCCGCTGAACTAAAGTCTCGGCAGCTTCATTGGTCGAAAAATACCTCCGGGGGAGCCGCGTCAGCGGCGGCGGCAGAGCCCCCAAACGCGGCCTAGATCAAGCTGCGCACGCGCATGCCCGATGCTGTGCCATTGCCCTCAAGATAGGCGTGACCGATGTTGTAGCGCTCAAAATGATCGAAAAGGCGCACCTGCCACGTCTGCGTCCCGCCATAGCTGCGGCGATAGACGACCTCGACCTCGCCGCCCAAGGCGCATTGCAGACCTTGCAGCGTCATTCCAAATCCGACATCGGCGTCCGAACGCAACAGCACACGAATATCATTGCCGTTAAACCCACCGCGTCGCCGCAACTCAGATTCCAGCGCGGTTCGGGTCGCAGTGTCGAGCGGGCTTTGTGTCTGGGCATCGATATAACCGCACAAGCTTGACCCGTCGCTGCCAAGCAGGGGCAACTCGGCAAGCGTAACGCTTTCCTGCGCGGCGAGGGGCGCAGCAAAGAACACGGCCGTCACGGCGGCAAAAAGGCGGGTCATCTGCAAATCTCCTGCGACTGGGGCTCTCGCAAAGCCTAGCGAGACGATCGGGCGCTGCAAACGCTAATCTTGCGCTGCCCGAAAATCTCCCGGTCGTACGACACATTGGTCACTTCCGTAGCCCCAACGCCACGGTAATCCGGAACAGGGCCCGCCGCCAAACCGCACGGCAAGATACATGGCCTCGGATATTGTGCGATAGGCGCTGC
This sequence comes from Paracoccaceae bacterium, assembly GCA_013214635.1. GTDB lineage: Bacteria > Pseudomonadota > Alphaproteobacteria > Rhodobacterales > Rhodobacteraceae > JABSSC01. The sequence continues at coordinate 3,315 of JABSSC010000127.1, read as the reverse complement.
GCACCTCTTCTTCGGTGGCATCATACCGCGCTGCGATGTCGGGCAATTCAGCCTCGCCGCTGTCCACGACGCAGGCGCGCAGGGCGTCATCGGCAGTGGCACGGTCCGCGAACCCCGCCTCAGGCGAAGTTTCATAGCCTCCGGCATGATAGGCGCGATCGTGGGTAACGCAGCAGGCCTCCCATGGGGGAATGCCACCATGCGCATTGGCAAAATCGGGAAAGGTGTCCGCGACGACGCGCCACGACGCTGACAACCCACCGGAGCATCCATCCGTTGTGAAGTCGTTCGGCCCTGATCCAGCCTCGGCAATCATCCGTTGCAACGCGCGGTGACCAGCCAGTTCCAGCGCGTTGGGCGACGGTGCCTCCTGCGCGTGACTGGAAAGAGGAAGGGCGAGCAGAGAAACAACAACTGCCTTACTGTTCAATGACATTCGAAGCCTCACCGCTCAGCGTCAGGCCAAAGCGCTGCGCCATCAACAAGGCCAAGCGTTCGGGGGTGCTCATCTCGGCCCTCTGAGCAAGCACTTCGTGCACAAGCGCTGGATCATCCGTGATCAAACCGTCAGCTCCCATCGAAATTGCTGCGGACATGGAAAGCGCATCGTTCACGGTCCAGACATAAAGCTCTTTCCCGGCATCCGCCGCGCGGCGTGCGAGACTGGCATTGGCGGATGCCGTGCTTACAGCGAGGAAATCACCCTCAAGGCCTGTGAGATCACCAATCGCGGTCGCGGCAAGTACACCGGTGGGCCAGTCGGGACGTAGCGACAGCATCTTTTGCACAGCCGGGTATTTCAGTGACATGATCGCGACCTGATCGGCCATGCCCGCATCTACGACGATGTTGATCACCCGGTTTTCAAGATCGACGTCGTGACCGTAATACTTGAGTTCGATCAGCAAGATCGCTTTGTCCCGCACGGCTTCGAGAGTATCGGCCAGTGTGACTGTGCGCTGATCGGCATAGATGGGATCAAACCAACTGCCGATGTCGATCTCGGCCAGATCGTCCATCGTGGCGTCCCAAATTTTGATGGGGTTGCCCGCGACCTTCATAAAGTCGCTGTCATGCACCACGACGACCTCACCATCGGCAGTTTCCTGAACGTCAATTTCGATCATATCGGCGCCGTCTTCGACCCCTTTTACGATCGCTGCCATGGTGTTCTCGGGGCGCGCAATCGCTCCTCCGCGGTGCGCGATTATTGTGACATCGTCCTCTGTCTGCACATCGTCCAACACTACCGATGCGCCGAAGACACCCACCAGCACGAGCGCAATCACACCACCGGCAAGCACGATGTTGGGCAGGCGCAATTCGCTCGTTCCATGCCAAGCGGCTTCTGCGCCGCCATAGGCGCTCAGCAGGATCTTGGCGAGCGCACCAAGCGCAATTGCGGCCACGAAAAGCCGGACAAGTCCCCAAAGGGCAAGGATTGCCAACGCAGCAGTTACGGCGGCTGTTAAACTGGGCGAAAAGAGGGGCGGCACTTGGTTCAGCAGGATACCGGCCACGACGGCCACCACGGCGACGACCGCAAACCGAATGACAAACCAGACGATAAGCGCACGCAGTAGGGCGAACCGGTCTGCCGAGATGTGCTCAGACGAAGCAGCAAACGCGTCGCGGGGTCGGGTACCTTCAAAAAGCACAAAATGCAGCGAAACCGCCCAAGCAAGCAGGCGATTGATCAGAACAATCGCAGCGCCGGCCAGGAGTACGCCGCAAATGAAGACCGTCCGCGTGAATTCGGGCGGCGTTTCAGTCAGATAATAATTGATGTCGAACTCAGTGAGGTTGCGCGCCGCCAGCCAAAGGCAAATCAACGCCACAGGCGCCACAATCACCCCGACACGCAGAATGAACTGAACCGCAAAGCCCAAAAGCGGCCGCCACCGTGCGGCAAGGTACCCCAGATCGGCGGGAAGTGCGCTGATCCCCTTCGCGCCGTCGCGGGCCAGATGCACCGTCATGACCGCAAAACTGAAGACGGCCGCCAGAAGAAATAGCGCACCGACCGTCAATCCAGCAATCGCTCCGACAGGTGTCAGCAGGAACCTTGCTATGTCTTGATCGGTTAGGGCGGATTGATCAGACAATCCGATGGCAAAGGCGAACACCGCGCTGAAGACAGGCGCGACCAGCGCAAATGCAACCAGTTGCGCACCGATATGAACGGGCACGATGACGCCAGATTGGCGCAATGCGTAGCGATAAGCGTCGCGAACGCGATCAAATTTGGTCATTCTGGCCCGGTTCCCGTGTTTGGTTCGGGCCAGCCTAGTCGCGACACAGCGGTCCTGTCACCCAAGAACTGCCGGGTTCAGATCAGCTCGCCTTCGGGCGTGATTGTCGTTTTTCCGCCCAGCCAGGGATGCAGCGCTTCGGGCAGCTCGATTGAGCCGTCCTCGTGCTGGCCGTTTTCCAAAACCGCAATCAGGCAACGCCCGACCGCCAAACCCGACCCGTTCAGCGTATGGACGAACTCTGGCTTGCCGCCGCCTTCGGGACGGAAGCGTGCGTTCATGCGCCGCGCCTGAAATGCGCCTGTGGTCGAACAGGACGAAATCTCGCGATAGGTGTTCTGACCCGGCAACCAGACCTCGATATCGTGGGTGCGCTGCGCGCCAAAGCCCATGTCACCCGTACACAGGACAACGGTGCGATAGGGCAGCCCGAGCCGTTCAAGGATGCCTTCGGCACATTTTGTCATGCGTTCAAGTTCGGCATCAGAATGATCAGGATGCGTGATCGACACCATTTCGACCTTTTCGAACTGGTGCTGGCGCAGCATGCCAGCGGTGTCTTTACCTGCGCTGCCAGCCTCGGACCGGAAACACAAGGTATGCGCCGTCATCCGTCGCGGGAGGTCAGCCGCGTCCAGAATATCGCCGGCAACGGAATAGGTCAGCGTGACCTCTGACGTCGGGATCAGCCACCAGCCGTTGGTCGTCTGATAGCTGTCATCACCAAATTTCGGGAGCTTGTCCGTTCCCAGCATGGCATCGTCACGGACCAGCACGGGCGTAGATGTCTCGGACAGTCCGTTCTCGGTCGTGTGAATGTCCAGCATGAACTGCGCAAGCGCCCGGTGGAGGCGCGCGACCGCACCGCGCATGACGACGAACCGCGAACCGGACAGCTTTGCCGCCGTTTCAAAGTCCAGCCCTTGTGCCGCGCCCGCAATCTCAAAATGCTCTTTGGGCGCAAAGTCGAACTCCCGTGGCGTGCTCCAACGATGGATTTCGACATTGTCCTCTTCGCTTTCCCCATCCGGCACGGAGGCTTGCGGCAGGTTCGGCAGTTCCA
>JABSSC010000126.1 GCA_013214635.1 Paracoccaceae bacterium | reverse complement strand
GCCCGAATACGACGCAGGTTTTGCTGCCGGTTTGCGGGCAAAGGGTGATGGCGTGGGATCGTTCCTGTGCGTGAACCATTACATCTCGTCGCCGTCTTCGACTGAGCGCTGCCAGGGCTTTGCCGATGCGCTTGGTGTTGATCTGGGCAACCAGATGATCGACAGTGGTCAGGACCCTGCCGAGATCAAGAACCGAGTTCTGGCGTATCTGAACTCGAACCCCGAGACGGATGCAATTCTGACACTTGGTCCGACCTCGGCCGATCCGACGCTTCTGGCGCTGGAAGAGAACGGCATGGCAGGTGACATCTACTTTGGTACGTTCGATCTGGGCGAGGAGATCGTAAAAGGCATCAAAGCCGGCGTGATCAACTGGGGTATTGACCAGCAGCCCTTCCTGCAGGCTTACCTGCCGGTTGTTGTTTTGGCGAACTACCACCGCTATGGTGTTCTGCCGGGCAACAACATCAACTCGGGCCCGGGCTTTGTGACGTCCGACGCGCTTGAGAAAGTGGAAGAGTTCGCCGGCGAATACCGGTAAGCTGACAAGGGGTGGCCGCCGGGCCGCCCTTTTTTCTTTCTATAAAGACAGTTAAGGGAGCTGGAGCGATGTCAGAGACAGCGCAACCCACCCCCGCACCTGACGAACGGGTCAAAGACCTCGGTTGGCGCCGTGCGCTGATACGACCCGAACTCGGCGGCATCGTGGGGACAATCGCGGTCTTCTTCTTTTTCCTGCTAACGGCCTATGACAGCGGGATGTTCAACGCCCAAGGTATCATGAATTGGTCAGTCGTATCGGCCCAGTTCATGATTATCGCTGTGGGGGCTTGTTTGCTAATGATCGCGGGAGAATTTGATCTGTCAGTGGGGTCGATGATCGGTTTTTCCGGCATGATGATCGCGATTTTCTCGGTCACGCTCGGCTGGCCAGTCTGGATGGCAATCGTTGTTACGTTTGCTATGGCGTTGGCCATCGGCGCGCTAAACGGGTTCATCGTGATCCGAACGGGTCTGCCGAGCTTTATCGTAACGCTGGCGTTCTTATTCATTCTACGGGGGTTCACAATCTACCTTCCGCAGACGATCGAGCGCAAAACCATCATTGGTGGCATTCGCGAGGCCGCAGAAGGTGACTGGCTCGGTGCGGCGTTCGGAGGCAAGGTCCTTCAGGGTGCGTTCCATTGGATGGGAGATATTGGGATCATCGGCGTCTTTGAACGGGGTACCCGTGCCGGTGAACCGGTCGTTGATGGAATTCCGATGCTGATTGTCTGGGCTATCGTTCTGGTGATCTTTGGACATATCGTGTTGACCAAGACGCGGTTCGGGAACTGGATCTTCGCGGCTGGCGGTGATGCCGAGGCAGCAAGGAATTCCGGTGTGCCAGTGAACCGTGTCAAGGTTCTAATGTTCATGTTCACCGCGTTCTGCGCGACGGTCTTTGCGACCTGTCAGGTGATGGAGTTCGGTTCGGCCGGTGCGGATCGCGGGCTTTTAAAAGAGTTCGAGGCGATTATCGCCGTTGTGATCGGTGGTGCGCTTTTGACCGGTGGATATGGATCGGTTTTGGGTGCCGCTCTGGGCGCGCTGATCTTTGGCGTGGTGCAGCAGGGTCTGTTCTTTGCCGGGGTTGAAAGCTCGCTGTTCCGTGTCTTTCTTGGCGTGATCCTTTTAGGCGCGGTGATCCTAAACACTTACATTCGTCGAATGATTACGGGGGAGCGGTAAGATGAATTCACGCACAACACATGCCCCCATTATCGAAATGAAGGATATCGAGAAGCACTTTGGCAGCGTGATCGCGTTGGCGGGCGTCTCGGTCGAGGTTTATCCCGGTGAGTGTCACTGTCTTCTCGGAGACAACGGCGCGGGCAAATCGACCTTTATCAAGACGATGTCGGGCGTTCATAAACCCACCAAGGGCGAGATCTTTTTCGAAGGGCAGCCGATGTCCTTCGATGGCCCGCGGGACGCGATGAACGCAGGGATTGCCACGGTGCACCAGCACTTGGCGATGATCCCGCTGATGTCGGTCAGCCGGAACTTTTTCATGGGCAACGAGCCAGTGAAAAAGCGGATGGGCATCCCGTTCTTCGACCATGAATACGCCGATCAGGTGACCATGGACGAAATGCGCAAGATGGGCATTAACCTGCGCGGACCCGATCAGGCGGTGGGCACACTGTCGGGCGGGGAGCGTCAGACGGTGGCGATTTCCCGTGCCGTGCATTTCGGGGCCAAGGTTCTGATTTTGGACGAGCCGACCTCGGCCCTTGGGGTGCGCCAGACCGCAAACGTGCTGGCCACGATCGACAAAGTGCGCAAGCAGGGTATCGCGGTCGTGTTCATCACGCACAACGTGCGCCACGCGCTGGCGGTGGGGGACCGGTTCACGGTGCTCAATCGCGGTCAGACGCTGGGCACCGCGCAGCGTGGCCAGATCACGCCAGAAGAGCTGCAAGACATGATGGCCGGTGGTCAGGAAATGGTCGCGCTCGAAGGCTCGCTTGGCGGAACCGTATAATAGGGGCGGCGGCGCATGGAAGAAGACCAAAAACCGCGCCGCCGTCGTCGCCTGATCGACGTTCAAGTCCCGTTTTTCATCCCGATGTGGCGGCGGATCGTGACGATGGCCGTTTTGGTGATTTGGACGGGGATTGAATTTTGGCGCGGTAGCTATTGGTGGGGTGCGCTGGCCGGTGGTATTGGGATTTATGTCGCCCACCAGCTTTTTATCGCGTTTGACCCGAGGGATGACCAATGACTGGGATGCCCGCGTATTTCAGCGTCGATGACTGCGATGTGGACAAGTTTGCCGCCCATATCGACCGACAGACACGCGCCGCCGATGTCCCGCATGCCGCGCGCATTGTGCATGACATTCCGATCTATGACGGTCCCGGACTGACCGATCTGCTGAAGGACGCCGGAACGCGCAAAGCGCTGATGGCGGAATGGGCGGGTGTCTTGCGCGATGGCGCGGGGGTCGTTGTTTTCGAACAAGCCCAACCGTACCACGCGACGATTGACGCTGTCACCGACCTCTATCTTAGGATTATCGCGGACGAGAAATCCGGCGGTGCGGGCGGTGCCGACCATTTTGCGGCGAGTGGGGCGAATGACCGGCTTTGGAACTCGCTTCAGAAACTGTGCGATGCGGACCCGGCGCTTTTTGCGCGCTATCACGCCATCCCTCCGATGGATGCGGTGTCGGAAGCGTGGCTGGGTCCGGGATATCAGATGACCGCACAGGTAAATCTTGTGCGGCCCGGTGGATCGGCCCAACAAGCGCACCGGGACTATCATCTGGGGTTTCAGACTGCGGACGCCGCAGCCTCCTATCCCGCGCATGTCCACGCGCTGTCGCCTGTTATGACCCTGCAAGGCGGTTTGGCGCATTGCGATATGCCGGTTGAAAGCGGGCCCACGCGCCTGTTGCCCTTCTCGCAATCCTATTTGCCGGGATACATGGCTTACCGGTTGCCAGAGTTTCGGGCGTTCTTTGAAGACCGGTTCGTGCAACTGCCGTTGAAAAAGGGGGATGCGTTTTTCTTTAACCCCGCGCTATTTCACGCCGCCGGTGACAATCGCTCAGCAGGGATTGAGCGGTTTGCCAATCTGTTTCAAGTGTCGTCGCCCTTTGGTCGGGCGATGGAGACGATCGACCGCGAGGGCATGTGCCGCGCGCTTTATCCTGCGCTGCTGGAGGCGGTCGCAAAAGGGGCGTTGGACCCGTTGGGCATCGATGCTGCAATCGCGGCGTCGGCGGAAGGGTACTCGTTCCCGACAAACCTTGATTCCGACCCGCCAGAGGGTGGATTGGCCCCGGAGACCCAAGCGGCATTGGTCCGGCGCGCGCTCTCAGACAAGATGTCGGTCGCGGCGTTTAATGCCGCGCTATCGGCTCAAACCGCACGCCGGGCTGCGCCCGCACAAGGATAAGTACGGATGTCCCATCTCAAGGTTTCACCGGCCGCAAAGCATGGTCAGATCCACCACATCACACCGTCCAGTGCCGACTGGTCCTATGTGGGTTTTGATGTTCATGTCCTGTCACCGGGCGACCGGGTGGCGGCAGATACCGGAGACCGGGAAGCCATCCTTGTGCTGGTCGAAGGCAAGGCCGAGATCACGGGCGGTGGTCACGCGTTGGGAGAGCTGGGCGACCGGATGAGCGTCTTTGACAAGCGTGCACCGCATTGCGTCTATGTCCCCTCGGGGAGCGATTGGGCCGCTGTCGCCACCACCGATTGCACGCTGGCCGTCTGTACCGCACCGGGGAAGGGCGGGCACGACGCCCAGATCATCGGTCCGGCTGGCATCGCGCTGACCGAGCGCGGGAAAGGCACCAATACGCGCTACATCCACAATATCGCGATGGAAGATCGCGATGTGGCGGACAGCCTTTTGGTCACGGAAGTCTATACGCCCGCCGGCCATTGGTCGTCCTATCCGCCGCACCGGCATGATGAGGATGATTATCCCAACATGACCTATCTCGAAGAGACCTACTATCACCGCCTGAACCCGCAAAGCGGTTTCGGAATTCAGCGGGTCTTTACCGAAGATGGCGAACTGGATGAGACGATTGCGGTGCACGACCATGACGTCGTGCTTGTCCCGCGCGGGCATCACCCCTGCGGCGCGCCCTATGGCTATGAGATGTACTACCTCAACGTCATGGCGGGACCCTTGCGCAAGTGGCGGTTCAAGAACCATCCCGATCACGATTGGATTGCGCAGCGCGACGCCACTTAGGCACATCGCAGGCGCTTCTTTGTTTTCAAAATACTCAAATCCTGCGCGCGTTGCTGGGCGCTAAGGCTTGTGGGTGCCGCGCAGCTGCGCGTTGAATTCTGCCCCCAGAATAAAGATCGCCGCCATCAGGTTGAGAAAGATGATTGCCGCCATCAACCCTGCCAAACCTGCATATGTGACGGCATAATCGGCAAGGTTGGCAAGATAGAACCCAAACGCCGCCCCGGTCAGCCACCACAAGGCCAATGTGAGCAGCACGCCCGGGAGGACTTCGCGCGTCGAGAGCGCAAGACCTGGCAGCCAGCGATGGCACGCAATAAGCCCACCGATCAGAACGGCCGCCGTCACGGCATTTCGGACAAGATCGCTTGCGAGAAGATCCGAAATCTTTGAGACTTCCTCGTTGCCGAAAAATCCGATGTAGACCGGCACGACCACCTGCAAAACGGCCACGACGGGCAACGCGATGCCTCCGGCCAGCACAAACCAGAGCGACAGGAGGCGGGCTTTCCAAAAGGGGCGGGTATCCGTGTCGAGATAGGCGAACGTTATGGCTCGGCGGATTGCGTCGACGCCGTTTGAGGCAAAAACAAGCGCCAGGATCAGACTGACGGTAATCGTGCCCGTGCCCGATTGCGCGGTGAGTTTCGTCACTTCGTTCAGGATGGGTTCCGCGACGGCATCGGGCCATGTCCCAAAGATCAGATCGACAATGCTTTGGGGATCGACCTGCGCACTGATGATCCCGGCAATGGCGAGCGCAAAAAGGGTGAACGGAAAGATCGCCAGCAACAGCGACATCGCAATCTTGGCGGCCGAGGCCATTCCGTCGCGCTGGAGAAATCGCAAAAGCGCGGGCTTGAGTGCGGCGGCATAGGTCATCCGCCACTCCCTTCTGCCCAGATCCGGTCGAGATCATCCCGATCCGCCTCTGCCGACGTTCTCAGTTCCGCGGTGATGTCCGGCTCGAGCCCGGTGAGGCGCCCTTCGTCTATGGCGCGGACGATCCTTTGGCGGGCGAGACGATAGAGCATCTCGCGGTTCTTTTTGATCATCGGAAAACCCATATCGCGCAGGGACAGGATCGGGGCGGCGCCGATGTAGTTTTTGGATGCCGCGCTGTCTTTGAGAAAGCTGCGCGCGTCGTCTGGCCACGACCCGTCTGTGCGCGCGTTCGTCAGGTTTGCCTGCCGCGCAATCAGATCGGGTGGCAGCACGACGGCGTCGCGGCACGCCTCGCGCAGGGCGTCGGTGTCGAGTGCGTCCACGACGTCCCGGAACCGGGGGGTCGAATACAGGCCCAAAGCGCGGTCCGTTCTGTCCAGCATGGCGTGCGAAAACGCGCGCTCGCCGCGTCTGAGCGTGACCTCTTTGTTCGAGGACAGGCGGTATCCCGACCAGAAATCGCGGAACGTGGCGGAGGAGAGGAGCGGCTCCTTGACCATGAAGCAGTAGGAGCCGAACATGCCCTTCCGCCCGCTTGTGGCGAATGGGTCGCCAAACACCTGCGTGCCGACATAGTCGGCATCCGCCGCCAGCATATCCGCCAAAAGTGTGCTGTTGGACCAGGCGGGAAACCAGACACTATCGTTTAATATCAATAGATTGTGGGGTTTCATTCCAAGTTTGTCCAGAAGCCACAGCCCGTCACGGTAACCGCCGAAATCATAGCCCAGATTGGGCCGCTCCGCGACCGCAGCACTCAGCGGCAGGAGCGCCGCACGGGCATCCTCGGTGAGCGGCGCGTTGGAGACGATCACTGGCGTCACGCCGTTTTCCAGCATGTGCTGGACCGTTCGTATCAGTGACGCAGGCAAGGCCCCCGGTTGGTAGATCAGAAAGATCGCGAGGCCTTCGCCCGCCGTTTGCATGCCCTGATCCACCCGCACGGTCTTTGCCCGACTGCGGTCATGGGCGCGCTGCACGAAGGGTTCATAGAGCCCCATGGGGATCGCACGGGCCTGAACCTTAAGGCGATCAAGCTCGCGTTTGAGCTTCCATTTGGGGATCATCGGGCAAGGGCCTTGGGTCTGAGGCGACGTGTTCGCCGCAGCATGGCCCGAAACAGGGGGGCGTCGTCAAGTCGGCGCAGTCTCAGAAGAAGTCGAGATAATCCGTGATGTCAAAGAGATCACGCTCGTTTCCAAGCGCCGGGCCATCGCCGATCAGCACATCGTCGTCGGCATCGCCAAAGATATAGCTGAACGTGTCGAGCGCGATCTGACCGTCATTAAGGAACTCAAACGAGGCATCGGCGGTGTAGGTGACCGTTCCATCCCCGTTGTTGATCACGCTGCCGGTGGTCAGACTGTCATCCACGGACAAAATGGTCGGCGTCGGACCATCGGGGTCACTGTCATTGTCGAGCAGCGTTAGCAAAATCGTGTCGCCACCTTCGCTTGCGGTGACCGTATCGTCGCCGGCAATCGGGTTTTCGTTCAGTACGATGACAGTGGGTTCTGGGGCGGCACCTGCATCGGCCACATACACGTCGGACGGCGGCAAGTGCGTATCGATGATGCGGTCAAAGCTCGTATCGATGACCAGCAAGTACACAAATGCAGAGGCGTCGACTTCCAGTGCGAGCACGTCGAAGCTGCCAGAGCTTTCGCCATCGTCATATGTGATCGTATGCGTGGTCGCCGCGGTGAGGGGACCAAGTGCGTCGATCCCACCAACTCGGTCGATATCCGCAACAACATCTTCATTGTCCAGGATGGTGATGCAATCGACGTGGCCGATCAGGCGCGGGACGGGCTGGTCGTGGCCTATAACCTTTATGATCTTGGGATCGGCTCAAACATCGTCAACTGGGTGGGAACGCCGTTCAACACGATCTCGGACCTGCGGTTTGAGCTTGGGTTGGCCGAGGGCGGGCAACTGGGGACGCCGGTCTTCGTCAACGCGCTCGGGGATGACGGCGTGGCCTTTACCGGGGATGACGACTATCACCTTGATCCCGCTTCGCCAGGCATCGATGCGGGCGATCCGCGATCGGCCTATTACCTTGAGCCCGATCTGGGTGGTTTGCGGATCAACCCTGGTGCCTATGGCAATACGTCCGAGGCCACGGTGCTGCCGGGTGACACGCTTCAGGTGCTAACGCAGAACGGGTTGGAAAAGCTCACGCAGGGCGATGAGACGACGTCGACCTTCCGCTCTGCGGGCCTGACGCCAGAAGATCCTGTTCTTTTCATCAACGCGGGCGGGCCCGAACTGACCGGTCCGGAGACCTGGTCGAACTGGCGCGATCTGACTGAACGCACGGCGCAGTTGAACACAAACTTCAATGCGCAGGACCTTGATTTCTCGGATGTGCCCGAAGGCGTACCCGCGGATCTGTTCCGCTCTTACGCCTTCTCGCAAACCAACGGCGTTGGGTCGACATTTGGCTACGACCTTGACCTTGCCGACGGGGCTTATGTCCTGCGGCTCTATCTGGCCGAGGTCATAACTTCCGTCGATCTGGGTGAGCGCGTTTTCGATGTCTTTGGTAACGACGTCTTGCTGGCCGAAGATGTGGATGCGCTGTCGTTGGCCGGGACATATGACAAGGTCGTCGCGGTTGATATTGCGGTCAATGTCGCGGGCGGGGCGGGCCTCGCGCTCGACTTCGTCAACAAGGCACCGTCTCAGCGGGGATTCATCTTTGGGATCGAAGTCGTACGTCCAACCGACCGGACGGAAACCGGCACGATTACTGTCGACCTGTCCGTGGATGATGGCGCGAACTACACGCCGCTTGCCACAGGACTGGCACTCGATCGTTTTGGCCTTGCCAGCCTCGACTGGACCCCGGGCGTTGCAACGACCGACAACACGGCCATTCTGCGCGTCACCGAAGAGGGGGCGGCCACGACCGATACGTCCGATACCGGCTTCCTGATCGCGCCGATCGGAAACACCTATTACGTCGACGATGGCAGCAACGCGAACGATCAGTACACGCCGGGCGCTGTTGGCGATAACGCCAACTCGGGCAAGACGCCCGATGCCCCGATGGCGTCGATCACCGCGCTCTTGCGTGCGTATGATCTTGGGCCGGGGGATACGGTGCTGATCGACACCGGCGATTATTCTCTGATCCAGAACATCACGCTGACCGAAGCGGATGAGGGCGATGAGGGCGCGCGCCTCGTCTTTAGCGGCCCGACCGAGGACGGCAAAGAAGCCACGCTCACGCGGTCAAGCTCAGTGAATGGGGCGTATCTGTTCGACTTCAGCGGTGCCGACTACGTCACGCTAACCGACATGACGCTGCGGGCAGGTCAATCGACCATCTTGGTGCGTAGCGATGTCGGCACCGAAGGCCTGACCTTCGCCAATCTCGATATCGCAGGCGCCCGTGAGAACGGCATTTTTGTTGGTCGCGGCAGCGTCGATACACTTATCGAAAACTCAGTCATATTCGACACTGTCGGCGCTGCCAGCCTTCAGCGCGGGATCTATACATTCAACACGACCGATACGGTAATTCGCGGCAATGAGCTTTTTGGTCATACCGATGGCATCTACTCCAACGCGGACATCCGGGTTCTGATCGAAAACAACGTCGCGCGCGACAATGCTGACTTTGGGTTCGAACTGAACACAAGCAACACGGCGAACCCGGCCATCATCCGCAACAACATCGCGTTCGACAATGATGACGCCGGTTTCAATGTGTTCTCGTCTTCATCCGCAGTGATCAACTGGCCGCTTTTAGAAAACAACATCGCCTTCGGGCACGTTCTGAACAACGCATCGGGCTTTGATCTGAGCCGAGTCGTGTCCCGCGGCAACGAGGCCTACGGAAACTTCCGCGGCTTTGAGATGAATATTGGCGAAAGCTATGGCGACGTTGCCTTCGACAATGTGGATGCGGGTATCTATGTCGACACCGGAAGCGGCCTGACGCTGATCGACGGCGCGCGCATCTGGACAAACGGGATCGGGGTCGAGGCCGCGATCTTCTCAAACCAGAGCCTGCGCCTGACCAACTCACTGATCTACGGCAACACTGAAACCGGTGTCACTGTCAGCGACAGCAACATCGTCGAATTGATAAATAACACGATTTATCAACCGGTTGGCGATGCCTTGATCGGGACCAGCACGCCAAACTCGCTTTCGCTGTTCAACAACATCTTCTGGTCCGACCTCGGCAATCTGGTGAATCTGTCGAACGCGGCGCAAAACGTGCTGGACGCTGATCGCAACCTCTATTTCGACGTTGGCGGCGGTATCATTGCCGAAGTGGGCGGCGTTCAATACGCCACGCTTGCGGCGTATCAGGCGCTGACCGGTCAGGATGTGAACAGCCTGCTTGGCGACCCTGATGTGCGCGACGTCGATGGGGCGGACAACATCTTTGGC
>JABSSC010000125.1 GCA_013214635.1 Paracoccaceae bacterium | reverse complement strand
TGTGGCGCATCGCAATCCTCTTGCGCCGCGCGGTGGCTGTGCGTTCGCGCAGACGCTTGTGCGATTTGGCGTGCGCCGTTAGACCACCTGTCAGAACAAAAGCAAGGAAGGGGCGCAATGCGGGCTTTGGTCTTTCCCGGGCAGGGGGCACAAACGATTGGGATGGGGCAAGCTTTGGCCGAGGCTTATCCTGGCGCACGGGCTGTCTATGAAGAGGTTGATGACGCGTTGGGCGAAAAGCTGTCGGACCTCATCTGGACTGGCGACATTGAAACGCTGACGCTAACGGAAAACGCGCAACCTGCGCTTATGGCTACGTCGCTTGCCGTTGTGCGGGCGCTCGATGCCGAGGGCATTGCAGTTGCTGATGCGGGCTATGTGGCGGGACATTCGCTGGGTGAGTATTCCGCGCTGACCGCAGCCGGCGCACTTAGTGTCACGGATGCCGCGCGGCTCCTGCGCACACGCGGCAAGGCGATGCAGGCAGCAGTTCCCGTGGGCGAAGGCGCCATGGCGGCACTTCTAGGCCTCGACTTTCTGACCGTGCAGGCCATCGCGGCCGAAGCCGCGGGAGACGGCGTTTGCCAGGCAGCCAACGACAATGATCCCGCGCAGGTCGTGATTTCAGGCACCAAGGCGTCCGTTGAGCGCGCTGTTGAGTTGGCAAAAGAAAAGGGGGCGCGGCGTGCGCTCTTGCTGCCCGTCTCAGCGCCGTTCCATTGTTCTTTGATGCAGCCCGCCGCCGATGTGATGGCTCAGGCGCTTGCGGAGGCCGATATCGAAAAGCCAGTTGTGCCCCTTGTCGCAAATGTGCGCGCTGAACCCGTCAGCGACCCTGACACGATCCGTGAGCTGCTGATCGAGCAGGTCACAGGATCAGTCCGCTGGCGCGAAAGCGTGATGTGGATGGCTGATCACGACGTTACCGAATTCTGGGAACTTGGGGCGGGCAAGGCGCTGACGGGCATGATCCGGCGCATTGCAAAAGAGGCCGAGACCCGCGCCATTGGCACCCCCGATGATGTAATCGCAGCGGCAAGAGGATAAGCGCGATGTTTGATCTCACAGGAAAATCTGCGCTGGTGACAGGTGCGTCGGGCGGTATTGGCGCAGATATCGCGCGCACGCTGCACGGGGCGGGGGCAACGGTTGGTCTGTCCGGGACGCGCGAAGAGCCGCTTCAGGCGCTTGCCGCCGAACTGGGTGAGCGGGCTCATGTCCTGCCGTGCAACCTGTCTGACCCGGAGGCGGTCGCCGCTCTCCCCGGTCAAGCTTCAGAAGCGATGGGGAGCGTCGATATCCTTGTGAACAATGCCGGGATCACGCGGGACAATCTGTTCATGCGGATGTCCGACGACGAATGGCAAAGCGTGATCGACGTCAATCTCACAGCCACGATGAAGCTGTGTAAGGGCGTGATCCGCGGCATGATGAAAGCGCGCTGGGGGCGCATCGTGAACATTTCGTCCGTTGTCGGCGCGACCGGAAACCCGGGGCAGGTGAATTATGCCGCCTCCAAGGCCGGGATGGTGGGTCTGACAAAGTCACTCGCCTATGAAGTCGCGAGCCGTGGGATCACGGTGAATGCCGTTGCACCGGGTTTCATCGCAACGGCAATGACGGAAAAGCTGACCGATGATCAGAAGTCCGCGATTCTGGGTCAAATTCCCACCGGGCGCATGGGAACACCGGACGAGATTGCGTCGGCTGTGCTGTATCTCAGCTCTGACGAAGCTGCATATCTGACCGGCACAACCTTGCATGTGAACGGTGGCATGGCCATGTTGTGACCGCCGCAATCACCGTTTGCGTTAACGCAACGGTATGTTATAGGCGGCGCGAGTTTTTGCCGGGGGCGCAATCTAAGCGCTTGGCATTGAGCGCCTTTGGCGTGACATCAGAGGTCCGATAGGGCCCGAAACCAAGACGGGCAGAGACCCCGAGGAATAGTGAGGATAAACCATGAGCGACATCGCAGATCGCGTAAAGAAGATCGTTGTCGAACACCTGGGTGTGGAAGAAGACAAAGTCAGCGAAGGCGCGTCCTTCATCGATGATCTGGGCGCAGACAGCCTCGACACGGTTGAGCTGGTCATGGCCTTTGAAGAAGAGTTCGGCATCGAAATCCCTGATGACGCGGCCGAAACGATTCAGACCTTTGGCGACGCGGTGAAGTTCATCTCCGAAGCTTCCTAAGTCCCTCTTTTTTGGGAATGCTGCGGCGCCCCACGGGGCGCCGTTTGATTTTGTGCCTCCGGCGGGAGGTATTTGGGGACCAATGAAGTCCCTCATGGGCGGGCCAAGACCCGCCGATTGCATGCGCTCAGATTGATCCTGAACGGCGGGCGCGCTAAGCAATGTGGAAAGCAGCATAAGAACGTGGAGGCGTCGGATATGCGTCGAGTGGTTGTCACAGGGCTGGGGATGGTATCTCCGCTGGCGAGTGGTGTCGAAGAAAGCTGGGCACGGCTTTTGGATGGGCAATCGGGGGCGGGAACGATCACCCGGTTCGATGCCAGCCATCTGGCCACAACTTATGCCTGCGAAATCCCCTTTGGGGATGGCAGCGACGGTACGTTCAATCCTGACGACTGGATGGAGCCAAAAGAGCGGCGCAAGGTGGATGATTTCATCCTCTACGGTGTTGCCGCCGCCGAGATGGCCGTCAAAGATGCAGGTTGGCTTCCGACGGGAACCGACGATCTTGAACGCACTGGGGTGATGATCGGCTCAGGTATTGGCGGTTTGTCGGCCATTGCGGATACATCAATCACGTTGAAAGAGCGTGGACCCCGGCGTGTCTCACCGTTTTTCATTCCATCGGCTTTGATCAACCTTGTGTCTGGTCAGGTGTCGATCCGCTTTGGCTTTAAGGGCCCCAACCACTCGCCCGTCACCGCCTGCGCAACAGGCACGCACGCCATTGGCGACGCGGCGCGTCTGATCATGCTGGGCGACGCGGATGTCATGGTGGCGGGTGGCGCGGAAAACCCAATCAGCGAGATTGGCATTGCCGGGTTCAACGCCTGCAAGGCGCTGTCGACCAAGTACGGCAACGCGCCGGAGACGGCGAGCCGTCCTTATGATGTCGATCGTGACGGCTTTGTCATGGGCGAGGGGGCCGGTGTTGTCGTGCTCGAAGAGCTTGAGCACGCAAAAGCGCGCGGTGCCAAGATCTATGCCGAGGTTATCGGTTACGGACTTTCGGGGGACGCCTACCACATCACCGCCCCATCCGAGGATGGTGAGGGCGGCGAGCGGGCAATGCGCGCCGCCTTGCGCAACGCTGGCATCGATGCGGGTGAAATCGATTACATCAACGCGCACGGGACGTCGACGATGGCCGATACAATCGAACTGGGCGCGGTTGAGCGCCTTTTGGGCGATGCGGCCGCCAAGGCCACGATGACGTCGACTAAGTCCTCGGTCGGGCATCTGCTGGGCGCTGCCGGTGCGGTAGAGGCCATCTTTACCGTCTTGGCGCTGCGCGATCAGGTGGCGCCGCCGACCATCAACCTCGACAATCCTGCGGTTGAGCCAAAGCTTGATCTGGCGCCCAACACCAAACGTGAACGCGAGATTGGTGTTGCCTTGTCGAACTCGTTCGGGTTCGGCGGCACAAATGCGTCGCTCATCCTCGCTCGGGCCGACCGCTGATGTGGAAGCATATCGTCGCCAATGCGCTGACACTGGCCATCGTGATCCTGATCGGGTTCGGCGTCTACATCGTCTGGGCGCAGGCCCAGTACAAAAACCCCGGCCCCTTGGCTGAGGCGATTTGCGTCCAGGTCCGCCCGGGCGAAAACATGCGCGGGCTCAGCGAAGACCTCGTTGACCGCGGTGCAGTGGCCAACGGGACATTCTTCCGCCTTGGTGCCGAATACACAGACAAGTCCAGCCTGCTCAAAGCCGGGAGCTTCCTCGTGCCCGAAGGGTCTTCGATGGAAGAGATTGTCGATATCGTCACGCGGGGCGGGCGATCGACCTGCGGGGTCGAGGTTCTGATGCGGATCGGCGTCGCGTCTAGCCGGATCGAAGTGCGCGAACTCGATCCCTCGACCAATCGCTTTGAGGTTCAGGCGTCGTTCAACCCCGCAGAAGAGGTGGCTCCCGAAGAGTTCGATGCAGCCGCTGCCCAAAACGACACGCGGTTCCGGATCGCGCTCGCTGAAGGCGTCACAAGCTGGCAGATCACCGAAGCACTGAACGATGCGGCGTTTCTCGAAGGCGAGATCGCCGAAGTGCCCCCTGAAGGCTCGCTTGCGCCCGACAGCTACGAAGTGCGGGCAGGGGCCTCCCGTCCAGACCTGGTTGCTCAGATGCAGGACCGGCAGGCGGCGCGGCTTGATGCGGCGTGGCAGAACCGTGCCGATGATCTTCCGCTAAGCACACCGGAAGAGGCGCTGATCCTGGCCTCGATCATTGAGAAAGAGACCGGCATTGCCGAAGAGCGGCGCACCGTGTCGAGCGTGTTCGTGAACCGTCTGAACACCGGCATGCGACTGCAAACGGACCCGACCGTGATTTACGGCGTGACCGAAGGGCGCGGCACGTTGGGGCGCGGCCTCCGTCAAAGCGAACTGCGCGGAGAGACCCCGTGGAACACCTATGTCATCGACGGCTTGCCACCCACGCCGATTGCGAATCCGGGCCAAGCCAGCATTGAAGCGGCGCTGAACCCGGATGAAACGGATTACATCTTTTTCGTTGCGGACGGGACGGGCGGGCACGCCTTTGCCACCAATCTGGCCGACCACAATCGGAACGTCGCGGAATGGCGGCGGATCGAAGCCGAACGCGCCAACCAGTAACGCCTGAGCAGGACAGACGAGCCATGTCAGAGAGTGCCAATCCCCTAAATGATCCGGTGCATCGTCGCAGTCTGGCTCAGGACGCCTTGCGCCAGCTCGCGTTTTTTCGCGCCAGTCTCAAGGATGGCGACGGGTTCCACACGCTCGACTGGGCGGGTGCGCCGATGCCTGGCGACGTGCAGGAACTGCACACGACGACGCGGCTTGTTCATTCCTACGCGCTTGGTCAGCTTGGCGGCGTGGCAGGCTGTGATGAACTGGTTGATCAGGGGATGCGCTATCTCTGGTCGCATCACCGCGACGCCGAAAACAGAGGCTATGTCTGGGCGCTGGACGGTGACACCGTCAAAGATCAGCGCAAGCTGGCATACGGGCATGTCTTTGTCCTGCTTGCCGGGGCCAGCGCCAAGATGGTCGGTCACCCGGATGCGGATCGCCTGATCGACGACGTCGACAGCATCCTACGCGACAAGTATTGGGAAGATGACCAAGGCCTGTTCTGCGATGAGTTCAACAGCGACTGGTCGCCGTTTTCGACCTATCGCGGCATGAACGCCAATATGCACGCGGTTGAGGCGCACCTGACCGCGTTTGAGGCCACAGGCCGTGAAGAGTTCCTGACCCGCGCGCGCCGTATCCTGGAATTCTTCATGGGCTGGATCGCACCGCGCTATGACTGGCGTCTGCCAGAGCATTACCATGCGGATTGGAGCGTCGATCCCGATTACGCGGGCGACCCGATGTTCCGCCCGGCTGGAACGACACCCGGCCATTCGTTTGAGCTTGGGCGACTGCTTTTGCAGTATTGGGACCTGTCCGGGCGCACGGACATGATCGCGCCAGAGACGGCGCGGGCAGTTGTCTACACCGCGCTGGACGATGCGTGGGATGAGACACGTGGTGGCATCTTCTACACGCTCAACGCCGGTGGCGCGCCGGATATCACCGACCGCTACTGGTGGCCGGTGACCGAAGCGCTTGGCGTTCTGGCGACGCTGATCAAGATCGATGCACGACAAGAGGACATCGATTGGTACACCCGCATTTGGGCCTTTGCATCGGAATACTTCATGGATGCAGACCGTGGTGGATGGTTCCCTGAGATCGACGGGGACAACAACCACACCACGACCCAGTTTGCGGGCAAACCCGACATCTATCACGCGCTGCAGGCAGTGATGTTCCCGCTCTCGCCCAATGTCTCGAACATTGCCACGACGCTGCCAAACTTGGCTGAAGTTGCCGCTTAACCCGCAGCGCGGGCTTGCCGCTTACGCTCATGCGGGTCGAGGTAGCGTTTGCGCAGGCGGACCACGTTTGGTGTGACTTCAACCAACTCGTCGTCGTTGATATAGGCAATCGCCTCTTCCAGTGACATTTTCACTGGCGTTGTCAGCACAACCGCGTCATCCTTGCCACTGGCGCGCACGTTGGTCAGCTTCTTGCCTTTAAGCGGGTTCACTTCCAGATCATTGTCGCGGGAATGCTCGCCGATGATCATGCCTTGATAGACCTGTTCCTGCGCACCGATCATCAACCGCCCGCGTTCTTCAAGGTTGAAAAGCGCATAGGCGACCGAGACACCGTCTTCCATTGAGATCAGCACACCTGCACGGCGTCCGGGAATGGCGCCCTTGTAGGGGGCCCAGCCGTGGAAAACGCGGTTCAGCACCCCGGTTCCGCGCGTGTCGGTCAGAAATTCACCGTGGTAGCCAATCAGGCCGCGCGACGGAACATGCGCGACAATGCGTGTCTTGCCCGCACCGGCGGGGCGCATCTCGGTCATCTCGCCTTTGCGCGCGCCCGTAATCTTCTCGATCACCGCGCCCGAGTAATCATCATCAACGTCAATCGTGACTTCTTCGATTGGCTCGAGCCGCTGGCCGTCTTCTTCCCGCAAAAGCACGCGTGGGCGAGAGATCGAAAGCTCAAACCCCTCCCGGCGCATGTTCTCGATCAGAACGCCCATCTGAAGTTCACCGCGCCCAGCAACTTCAAACGCTTCGCCGCCGGGCGTGTCGGTTACGCGGATGGCGACGTTCTGCTCGGCCTCTTTCATCAACCGGTCGCGGATGACACGGCTTTGCACCAGCTTGCCGTCGCGGCCCGCCAACGGGCTGTCATTGATACCAAAGGTCACGCTGATGGTGGGCGGGTCAATCGGTTGCGCGGGCAGGGGCTCGTCAACCGCCAGCGCGCCGATCGTGTCTGAAACGGTCGCTTTGGACATACCGGCAAGCGAGACGATGTCGCCAGCCTCGGCCACATCGATGGGCTGCTGCGACAGGCCACGGAAGGCGAGGATCTTGGTCACGCGGAACTGTTCGATCTTCTGACCCACACGGCTGATCGCCTGAACGGTCGCGCCGGTTTTAAGCGTCCCGCTTTCCACACGACCTGTCAGGATACGCCCAATGAACGGATCGGCCCCGAGCGTCGTGGCAAGCATCCGAAAGTCCTCGTCACGCCGCGCAATTTGCTTGGGCGCTGGTACGTGGTTCACAATAAGATTGAACAGCGCCGACAGGTCCTGACGCGGGCCATCAAGCTCTTCATCGGCCCAACCGGAGCGGCCAGAGGCATAAAGGTGCGGAAAATCTAGCTGATCTTCATTCGCATCGAGCGCGGCAAAGAGGTCAAACACCTCATCCAAAGCTCGGTCCGGCTCCGCGTCGGGTTTGTCGACCTTGTTCAGCACCACGATGGGCCGCAATCCCAGTGCGAGCGCTTTGGATGTCACGAACTTGGTCTGCGGCATCGGGCCCTCGGCGGCATCGACCAACAAAACGACCCCGTCCACCATGCTCAGAATACGTTCGACTTCCCCGCCAAAGTCGGCGTGGCCCGGCGTGTCGACGATGTTGATCCGCGTGCCCTTCCATTCGACGCTCGTGGCCTTGGCCAGAATGGTGATCCCGCGTTCACGTTCGAGGTCGTTGGAATCCATCGCACGTTCGGACACTTGCTGTCCGGCGCGGAAGGCACCTGATTGTTTGAGAAGCTCGTCCACAAGCGTTGTCTTGCCGTGGTCAACGTGAGCGATGATCGCGATATTGCGCAGGTCCATGAGGGGCCGCCGTTCAAATCTGGGAAACTTGCGCGCCACCTAGCGGGGTTTTGCGCCCTTGGCCAGAGGGGAGAGGTGGAATTTCTGCGCTGCAGCACGGCGCACGCCGGATGAGCGGGCAACCTGCCATTTCACCGAGCACTGAAACAAATGTCACTCGGTGGTCAGAGAGTTTGTGAATTTGTGCGTCATCTTTGGATGGCCACGCGCGAAAAAGCGGCTAAATAGGCGACATGTTCCATTCGTTCTTTCCAAACCCGAAACGCTTTCTTTGGTCCGCCATCATCTGGGCCGGGGTCTGTATTGCCTTCTGGCAGGTTGAATTCAAAGATTGGGGAGATCTGACCAACATCTCCGCGCTTTTCGGGTGGGAACCGTCACGCGTCTGGCTTTACGAATACACGGCCATTTCTTACGGCCTGTTTGTCATCTACTGGCTGCGCGTGAGCGACCACAAATGGGCGCGCTGGTCGGTCGCGGGCTCGGCCCTGATCGTCTTTGCGACCTGGTTTCAGGTCCAGCTTGACGTGATGATCAACGAATGGTTCGGGACCTTCTATGATCTCGTGCAGCAGGCGCTTGGCGATCCCAACGCGGTCAGCGCAAGCGACTATTATGCGCAATTGGCCACCTTCCTCAAAATCGCGATGGTCTTCATCATCTCAGCGGTTCTGATTGCGTTCTTTACCTCGCACTACGTCTTCCGGTGGCGGACGGCGATGAACGACTACTATGTGGCGATGTGGCCCAAGATCCGGCACATCGAAGGGGCGTCCCAGCGCATCCAGGAAGATACGATGGCCTTTGCCCGCATCATGGAAGGGCTGGGGTCGCGATTTATCGATGCGATCATGACGCTCTTGGCTTTCCTGCCCATCCTGTGGGGGCTGTCGTCCTTCGTCAAAGAATTGCCGATCGTGGGCGAGGTGCCGCAGGCGCTGGTCTTTGTCGCCATCATCTGGTCCGTCATCGGCACGGCCCTGCTGGGGCTGGCCGGGTGGCGGCTGCCGGGGCTTGAGTTCCGCAATCAGCGTGTCGAGGCGGCATTTCGAAAGGAATTGGTGCTGGGCGAGGATGACGAAACCCGCGCACAGCCGCCGACGCTGGACGAGCTTTTCGGCAACGTTCGCCGCAACTATTTCCGGCTCTACCTCAACTATCTCTACTTCAACGTCGTGCGGTACTCCTACCTGCAAGCGGGTGTGATCCTGCCGTATATCGCGCTCGGTCCCACGATCATCAGCGCGGGCGTGACACTGGGCGTGATGCAGCAGATCCTGCGCGCCTTTGGCCGGGTCGAAAGCTCGTTCCAGTTTCTCGTGATGTCCTGGACGACGATCGTTGAGCTTATGTCGATCTACAAACGCCTCGCCGCGTTTGAACGTGCAATCGATGGCGACGAGCAAGCGGCGATTGAGTTTGAAACCACACCGCCTGCAAGCCGGGCGTAAGGGGCAGGGCGCCTCACCACCGACTGGTGGCATAGATGCCGACACGTTGTGCGAGCCGACAAGATCTAGCTGGATCGGAAATGAAAGAATATCTTTGAAGTGCAACTGATGGCCAATTTACGCATCTTGTTCCTCGTTGGGCTACTGAGTATTCCGACGCACTCGCTGGCGGGCGCGCGAGCGCAAGCGGACGCAGTTGTGGACTGCCTAAACGAGAAGAGTGCTCTGAATGATGAGTTGAGATTTTTCGAAGGTGAGGGACCAATCGCTCGAATTCGGGAACCTGATGACCACAGAAACGATTGTACCGCTCAGAACTATTTCTGTGTTGTAAGCACGGAAGTAAGCTGGATGTTCACTTGGAACATCGTTCTCAAAGTAGAAGCGAGCAACGTTACTGGTTTTGACATGCTGCCTGGTAATGGGCAATTGGAGTATCTCCACGTGCCAGACGAAGTCGCAAGAGAAGTAACTGAATGTGGCGTTGACTGGCAGGGGCATTGGGTCGGCGAACTGATTTTTTTCGAGCCATCGCCAGAGCCAACACGTCAAGTTACTGGAGGGTTCACAACACAGCCATGGGATGGGACAGTTGAAGACTTACTGCCACCTGCAATTGCAGAAAACTGATAACGACCAGAACGGCAATTTAGTCCAAGCGCCTACACTTGAATGCTCTATTCCATATGCTCACTTTTGCGTATCTCGGACAGAGCAAGGCCGTTTTGGGAAGGCTATCGTCCCAATAACACACTCTCTAGTAGCAAGGCTTGAGAGGCCAATACTTCTCAAACCTTGGTGCCTTGCCCTGAGTGCCTAAGACCGCAAAGCAAATGCGGCTTCC
>JABSSC010000124.1 GCA_013214635.1 Paracoccaceae bacterium | reverse complement strand
CGGCTCTTTGTTATCGAGGTATTTTCCAGTGCCCGGTGCTTCGGTGCCATTTTGTTGCGTGACCCGAAACTCCTCTGGTTCGAGCCGGTCAATTGCGTCCCGTGTCTTCTCGTAAAGCGGCATCGGAACTCCTTGTGTATCGGCGGGTTCGCCGCTGAACGTGGCGCGTGGGCCAGAGAAGTCCAACGGGTACGGCGGCACGCGCCAACGTAGTGTCGGCCGACGCCGAACGGAAGCCTTCGTCGGGTGCTGTCGCGGCTTTTTGATCGCCAAAACTTCTGACACGTCGCAACACGCGCAGCACTTTTGAGCGCCGTAGCCAAGTCAGGCGACAAAAAAAACTCGCAATTATCCACGAGGAAAAGCTGGCGCGCGGTAACATGCGCATTGACGGGATGTAGTTTCCTTTGGCGCACATTCGGATACCAATCGAGTATCATACCAACAATTACTTATCTAACCCGGTTCACGCTTACTTTGAGCTTTGTGGCTGGTCTGCTTGCCAGCAATACACAAGCGGGATCGAAACCAGCAGGGCTACCGTGCGGTTTCAAGCTTGGAAGCTCGCTCGAAGAAGCACAGCGGCACGCAAGCTCCCGGCGATTTGGATGAGTTCGCCAGAATTGTCACTGAACTTCGGATTGCACGCCCCTGGAAGGCCCCAAGTGCTGTCGTTTGCCATGGTTGACAGTGTGGTGTGATGCATCGCTCCGACCGATCTTCCGATGAGCAGTGTTGCTGTCGGTCATGAAGGCCGATGAAGGATCAATCCACTCTTTCGTGATCGGCCCGAGTGTCGCACTCTGCACATTCTCCTGAAACGCCGCTTGGGTCGTTTAGACTTCTCTGATGTGGACCGCGTTGGGATCGTTCATGTCCAAGGCAAAGATGTAATCGATAGGCACTTTGTCCTCAGCCGCCCGTGTCTTGAGATGCGCATCCCACAGGTCCACCAAGGCCGCGCGCTGGCCGGGTTGCGTTTCAATCGTCAGAAACAGCGCGACCTCTCCTTTTTGTTCAGCATGGACTTGAGGCGCGCAAAGCACTGCGGCAAGTGTCAGAGCGGCGGTTGTCAGAGGTGTTTTCGTCATGTCGTTTCTCCTTTGTTTCGCGAAGAGCATTTTCGCCTCTTCACTGACATGACGTTCGAAACTGCGCAGAAAGGACAAAACACGGAGATGTGGGCGGCCGGGGCCCAGCTTTGGGCCTAAGCCCCTTAGCTCACCCGCCCAGCGCCGCCTTCAACCCAGCCATATCCGCGGGCAACGGGCTGTCAAAGCGCATGCGGGTCTCTGTGACCGGGTGGATGAACCCCAGCGTTGCCGCGTGCAGCGCCTGACGCGGGAAGGTGTTTGCGACCTGCGCCGCTTCCACGCCCAGCTCTTTCTCGGACAGTTTGCGTCGCCCGCCATAAACCGGGTCGCCGATCAGGGCGTGACCGGAATGGAGCATGTGGACGCGGATCTGGTGGGTGCGGCCTGTCTCCAGCCGGCAGCGGACCTCGGCGGCGGCAGTGCCATAGCGTTCGATCAGGTGGACGCGCGTCACGGCATGGCGCCCGGAGTGAAAGCTGATAGCCTGACGCTGCCGGTCGGTTTTGTGGCGCCCCAGCCGGGTGGTGATTTTGAGCGTTGCCCCCTCCTCCCAACTCACGCCCGGGACACCACGGAGACGGGGGTCGGCGGGGTCAGGCACGCCGTGGCAAAAGGCGATATAACTCCGTTCGACGCTGTGCGCCTCAAACTGGGCAGCAAGCCCGTGATGGGCGGCGTCGGATTTGGCGATGACGAGAAGACCGCTGGTGTCCTTATCGATGCGGTGGACGATGCCGGGGCGTGCCTCGCCGCCCACGCCCGACAGGTTGCCGCCGAAATGGAACAAGAGCGCGTTGACGAGCGTCCCCGATGGTGTCCCAGGCGCGGGGTGGACGACCATGCCTGCAGGTTTGTCTATGACGATCAGGTCGGCGTCTTCGTGCAGGATGGTCAGCGGGATGTTTTCAGGCGTCGTCTCGACCTCTTGCGGGGCGGCAACCGTGATGGCGATTTCATCGCCTTCCGTCACCCGCGCCTTTTGGTCGGTCAGCACCGCGCCAGCCCGCGACACGGCCCCCTCCGCAATCAACCGTGACAGCCGTGACCGCGACAGGTGCGCGGTCTCTGGCACGTCGCGGGCAAGTGCCTTATCAAGGCGCGGCGGCGGGTCGGCGCCGATTACAACGGTGATGACAGTGTCGGACATGGACGATCAGGAAATCTCAGAGCACGACGCGGCACAATTGCGGTTTTTGCGGCGTCTGGTGACCGTTTTGACCGCAACGATGATTTTCGGCGTTCTAACGATCATCATCCTGCTTGTCATCCGCCTGATGCAAGAGCCGCCCGAAGTGGCGATCCCCGATAATCTGGAACTGCCCGCCGGCAAGGTTGCGTTGGCCGTAACCTTTGGCGAGGGCTGGACGGCGGTCGTGACGACGGATGACGAGTTCATGGTGTTTGACAGCCGCACGGGCGAGCTGCGCCAGAGCGTGCCGGTCAGGATTGCGGAGTAAACCAGCCCGTTGCGAGCGCTTGCGCCCAGCTTTCGGCACCGCGCTCCAAGGCACGCGCTTGCATGGCGCCACTGTCATAGGGGACCGAGATATGGTCGACATGCCATGCCCCGCCTACCCTTTCGCAAATCGCATACCGCGCGTCCGGCGCCCCCGTTTCATGGATGAACGGCGGATCGAAACGGTCGTCGAAGTATGCGGGCACGCCCACTGACCCTGTGTTCACCACACAGCGATTTCCCGACAGGCGCACCATGCGCGGGGTATGCGTGTGTCCGCAGAGAATGAGGGAGGCGTCGATGCCCTCTGCATAGGCCTCAACCGCAGCGCGTTCCCGCGCGGCGATCCTCTGATTGTCCCCACGCCGGTCGAGCCAGTTTTCATCATCCCGGTCCGGCGTGGCGTGGCAAAGGAAAATATCGTCCATCTCAATCGTTTTGGGCAGATCACGCAGCCAGTTGAGATCGGTTGGTGTGAGCTCGGGGTAAACCCAAGCCTCCCACATTCCCAGTTTCTCGGGCGGGGTCGTCACCATGGCGCGGTCGTGATTGCCCATGACCGTGGGCATCGGATTGGCGTGGAGCAGGTCCATCGTGCCCGCGGCATCCAAGGGCCCGCTGACGCAATCGCCGAGGTTCACGGTGAGATCGACGCCGCGCCGCGCGATGTCATCCAGCACCGCTTCCAACGCCGCTGAATTGCCGTGCACATCCGAGATGGCGGCCAGTCTCATGCCTGATGCTCCCCATAGTGAACGAACGCAAAGCGGTCGCCCTCTGGCGCCCAAGAGGGCACATTGATCGTACCCTGTCCACCGAACAGTGTGCGGGCCAGACGCGAGGGCCCGCCGGTGAGTCCCATAAGCCGCAGTTCCACTGATAGCCCACCAGGATGCCCTGTCGTGCCCTCGGGATACGCCAAGTAAACGAGGTCCCGACCGTTGGGCGACGGATGCGGGAACCAATCGACCGTGGCGTCATCCGTCATTTGTTCAAGATCGCTGCCATCGGGCCGCATGCGGTAGAGGTTCGAAGTTCCGCGTTCTTCGCCATTGAACCAGATCCACGCCCCGTCGGGCGTGTAGTCCGGCCCGTCGGTGTGATCGAAACCTTGGGTCAACCGCTGCTCGTCCGATCCATCTGACGCGCAAGTGCAGATGCAGAACGTCCCGTCGCGCACGGCAGCATAGGCCATACGCGCCCCATCAGGCGACCAGCCGTGAAACCATGATGGAACCTGTTTGGTAACGCGCTGCGGCGCCCCGCCTCCAACGGGCAAGGTGTAGATACATGAGCCTTCAGTGTGCGTCTTGTCGCAGATGGCAAGCGTCGCCCCATCCGGGGACACGCCGTGGTCATTGTTGATCTGTGTGGCAAACCCCGTGTCGATCTCATCCAGCGCAGGCGCGTCAAACGGCACGCGATAGAGACGGCCATCCGCGTTGACGATCAGGGCAGCGTTGTCTGGGGTCCAGTTCGGCGCTTCGATATGACGGTCGGTGCGCAGGATATCCTGCGTCTCACCCGTGGTGATATCGTATACGCACAATGCACTCGTCATAACGCGGCACAGGTTTCGCGAAACAGCCACGTTTGGCAAGCCCGTTTGCGTCATGTGAGAGGGTGGTACCGCCTCCCTGGCTTGAACAGGGGACCTCTGGATCCACAATCCAGCGCTCTAACCAACTGAGCTAAGGCGGCACAGGGCGGTCTGATACAAAGGGGCGGCGGGATATGCAATCCCTGTCAGAGAGAGATGTCCCAACGTTGTTCGACCACATCCACCCCAAAGGAGTGGGTCGGGAAGCTGTTGGTGAGCACAAAGCCGTTTCGGGCATAGAGCGCGCAAGCCGCCTTGTGGCTTTCATGCGTCCACAGCGTCAGATGGCGGTAGCCGGTCGCGCGCGCGAAGTCCAAACACGTGTCGAGCAGGCGTTGACCCAGCCCTTTGCCGCGCGCCTCAGGCAGCAACAGAAACAGGCGCAGTTTTGCAGTCTCGGGGACGCCCGAATCGACGCAGAAGATCGAGCCGAGGCGCTGACCGCCCTGTTCCGCGATCCAGCCGCGTTCGCGGGCCGGGTTGTGGGTGCGCAGGAAGTCGTTGAGGATTTCCCCCACAAGGGTTTCAAAGCTCGCGTCGAACCCTTCATCGCGGGCGTAGAGCGCGCCGTGCTGCCGGGTCAGCCAATCGGCATCGTCGGCGGCAAAGAGGCGGAGCTGGGCGGTCATTCTGCGGTCTCCCGCGCTTGGTCCCGCAGCCAGCGCGTGAGCGTGCGCAAGCCCCGCGCCTCGCGCCCCGGAATGGTGACGATGTAGTAGCCATAGTTTTCGTGGTTAAGCGCGCAGATCAGAGCGAGTTGCCCCCGCCGCACATCGTCTTCGACCAGCGTTTTGGCTTGGACCGAGACACCAAGCCCCGCGTTCACGGCGCTAAGCACCAGCGTGTTCGTGGTGAGAAGGCGCAGGTCCACCGTGTCGAGATCAAGCCCCTCGCGCTCCACAAGCTCGCGCCCCTCTTGCATCTGACCTTCGATCAGCCACGGCAGGCGCCCCGCGTCTTCGAGGCATTCGGCCTTGCTGTCTTTGACAAGGTCAGCCCGCGCCACAACCCAGAAATCCCCATCCGTCAAAAGCTCTGCATCCGTGCCCGGCCAATGCCCGCTGCCGTATCGGATGGCCATGTCGAACCCGTCGCGGCGCAGGTCGACGACCTCGGTCGAGGGCGTGATGGACAGTTCAATATCGGGATGGCGTGTCCAGAAATCACCGAGGCGCGGCATGAGCCAGTGGGTGGCAAAGCCGGGCGTGGCGGACAGGCGCAGGGGCCTCGCTTCGTTCTCGGCGCGGATGGCCTCAACCCCTTCGGCGATTTGACCGAACCCTTCGCGCAGGCTTTCGGCCAACAGACGCCCTTTAGGTGTCACGTCGATCCCGCGCCCTTTGCGGGTGATCAGAACCTCGGACAAATCCCGCTCAAGCCCGCGCACCGATTGGGTGATCGCGGCTTGCGTCACGTTCAACTCGGCCGCGGCCTGCGTAAAGCTGCCGCGGCGCGCGGCGGCCTCAAAGGCGCGCAGGGAAGACAGAGAGGGGATGCGGGACCAGTCCATACATTAGCTCAAGTTATGTATGTGAATTATTGCTGCTTTGTATCATTCATCTTTGTCCATTAATTCATTAGCCAGAGTAACGCAATGGAGAGAGATATGTTTGGATTTCGCAAACGCCCTGCCCGCCCGCATCATGATCAACTCCGTTGGGAGGATCATCAGCGGTACGACATCCCCAAGACGCTGGAAGAGATCTTCTGGCGGCAAGATCGCCGGATGCAGGATAGCGATCGGCGTTAACTCCCCAGGTGCGCCAATCGCTTGAACGAACGCCGTCTTCCGCGTAGGAGACGGCGTTCACATTTTTCGCGAGAGAGTCCCATGGGCATCAATTCGGAATCAGACGTTTCGGCCAATTTGCAGATCGGGCCGACCTCGGCCGGGATGGTCCGGATCTATATCGAAGCGGACGGGGTCGACCTGCCGATGGATTTTGATCCTGAAGAGGCGGAAGAGATCGCCGAGGAAATCCGCGCCGCCGCGATGCGGGCGCGCGCCGTCAGCCCCAAGTCGAAAGGCTGACACCAGGATCGCGGGCCGCGTGCCAACGGGTTGCGGCGTGTCGCGCGAACGTACGGGTCATCACCTTGCGCCGCGCTGCCGCCAAAGGGTCTTCGGGTGCCATGCGAATGATCTCGGCGTTATAGCCATCGGCGATGATCAGGCCCGTCTCATCAGGCAACAATTCAGTGGGAAAGTCCTCGTCGACCGCCCAGAAGAACCGGTCGCACCATTCGAGGTACCCTTGCCATTTGTGGTCGGATTGGAAGTCGGCACGGCTCGATTTGCATTCGACGACCCAAATCTCTCCTTTCGGCCCCAGCGCCATCACATCGACGCGCAATCCGGAGGTCGGAACAAGCTCTTCCACCGTCACGAAATCATGGCTGCGCAAGTGACGGCACACGCCACGGGCCAAAATTTGGCCAGGTTTGGGGGATGGGGTGCTATGATCTTCGGGCATGGACCGAATGTGAACAAGACGTGAACAAAAATCAAGAACTTGCTGAATACTTGAGGAAATGGCGGCTCTCTGATGCGCGCCGCGTGGCGGCGTCTGATTGGGCCAGCGTTTGGAAAGTGCGGCGAGAGGACGGGAGCCTTGCTGCACTGAAGCTGCCCAAAGGCAGGGACAAGGCGGATGAAGGCGGGGCGGATGATGCCTATGCCTGTTTTGGACCCGAGACCATTGCGCAATGCTTAGAGAGTGATGCGGGCGGGTGGCTGATCGAGTGGATCGACGGGCCGTCGCTTGGCGAAAAGGCGCGCGGTGGAGAATTGGAAAACGCGGACGCGGAGCTTATTGCGCTGTGCGGGCGGATGCATAGCGGTCGGTTCGAGCCGAACCGCGTGTGGCGCACGTTGGAGGCGCAATCAGAGCCGTTGCAGAGGTTCGAGGCGGCAAAGACCGGATCTGCGGACGGAGAAGCTGCGGTGCGACAGGCGCAAAAACTTCGAACGCATCTGCTTGACACAGCGCCTGCGCCAAGGTTGCTTCACGGGGACTACCACCACGACAATGTCGCACTGTCCTCGCGCGGCTGGCTGGCCTTTGATCCAAAGGGGATCATGGGAGATTTGGCTTATGAGCCCGCCAACAGTTTCCGCAATCCGCTGGGCTGCGACGACGCGTGGCGTGATCCGGCGCGGGTTGAGCGGTTGGCGGATGGTTATGCCGACGCGCTGGGGTGCGACCGCCGCCGCATACTGCAATGGTCGGCGGTTCATGCAGCGCTGTCGATGGTCTGGGCGGCGGATGATGGCGCGGTCGACGCTTTCAACGACCTGCCGGTTTTGTCACTTTTGCTGGATGCGGCGGAATGACTGTGGTCCGCCCCTTGCCGAGGCTGGTGCGACCCCCTATCTCTCGCCGGTGACGGGCACTGCCCCTCTCGTGCTGCGGCTCAATTCCGGTGGCCTTACTCAATTCCGAGGGAGCTGGCTCTGTCCTGACCCTGGTCTGGTTACCTGGCGCCCACCTGTGTTCACAGGTCCTCGGGAATTAAAATGCCGTTACGGTCCGGGTGGTCCCGTCACTTTCCCCGATGCACACGAACCGGGATAGGTTCTGCGAGCAGGATTGGCGCGGGTGCAGACCCTGCGGGGCGGTCATCTTTTTCTTCGCCCAAGCTCATGATCGCAATGCCGAACTGAACGCCGGAAAAGACGATCCCGTTGAACATGAACAGAAGGAACGCGGCGAGCCACCCGCCGGGGGCGTGCGTGACCAGATGCCAGAGATTCATGACATTGAAGCCAAGGAGCAGGCCCACAAACACCGCAGCAATGGCGAAGCCGATCAGGGTATGACGAATGTACATCTCAATGAGCTTTGGCATGTGCGCCTCCTTGATATACCAAGGGTAGCGCCGCGCGATCTAAACGCAAGCGGCATGGCTTGCGACAGGGTGTCTCTGCCTTAAAACGCGTCGGGCTGCGCTTCACGTGCCATATGATCAAGCACGGCGTTGACGAATTTCGGCTCGCGCCCGTCGGGGTGGAAGGCTTTGGCGATGTCCACGAACTCGGTGATCACCACCTTTGGGGGCGCGTCGCCTTCGATCAATTCCGCCCCGCCCGCACGAAAGAGCGCGCGGAGGGTTGGGTCGATCCGGTCGATGGGCCATTTTGCCACAAGCGCGCGGTCGGTCATCTGGTCGATCTTGGCCTGCCAGTTCACCGCATCATCAATGAGCTTGCGGAACAGATCGACATCGCCCTCGGCCATCTCATCGCCTTCATAAACGGCGCCGAAGCGGTGAGTCTCAAACTCTTCCCGCACGGCTTCGACGGTCTGGCCGGAGGTTTCCATCTGGAACAGCGCCTGCACCGCATAAAGACGCGCGGCCGATTTCATCTGGCGTTTGGTGTTCACGACGCATCTCCGTCGACGCGGAAGCCCATGCGCTTGCCGCCCGAATTCTTGAGCCGTTCACCCAGAGCAATCAGATGCAGCGCAGCCGCGGCAGCGCCCCCGCCCTTGTTCTGGTCGGCAGGATCGGCGCGCACGGCGGCCTGTTCGTGGTTTTCGACGGTCAGGATGCCATTGCCGATGCAAAGGCCCTGAAGCCCCAAGAGCGTGATGCCCCGGCTGGAGTCGTTGCACACAGTGTCATAGTGGGTCGTCTCACCCCGAATCACGCACCCCAATGCGACGAACCCGTCAAATTCACCCATGCGAGCGGCGATCCCGATGGCGGTGGGAACTTCAAGCGCGCCGGGCACTTCGATGACCTCATACGTGCCGCCGACCTGTTCGATAACGCCTTTGGCCCCTGCGATCAGGTTATCGGCGATGTCCTTGTAGTAAGGCGCGACGACGATTGCGATTTTGGGCGCTTCATCGAACGACGGCATATCAAGGATGTAATGAGACGCACCGGCCATCAGCCAATCTCCGATATTTTTTGCGTGCCCACGATCTCAAGCCCATAGGCGTCGAGACCAACAACCTTTGGCTGGGGCGAATTGGTCAGCAGGATCAGCTTGGACAGGCCAAGTGACGACAGGATTTGTGCGCCGAGGCCGTATTGGCGCAGCGTTTGAGGCGAGCTTTCGCCATCGGCCACAAGTTTCATGGTGGTGTCACGCAAGAGAACAAGCGCACCGCGCCCTTCGTCGGCGATCATGCGCATGGCGTCACCGAACTCATCCCGGCGCCCGTTGGGGCCCAGCCCGATCACATCGAGCATCGGATCAAGCGCGTGCATCCGCACGAGCACCGGATCATCGCCCGAGATGTCGCCCTTGATCAGTGCGATGTGCTCAGCACCTTGGGTCTCATCGGTAAAGACGCGCATTTCCCAATCGCCGCCGAATTCGGACGTGACGGTCTGGGTCGTGGCGACTTTGACGAGGTTGTCGTGACGGCGGCGGTAGGCGATCAGGTCTGAGATCGTCCCGATTTTGAGCGCGTGTTTCTGTGCGAACGCGACGAGGTCTGGCAGGCGGCTCATCGAACCGTCTTCGTTCATGATCTCACAGATCACGCCCGACGGGTTCAGCCCGGCAAGGCGCGATACGTCGACAGCGGCCTCGGTATGGCCAGCGCGGACAAGCACCCCACCCTCGCGCGCACGCAGCGGAAAGACGTGGCCGGGCGTTGCGATATCGGCGGCGTTCTTGCCGGAGTCGATGGCAACGGCCACCGTGCGGGCGCGGTCATGGGCGGAGATACCGGTCGAGACCCCTTCGCGGGCTTCGATGGAGACGGTGAAGGCCGTCTCGTGGCGGGACGAGTTCTGCGATGCCATGAGCGGCAGGCCCAGCGCGTCGATCCGGTCGCCCGGCAAGCTGAGGCAGATCAGACCGCGCCCGTGCGTGGCCATAAAGTTGATCGCCTCTGGCGTGGCCATTTGCGCGGGTATGACGAGGTCGCCCTCATTCTCGCGATCCTCATGATCGACAAGGATGAACATGCGCCCGTTGCGGGCGTCTTCGATGATATCCTCGATCGAGGAGATGGCGTCGCGCCAATCCTCTTCGACGGGACCGGGGGTCTCAAAGCTCATGTTGTTGCTCCGAAATAGCTGTCGCCCGAGATGTAACCGGCCAGCCGACCTGCGGCGCACCACTCGCGTTCAAACGCGGTGTCGCCTATCAAGACGACCCGGTCACCGGGAAGGCCACGTTGGGCGGTCAGCGCTTGGATGGCGTCGCGCATCTGG
>JABSSC010000123.1:6808-10399 GCA_013214635.1 Paracoccaceae bacterium | reverse complement strand
ACTCCTTGGTGGTTACGATGTGCCAGAAACCCTCTCTTATCAAATCGACCCAAACTGTCCCATTGGCGCTGACGTCAGACAATTGAAAGTATTTCATTTTGAGGAGAATTAAATCGTATACAACAGTACTCGAGCACGACCCATTTCCAGATGCGCTTACAACTTCGCGATCGAGGAATCGATCGAGTGGAATAGAATGTCTGCAGCTTGGTCTAGCTGGGCGTCTGTGGTGATAAACGGCGGCGCCAGAAGAATGTGATCGCCGGTCTTGCCGTCAATTGTGCCGCCCATCGGATAGCAGATCAGCCCGTTTTCAAAAGCCGCCGACTTGATCCGGGCATGCAACCTTGCATCCGAAGGAAACGGGGTTTTCGTTGCGCGATCAGCCACCAACTCGACACCGCGAAAGAGCCCTGCCCCACGGATATCGCCCACATGCGCGTGCTGCCCCAAGCGGTCGGTCAATACGTCATGAAAATAGGAACCCGCCGGCGACACTCGGCCTAGAACATCTTCGTCCACAAGCCGCTCCAACACGGCCAAGCCCGCGGCACAGGCAACCGGGTGGCCGAGATAGGTGTGACCGTGCTGGAAGAACCCCGACCCCCCTTCGATGGCGTCATGGATTGCTTTGGTACACAAGGTCGCACCGATCGGCTGGTACCCTCCGCCAAGCCCCTTGGCGATAGCGCAAATATCGGGTGCAACGTCGTATTTCTCGCAAGCAAAAAGCGTGCCGGACCGCCCCATCCCGCACATCACTTCATCAAGGATCAAGAGGATTCCATATCGGTCGCACAATGCGCGGACTTGGGCGAAATAGTCGCCAACAGGTGGGACAGCACCGAGCGTCGCGCCAACAATCGGTTCCGCCACGAACGCCATCACAGTTTCGGGTCCGAGCGCCTGAAACTCGGCGTCGAGTTCATCGATTAGGCGTGTGACATAGTCGGCGTCCGTCTCTCCATCGTGCTGACCACGATACGCGTAGCATGGGGAAACGTGGCGCACGTCCATCAGGATCGGTGCAAATTGCGCCCGGCGCCATTCGTTTCCGCCGGTAGCAAGCGCCCCAAGTGTGTTGCCATGATAGCTTTGCTTTCGGGCGACGATGTGTTGCCGGTCTGGCTGTCCGATTTCCAAGAAGTACTGGCGGGCGAGTTTGAGCGCAGCCTCCATCGCTTCTGATCCACCGGAAACAAAATACACACGATCCAGATCGCCCGGCGCCAGTGAGATCAGCTTTTCGGCCAACCGCTCTGCGGGGTCGGAGGTAAAAAACCCCGTGTGCGCAAATGCGATTTGATCCATTTGATCTTTCACCGCACGCGTGACGTGCGGGTCGCCGTGTCCGAGGCAGGACACAGCAGCGTCGCCGAAGTTCAGATAGGCCTTGCCTGCGTTATCGATCAGATAAGCGCCCTCGCCACGCGAGACCTGGATCGGCGGGGATTTCGAATTTCGCGGAAAGACGTGAGAGTTCATTTGGTTGGCCCTCATGCTGGACGGCACCCCGAGAGGTGCACGGAAGCGTTCCACAACAGTATGAAACAAACCTTTCACTGATTGACAATGCCTGAAACACTTGCAAGCGTCTGTTTCAAGGGGGAATCGACAATTCCTACAGACACACTCGAAGACCGCGTCGCGGAACGATATGCCGGGCTGTCCGATCAGCTTCGGCGCGCCGCGGATTACGTACTTGAGAACCCGCTTGATATCGCCAGCAGATCCTTGCGCGCAATTTCGAGCGATAGTCATGTGTCGCCCGCCACGTTCTCACGGCTTTCCCGCGCGCTTGGCTATGAAAACTTTGAAGCCATGAAGGACATCTCCCGGCAGTCAGTCGGCCAAAGGGTTGTCTCTTTGTCCGAAAAGGCCGAGATGCTCAGATCCGGCGCCGAGACGGACCGTTCGATGTTGCAGCGCCAGGGCGAAGCCTGCATCCGAAACATCGAAGTCTTCATGGACCGCGCGGATCAGCGCAAGCTTGAACAGGCCGCGACACTCATGCGCGAGGCCGATAACGTTGTGCTGCTGGGCGCGCTCGCCTCAACCGGAATTACGGAATACATGGCCTATCTGGCGCATTTCTTTGCGCCAAACTGGTCCCTTGCCGGGCGCATGGGGGCCTCTCTGGGATCACAAGCTGCAAAGCTGAAACCGGGCGACGTCGTCTTTATCGTTACCATGCATCCTTATGCGCAACGCGCTGTCGCGGCAGCGAAGCTGGCGCGTGATGCGGGCGTCGACGTCGTACTTGTCACCGACGCGCTCGACTGCCCAGCACTGGCACATGCCACGCATGGCTTTGTCGTTCCGACGGACAGCCCACAATTTTTCTCGTCTTACGTGGTCACATTGGTCTTGATCGAAACACTGATCGCGATGATCGTGGCTGCGTCAGAGGCGGATGCAACCGCCGCGATCAAAAAGGTCGAGGCGAAAAACCAAGAGCTCGGCGATTATTGGACCGGGTGAAAATTCAACTAGGGAGACAGATATGTTGAAACAACTCAAACTTGGCGGCGCGGTCTTTATGGGGGTCGTCACCGCGGCATCCATGACCGTTGCGCAGGAATTCATTTCCATCGGCACCGGTGGTGTGACCGGCGTCTATTACCCAACCGGCGGCGCGATTTGTCGTCTGGTGAACAAATCCCGCAAGGAACACGGCATTCGCTGCGCCGTCGAATCCACGGGTGGCTCGGTCTACAACATCAACACCATCAAAGCAGGTGAGCTAGAGTTCGGCGTTGCGCAGTCCGACTGGCAGCACCATGCCTATAACGGCACCTCAAAGTTCGAAGGCGATGCCGCGTTCCCGGACATTCGTGCCGTGATGTCGGTACACCCCGAGCCATTTACGCTGATCGTGCGTGGCGACAGCGGCATCTCCAGCTTTGAAGAACTTGCTGGCAAGCGCGTGAACGTGGGCAACCCGGGCTCGGGTCAGCGCGCCACGATGGAAGTTGTCATGGATGCCTTCGGGATCGGCATGGACGATCTGGCGCTTGCGACCGAATATAAAGGTTCGGAAATGGCCAAGCAGCTTTGCGACGGCAACATCGACGCAATGATCTACACCATTGGCCACCCGGCTGCGGCGATCAAAGAAGCCACAACGACCTGTGACGCAAAACTCGTCTCGGTTACCGGTGCACCGATCGACAAGCTGGTCGAAGACAACCCGTTCTACCGCGTCGCGACTATTCCGGGCGGCATGTACAAAGGCACCGATGGTGACACCACGACATTCGGCGTGGGTGCAACCTTTGTGACGTCTGCCAGCGTGCCGGAAGATACGGTGTATATCGTCGCCAAGTCCGTAATGGAAAACATCGACGACTTCCGCGGCTTGCACCCGGCCTTTGCGAACCTCGATCCATCTCAGATGGTGGCCGACGGTCTGTCCGCCCCGCTGCATGACGGTGCAGCGAAGGCTTACAAAGAGCTTGGCCTGATCGACTAAACGTCGCTGCTCCAACATTTGGCCGTCCGATGCGTCGGGCGGCCACCATAATCAATAAATCGACCGGAATTCATCTCGGAAAGAGACGGGGGACATTATGGCTCAGGAAACCGACACGC
>JABSSC010000123.1:0-6798 GCA_013214635.1 Paracoccaceae bacterium | reverse complement strand
GCGGGTCGCCCAATAATTAGGCGACCCGCACTGCAACCAAAGCGCCAGCTGCAAGGAACCCGCTAGAAGAACCTGTCTTTGTTGAATGGAACTAGTTGATCGACCGTAACTTTGTATTCTTTGCCGTGGGGCACTATTCGATTGCTGTCCCAAATAGGTGTGACCACCAAGGCATCGGCGTCTTCGGAGATAATCCGATAAACTAGTCCGACCTTCTGGGGGTCCATTCTAAGCTGCCGATGGTCAAAAGACTTTAAGAAATCGCGTCGCTCCGCCTTCTGCCTCAGATGAAGCCACGCAAACATGATCACCATGACGACCAACAGCACGACTAAGAAAACGAAGTATGCTTCCAAACTAAATTGGATCGCCCCGTCGTCATCGGGCAAGTATTTCTGGCTTATGGTTGACTTGTTCATTGCCTTGGCAGGTCTATCGGCAT
The DNA here is from genome assembly GCA_013214635.1 of Paracoccaceae bacterium. Taxonomy (GTDB): domain Bacteria; phylum Pseudomonadota; class Alphaproteobacteria; order Rhodobacterales; family Rhodobacteraceae; genus JABSSC01. The sequence goes on along the minus strand of JABSSC010000123.1, from coordinate 6,356 downwards.
GGTTGATCAATCAAGCAAGAAATCATGTGAGGCCGTTTGATACCATACGGGAAAGCGATTTCAACATGACTGGCGGGCTGCCGCTTGGCTCGAATGAAAAGACTTCAAAAAACGGGGACAGACTGTGAGCAACGAACTTAGCGCCGACGATCTTGTTGCAGAAGCCGATACCGGTGCCCGCAATCCGACGATCGCATGGCAGGCCAATCTGATCATCGGCACCTGTATCGTCTGGTCTCTTTTCCAGCTTTATATCGCGTCGAAGGTTCCCGGTGTTCTGGCGCAAGCCACGGGAATGAACATCTTTGCCAATATCGTGGCGCAGGCACGGTTTGTGCACCTTGCCTTTGCGATCATGCTGGCCACGTTAGCCTTCCCTCTCTTTAAGTCTTCGCCCAAAGACCGCATCCCGCTTTATGACTGGGTGCTCGTTGTTCTTGGCGTGTCGTCTTGTCTTTACCTTGTGGTGTTCCGGTTCGAGATTGCTGATCGCCCGGGTTTGTGGAGCACGTCTGACATCGTGATGTCTTGCATCGGGATGTTCGTTCTCTTCACCGCCGTTTACCGATCATTGGGGCTCCCGCTTGTGATAATCGCAGGGGCGTTCGTCGCTTTTGCGTTCTTCGGCGGTTATTCCGAATGGGCACGCAACATCACGAATTACGGTGGCGCCTCGCTTTCCAAGGCGCTTGGCCACTACTGGATGCAGACCGAAGGCGTCTTTGGCGTGGCGCTGGGTGTGTCGACCACGATGATCTTTCTTTTCGTTCTTTTCGGCGCATTGCTTGACCGAGCGGGCGGCGGGTCGTGGTTTATCAAGGTCGCGGTCGCGCTTCTGGGCGCATTGCGCGGCGGTCCGGCCAAGGCCTCGGTTCTGTCGTCGATGCTGACGGGAATGATTTCGGGAAGCTCGATCTCAAATACCGTGACCACGGGCACGTTCACCATCCCGCTGATGAAGCGCATCGGCTTCCCTGCCGAGAAAGCGGGTGCGGTTGAAGTCGCATCTTCAACCAATGGTCAGTTGACGCCACCCGTCATGGGGGCCGCGGCGTTCCTGATGGTCGAGTATGTGAACATTCCCTATATCGACGTCGTCAAACATGCATTCCTGCCTGCGGTCATCAGCTATATCGCGTTGCTCTATATCGTGCACCTCGAAGCGCTCAAAATGCAGATGCAGGGATTGAAGAAAGCAGGACGCCACATTGGGCCGGTTCTGATCCTCATTCTCTTCCTGTCCGGTTTTATTTTCCTCGGCGTCTGCACTTTCGCGATGATCGGTCTGCGCAGCTTGCTAGACGGGTTCATGGAAGAAAGCGTTTACGGCGCGCTGGTTGTTGTGGCTTTCCTCTATCTGCTGCTTGTCTATCTGGCGTCCCGCTACCCCGATGTGGCCATGGACGATCCTGACGGACCGCTTGAGGCTCCGCGGCTCACACCAACACTTTTGGGCGGCGCCTACTTCGCCCTACCCATCTTTATCCTCGTGTGGAACCTGATGGTGCGCACGGACAGCCTTGAGCGGCTGTCGCCATCGCTATCAGCGTTCTGGGCCACGATCTTTATGATCATCGTGGCACTCACCCACCGTCCGCTCAAAGCACTGTTCCGGGGGGAAGGCTTTGGTGGCGCCACGATGCAAGGCTGGCGTGACTTTATCGAAGGGTTGATCCTTGGTGCCCGCAACATGATCGGGATCGGTGTCGCCACGGGGGCCGCAGGTATCATTGTTGGCACCATCAGCCTGACCGGTGCGCACCAGGTTATCGGGCAAGTGGTTGAGGTTATCGCGGGCGGCAACATCTGGATCCTGCTGATCCTCGTCGCGGTCATGTCGTTGATCCTCGGGATGGGTCTTCCGACAACGGCAAACTACATCGTGGTCTCGTCGTTGATGGCGCCGGTCATCCTCTCGGTGGGCGCGCAGGCCGGCTATATCTTCCCTCTGATCGCCGTGCACCTGTTCGTGTTCTATTTTGGCATCCTTGCCGATGACACGCCGCCTGTGGGCCTGGCGGCTTATGCCGCCGCCGCCATCTCGCGCGGGGATCCCATTAAAACCGGCGTTCAGGGCTTTGCCTATGACATCCGAACCGCACTGCTGCCGTTCCTATTCATCTTCAACACGGACCTTCTGCTGATCGATGTCGGGCTCGCCAAGGCGGTGTTGGTGTTCTTCATATCTCTGCTTGCGATGTTACTCTTTGCGGCGGCGACGCAAGGGTATTTCATCGCCAAAAGCAGGCGATGGGAGACCGTGGTCCTGTTGTTCATCGCGTTCATGCTGTTCCGGCCTGATTTCTTCCTTGATCAGGCCAGTGAGAAATACGCCTCGGCCACTGGCCCGGCAGCGCTTGAGTTGATGGCCAATGCCGAAACGGGCCAGGAGATCAGGGTCGTGATTGCCGGACCGGATTTTGACACCGGCAACACCCGCCCGACGACGATCACGTTGCCAGCCGTCGCTGGCGATGCAGAAGGGGCGCTGGATGCCCAAGGCCTGACCGTCTTCCCAGATGGTGAAGTTCTGGCGATGGATGAACCCTTCCCCGGGACACCTTTCTTTGAAAGCCTTGGGAACGAATATGATTTCTACGGCGACACGCCGGTGCAAATCACCGAAGTGCAAATCGAAAACGAACGTGCGCCCAAAGAGTGGTTCTTTATCCCGGCGCTTGTTCTGCTTCTGGGCATCGTGCTGATCCAACGCCGCCGTGCCACACAACCCGCATTTTAAGGTCTGTTCCAATGTTCAAAACACTTCTCTTGGCCGTGGACATCAACACACCCGAAAGTGCAGGCCGCAGCGCGGAGGCGGCCATCTCGATGGCGCGCAGCGAAGGGGCCACGCTGCATATTGTCAATGTGATCCCAGATCAGGGGATGCCGATTGTGAGCGCATCTCTCGCACCCAACCAGAACGCAATCGATGAAACGGCGGCGCGCGACGGCCTCGCTGATTGGGTGGCGTCCAATATTCCGCAAGATATCACAACGCAGAAGCACATCGCGCGCGGCACGGTCTATGACCAAATCATAAAAACCGCCGATAAGTTGGATGCAGATTGCATTTTTGTCGGGGCGCATCGCCCTGAGTTGAAGGATTATCTCATGGGCCCTAACGCGGCACGGGTGGCGCGCCACGCGTCGCAGTCCGTGTTCGTTTTGCGGTAGCAGTCGGCGCCAAACCGACCCAGACCAGACCAAGCGGAAAGACGCTCGGGCAGCCTCGGGCGCATAACCGTGCACGACGGTGTTTCTCTATGCCTGTTGAGATCCTTCACCGTGAAAGTAGCGTTTTGCTGTTCGCTGGCACTTTGGCCGCCACCATGGCAGCGATGGTTTGGCCGCCCTTAGCGTGACAACGCGACTAGTCAAGGCAATGTGTAAATCTAACTTTACTATTTACTTGTAAGTTTAAGTTGACAAATATGCCGTATCGGCTGGGCGCGACGTGTGCAGTCGTGGGTGCTTGCAGGGGAGTTCGTTTGTCTCCGTACATTCTCTCAGGCGCTCGAAGACCAACTATGGAGGAGTTCGGAAATGTCCGACGATCCAGACAAGGTTTGGCCAACCGGCTTGACCTTAAGAGAGGCAGAGGAAGTCCACAGCTACCTCATTGACGGCACTCGAGTTTTCGGTGCTCTCGCGCTTCTCGCCCACATACTTGTGGCGTTCTCAACGCCTTGGCTCGGCTAAGGAGGTGACATTATGAATAATGCAAAGATGTGGCTCGTGGTCCCCCCCGCTGTGGGGGTTCCTGTGTTTCTTGGCGCGGTAGCAGTTGGATCGTTCGCGGTTCATGTCGCCGTTCTTAGCAACACTTCGTGGGTATCGGACTTTTTGTCCGGCCAAGAACTCGGCACCGGCGATGAGATGGCAAACGCTGCTATGCTTCGTGATGCCGAGGTCGCCAATGCGGCTTATGCTCTGGACACCGAAGATGGTGGCAAAGAGCTGACGGTCATCCTGCCAGACGGGACGATTGCCAAAGCCGTTCTCAAAACCGATGAGGTTTTGGCGATGGCGGCACCCCCACCACTGATCGCCTCTGAGTAGGTGATCCTCGCCCCGGGCGGCCCTCGCCTGTGGGCAATTCCTCCGGATTCCTGTGGCTGCTTTGGCGACAGAGTGGCCCAGGTCCGGGAGAGACGAGAACACGCATGATCGACTACCGCGCCTTTGCTTTGCGCAAGCTTGCTTCGATTACGCCACGCTATCTGCCCTTTGCGGACGTGGCGACCGACGATGTGCCGCTGTCTCGCCTTTTGCGCCTGTCGCTTTTCCAAGTCACTGTCGGAATGGCGCTTGTCCTTTTGGTCGGCACGCTTAACCGCGTGATGATTGTGGAACTTGCCGTCCCCGCAACACTCGTCGCCGGAATGCTGGCGTTGCCGTTGCTTTTCGCACCCTTCCGAACCCTTATCGGTTTCAAATCCGACACGCACCGCTCCGCCCTCGGGTGGCGACGTGTGCCGTACATCTGGAAAGGCACAATGTACCAGTTTGGCGGGTTTGCGGTCATGCCGTTCGCCCTGCTGGTGCTGTCGGGTTATGGGGAAGCAGTGGATGCCCCGCGTTGGGTTGGCCTGTCCTCTGCCGCGCTTGCTTTCCTGCTGGTGGGCGCTGGCGTGCACATAGTGCAGACCGTCGGTCTGGCCCTGGCCACGGACCTTGTGAAGGAAGAGGACCACCCAAAGGTCGTTGGCCTGATGTATGTGATGCTGTTGTTCGGCATGGTGATCAGCGCACTGATTTATGGGGCGCTTTTGTCCAACTATACGCCCGGTCGCCTGATCCAGGTCATTCAAGGGACGGCGGTCGTCACGATTGCGCTCAACCTCGTTGCGCTTTGGAAGCAAGAAGCACGTGACCGTGCGCGCGCGCAAGCAATGGACACAGCCCCAATTGTCAAGTTTTCCGACGCATGGTCAAAGCTAGTGGCGCGTCCCGGCGTGGTGCGCATACTGGTCATGATTGGCCTAGGCACCTTTGGCTTCGGGATGGCAGACGTGCTGCTGGAACCCTATGGCGGTCAGGCCCTTGGCTTTTCCGTCGGGCAGACCACACAACTCACCGCGATTCTCGCCGGCGGAACCCTAATCGGGTTCGGTGTCGCTTCTCGCGCGCTGGCGATTGGTGGGTCACCGGTCCGGCTTGCCGCGTTCGGCGCAATCATCGGCATACCCGGCTTCTTGGCGATTATCGCGTCAGCCTCGCTCATCGGCCCATCGCTATTTGTGATCGGCACGTTGACGACCGGCGTTGGTGCCGGGCTTTTCGGGCATGGCACGCTTACGGCGACCATCAGAAACGCGCCGCCGGAACAGATAGGGTTGTCTCTCGGGGCCTGGGGGGCGGTTCAGGCGACATGCGCTGGGATTGGCGTCGCGCTTGCTGGCGTTGTCCGCGATGTCGTCGTCGCCCTGCCTGCGTTTTCGGGACTTCAGGCCGAAACGCCCTACAATTTGGTATTCACGATGGAAATCGGCTTCCTCTTGGCTTCGATCGTCGTGGCAATTCCACTTGCCTTCAGAGGTAAGCACACAGACGACGCGCGATCTGACGGCGCGCGCGCAAACCCGGTGGAGGTACCATGACGACGGTTATCACGCGGTTTTTTGACGACGCATCAGATGCGCGCGCTGCAAAATTCGAACTTCGCAACAGACAAGGCATTTCGTCGTCCATCATGCGAACGTTCAACAGCGCTGACGGCTTGGTCGACAAGTTAACTGACGCCAAAGTCGATCGAGGCACGGCGGAAGCCTATGCCAGCCGAATGGCGAATGGTGGGACCGTGCTCGTGGTCTGGGCTGGCTTCAAACCGCTGGGCGTGGCGCAAATTGTACGCGACGTCACGGCGGATATGGGCGCCGCAGACATGGGCGGCCTCGAAGAAGAGGTCTTTGTCAAAGACACGCGCGACCCCACGCTCCGTGTTATGCAAGATCACCCGCATATCATGACGCGGCGTCCCGATCCGGACATTGCCAACTACCGTATGGCCGATTGGCCCATCCCGTTGATTAGCCGGCGCAAACCGAGCTCTCACTCGATCTTCCCACCGCACCAGCGCATGGCCAGCGAGCCGATCCCCCTGCTCTATGAAGCTGCGGTTGGCGAACGTTACAAACCCTTCACCAAATCGATCTTTGGCCGTCATGCGCGAATGGCGAACTGGCCCATTGGCCTGCTCGCACCCGATAATGTGCGTTACGGCCGGTTCCCGTTTGGCCTGCTCGTTCCGGGCAACAAGTACATGGCCAAGTTCCCGTTCGGCCACATCGTGCCCGGCCACAAATTCTATGCAAACTGGCCCATCAAGCATCTTGTGCCCAACAAGTGGCGGA
>JABSSC010000122.1 GCA_013214635.1 Paracoccaceae bacterium | reverse complement strand
CCTGCTCGGTGGCCTTGGTGGTCTCGCGGCACTTCGCCGCCGGAAAAAGTCGTAAGGTCGATTTTCCGGTAACCCCTCGATTTACGGCGGCCTTCGGGTCGCCGTTTTCATTTCTGCAACGATCCCACGGCATTGGCCCGGTCGTTTACTTTACGTCAATTAACTTTGATAGAGATTGGCAAGCCGTGAATTGGGTGATACGCAACACCTAGTTGTACGAGTACCAGAGGGATTGTAATGAGTGTTTTGAAAACAAGCGCGTTTGGCGCCGTAGTGGCTGCCATGCTTGGCGCATCGGCGGCATCCGCCAGCACACTGCCTTTTACCGAAAGCTTTGAAGAGCCGTCCTTTAAGGGCAAATGGGCTGTTTTTGCCGATGGGATCACCAATTGGAAGACGACCGACGGTCAAGGCATCGAAATCCAGAAGAACGGCACGATCAGAGGTGTGAGCGCGCATCACGGCGCGCAGTATGTCGAACTGGACAGTGACCGCCGCAAAGGCGGCAGTGATGACCCCGACGAGGGCAGCAACTCGTCCATGACATGGACCGGTGAGCTGGATCCCGGTCGCTATCACCTTGAGTGGTTCTATCTGCCGCGTACGAGCAAAAAAGACGACAACGCCATTTCGGTGTATTTCAGCGGCGACGAAAACGACCTGCATGAGACACTGCTGGGCACGCAAAACGAAACGCGCCCACCGATCAAAGAATGGGTTCGGACGCTGTACATCTTCAATGTTGAAGAGACGGGCAAATATGCCATAACCTTCAAGGCCGGTGGTAAGGAAAACACGCTTGGCGGCTTCGTCGACAGTGTGACGCTGAGCGAGGTGCCTTTGCCTGCTGCTGGCTGGATGCTTGTTGCGGGTCTGGGTGGCATCGCGGCGATGAAGCGCCGCCGCAAAAGCTGAAGCGTACGTAATTGGTAAGCCAGAAGGGGCTGGACATGAAACTTAACACAATCGTTCTTGGCGCAGTTGCAAGCCTTGGGATGAGTGTTGCGGCACAGGCTGCGACGCTGACCTTTGCGGAAACGGTCACGGAACTGACTGGCGCCGAGCGGTCTTGTGCGCTTGATACGCCAGGGTTTGTCGCACCTGATGGGGATCGCGCGAACATCTGTAACGCGCTGGGCGCGCCGGACGGGTCGTTCCCACCGGAGTTCGGCTTTACCTCGACCGGCAACTTTGGCGAGCTGGAGTTCACATTCGGCACTGAGTTCACGGGCCCTGCCTATATCTGGGAAGTGACCGGCGGCAGCACGGCCAACTGGACCGAAAGTCTTGACATCGTGGCTGTGACAGCAGGCGGCGTCGAGGCGGAAATCGTCAGCGTCACCAACCTTGGCGCCGATGCAGGTGGCAACAACAGCCAGTGGAAGATCGACTTCGATTTCGAAGAAGACGGCCCGTTTGCGTTCCTGCGGGTGCGTAACCCATCGGGTCCGGGCGACAAGTTCGACATCGACGCCATCGGCGTGACGGCTGTGCCGCTGCCCGCCACGGGTCTGATGCTGATCGCGGGGCTGGGTGGCATCGCCGCGATGAAGCGTCGCCGCAAGTCGTAAGAGCCACACGCATGCGTTTTTGGACGGCGGCCCATGGGGGTCGCCGTTTTCATTTGGGCATCTGACTGATGTTTCACATCTGAGGGATGGCGGCGCCGCCGGGGAGGGCGGGTCATACACCACGGGAGGATCTCTCCCGGTCCAATGGGCGGTCTTTTGAACCACCCGGAACGCGAAAATCTGGACGGGGCTGTTTTAAGGCCCCGGTAAACCCGAATGTGACATGGTTGGCGTGTCAGACCGAACCACGGAAGCTTCGCGGCAGGGTATAGCGTGGTGAAATTCACTTAACGTAAACGGTGCGTGCGCTGGTCATTTGTTCGAGCCGATGCCATATGGCGCGCATATACATCGCAGGACACTCTCATGACCGCCGTTGCCATCGCCCCAGAGCGCATCAAACAGATCAGAACAGCCCGCAAGATCGGGCGTCCGAAACTGGCCAAGCTGACCGGTCTGACCGAGCGCAAACTGGCCGCGCTTGAACAGGCAGGTGATGCGACGCTTGAGGCCAAAGTGCTGTTCAACATGGCCGCGGCGCTGCACGTGCCGGTACCGACCCTGACGGGTGAGTTGGCGATCATTGACGAGGATCTTCAGCCGATCTCTGAGACGCGCTGCACCAACGGCTGCTGCGGCTAGGCTCGGGCCTGTTGCCCGGCACAGTTGGGATGCGCATCGCCCCAGACCGCGCGGGTGTCGCGGGCCACTTTTTCGCGCTGAAGCCGGTCGAGTTCGGCCAGTGCGGCCACAGGATCACCCGTGCGCGCCAAGGCTTTGCGATACGCGCTGTGCACAGAACGCGCCCGCCACGGCAACATCGCCTGCGCGGTCCATTCCCGAAGTTCCTTGGGAAGACTGTCATAGTCCTGCATCGGATTGGTCGACCGACGCTTTGATTTCAGCGAGGTTGCGCCTCGGTTCCCAGACATGGTGTGTGACGCTCCCAGCGGTGGATCGCGGAGAGTTATAGTGTAACGAAAAGGGCGTGCAACCCGTTCTATCAATCCCGGACCAAACGCGACCAGAAGAACCGTCCAAAAACGAGTTGTGGCTGGGCGGCGGGCGGATAAGGTTAGTTCAAGTGAGCTAATTCCTTCGAGGGGAACGCGATGCGCAAGAGCACCGGTTGGATGGGTTGCGTGCTTCTGGCTGTGGGATGTTCCGGGTCGTCCTCCGTCGAGAGCGTGGAAGGTCTCGAAACCGAGACACTTGCGGTCTTTAGTGATGGATCTGGCGTTGCCCGGATTACCAACCGGTCGGGTGACGTCGTGGCGACCGGCTATGTCCTTGAAACTTCATTCTCTGAAGATTGCTGAAGTTCCACAAAATTCACGGTGAAATCACTCATTTTCAGTACTCCGCAAGTATAGTCTGACACAGTTTTCTATGGCAAAAGCAATTGGGCCAAAAACGATAAGTAAATAAACGAGAGGAAATACTCTCGTGTGGCTAAAACTATCGGGATCATACAAGCCTATATAGCATAGAAGAAGATGTATGACGCCATATCCCAGCATTCTTATGCAACTTGCTCTCTCACTAGCCAAATCTCTACCCCGTGTTCAACGTGCGTATTTGGTCGGTCGCACTTAACAACAGAGCAGTCGGTTTGTTGACCCTCAATACAAGCAAAAAGGCATTCCATCACCTCACACATTTCTTTAATTTCAACCTCCTCGGGGGTGTAAGGCGACTACAGCGGGCTGCTCTTTCCCTGAAGGAGTGAGCGGCGCCAAGGCCGAACCTTCAGAGCGCGTCGTCCTGTAGTTCTCAGCAACTGCCAACTTTGCCAACAATCGGATTGAGTTAGGCGGTCGAACGGCAACGTTTGATGTCAGCGGCACTGCGGTGGAAGAGAATGGTCGGTTTTCCTCCAATAATGTTGAAGTCTTTGCGTATATCGGGGGGCTGCCCTTTACGCTCGTGGGACCGAGCAGTCTGCAGGGTGACTTCCACGAAAGTGGTGCGCAAAGCATGTCCGGTGTTATCTACGGCGGCAACACGCTGCCTGAGCTGAAGGGTGGTTTCCTTGCAGCCCGCGATCCGTAACTGTCCGTACTACGACCCCAGCTTCTTCGCCACGATCTCATTCACGGCCTTGGGGTTGGCCTTGCCGCCCGTCGCCTTCATCACCTGACCGACGAACCAGCCCGCAAGTTTTGGATTTTGCTTGGCTTTTTCGACCTGTGCGGGGTTGGCGGCGATGACCTCGTCCACGGCGGCTTCGATCGCGCCGGTGTCGGTGACCTGCTTCATACCGCGGGATTCCACGATCTCGGCCGGGTCGCCGCCTTCGGTATAGACGATCTCGAACAGGTCCTTGGCGATCTTGCCTGAGATGTCACCCTTGGTGATCAGGTCGACGATTCCGCCCAGTTGTGCCGGGCTGACCGGCGACGAGGTGATATCGTGGTCTTCTTTCTTGAGCCGTCCGAATAGCTCGTTAATGACCCAGTTCGCGGCGAGCTTACCGTCACGCCCTTCGGCCACGGATTCAAAATAGGCGGCGGCCTCAACCTCTGCCGTAAGCACGCTGGCGTCGTAGTCGGTCAGGCCGAACCCCTCCATGAACCGCGCCTTCTTGGCATCGGGCAATTCGGGCAGTGCAGCGGCGATGTCATCGACCCAAGCCTGTTCGATCTCCAGCGGCAGCAGGTCGGGGTCAGGGAAATAGCGGTAATCATGCGCCTCTTCTTTTGAGCGCATCGACCGCGTCTCGCCCTTGTCGGGGTCGTAGAGACGGGTTTCCTGATCGACCGCGCCGCCGGCTTCGACGATGGCGATCTGACGTTTGGCTTCATATTCAATGGCTTGCTGGATGAAGCGCATGGAGTTCATGTTCTTGATCTCACACCGCGTCCCCAGATGCCCGAAATCGCCTGTTTCGCGATACTTCTCATAATCGCCGGGACGACAGATCGAGACGTTGACGTCGGCGCGGAGGTTGCCGTTTTGCATGTTGCCGTCGCAGGTGCCCAAATACCGCATGATTTGGCGCAGTTTTGAGATATAGGCCGCCGCCTCTTCCGGCCCGCGGATGTCGGGGCGCGAGACGATCTCCATCAGCGCGACACCGGTTCGGTTGAGGTCCACGAACGACATCGCGGGGTCCATGTCGTGGATCGACTTTCCCGCATCCTGTTCCAAGTGAATACGCTCGATCCGTACGACGCGGCCCACACCCTCGCGCAGTTCCACGATCACTTCGCCTTCGCCGACGATGGGGTGATAGAGCTGGCTGATCTGATATCCCTGAGGAAGGTCGGGGTAGAAGTAATTCTTGCGGTCAAAGGCGGAATTGAGGTGGATTTCGGCCTTGAGCCCCAACCCTGTGCGCACGGCTTGTGCGACGCATTCCTCGTTGATCACCGGCAACATGCCGGGCATGCCGGCATCGACGAAGGCCACGTTGTTGTTGGGCTCGGCGCCGAACTGCGTCGAGGCGCCCGAGAAGAGCTTGGCGTTGGTGGCGACCTGCGCGTGGACTTCCATCCCGATGACGAGTTCCCAGTCTTCCTTCGCGCCAGAGATGACGGTGGGTTTGGGGGCTTCGAAAGTCAGGTCGAGCATGGGTCGCGCCTTGTTGAAATGACTGTGACGGGCGAGGTTTAGGTCAAGCCGGACACGGGGGCAAGCGGTCCTGCGCCAGATCGCCTCTTGTCAGCGCGCAACTGACCGTGTTTGTCTGATGCGCGAGGGGCACAAGAGCAGGGAGGCACGGCGCCCGTGTCAAAATATGTGCTTTGGGCCGGAGCGGCGGCGCTGACGATACTCTCCGCGTGCGACGAGGGTGCAGATGAGGCACCGGTTGAGGAGGCGAGCGCGCCGCCCGTCGCGAAATGGGATTTCAAACCGGAAGGTGAGACGTGGACCGAAGCGACCTTGGCTGCTCTGGGGTCACATGGGGCGGCTCTGACCGATGTTGTGCCATCCGACATTGCGCAGTGGTGCCCGGCCTACCCGCAAGCGGAGGAGGAACAGCGCGCCGCGTTCTGGACCGGCCTGATCTCTGCACTTGCGGAACATGAAAGCACCTGGCGGCAAACGGCTGTGGGCGGCGGCGGCCGGTGGTTCGGCCTGGTTCAGATTTCGCCCGCCACTGCCCGTGGCTATGGGTGTGACGCGCGCTCTGGCGAGGCGTTGAAAGACGGGTCCGCGAACTTAAGCTGTGCCATCCGCATCTGGGCCGAAACCGTGCCGCGGGACGGTGTCGTCTCGGCCGGAGGTGGCGGCATTGCCGCCGATTGGGGCCCAATGGTTCAAACCCGCAAACGCGAAGACATGCGCGCCTGGGTCCGACAGCAGGACTATTGTTTGGTGGAAGAATGATGCGAGACGCTGTCTCGCGCTCTGGGATATTTTTGGATCAATGGAGATGGCGGCCCTGCTTCCATTGATCCTCAAATATCCCGGGGGTGAGGCGCGCATGCGCCGAGGGGGCAGCGCCCCCTGACCGATCAATAGCTGGGCCCGACCTTGCGTCCGAAGCGCAGTTTGCGGGTGTTTTCCACGATCGAGACCGTGGGGGCGTAGCGCCCGCCGAGGGCCAGTGTTTCCTGACGCAGCATCTCGATCCCTTCTTCGGACTTCGCGGGCAGGGCCGACGGGGAGATCGGCTCGCCGATGCTCAGCCGGAAGGGTTGGTGGGATTTGTTCAGAGTTTCATAGAACAGCGTGATGTCGCGTAAGCTCGGATGGATCAGGTCGAAGAGGTAGAAGAGCGCGGAGTTGCGCGAGCGGATGTTGACCGGGATCACCTCGAGGTCGAACTTGCGCGCGATCATTGCCGCGGACGCCATCCACGGGCGTTCGTGCAATTTCAGCCCGCGCCGTTTGGCAAGGCGACCCGAGGGGAAGATCACGCCCAGCCGACCTTCGTCGATGGCCTTGCGGGTATAGGTCATCGTTTCGCGCGTTTTGGCGCGGCTGCGTTTGTCTTCGCGCCATTCCACCGGCGCGATCATTGCCTCAAACTGCGGCAACACCCGCAGGATGTCGGAATTGGCATAGTAGAACGCGTCGGAGCGCAGCGGTCGCAGGATGGAGTTCAGAATGATCCCATCGGCAATCCCGGTAGGGTGGTTCGCCACGATCAGTGCCGGTCCGTGGCGGGGGATGTTTTCCAGCCCCGAAACCTCAACGTCGCGGGCGAGCATCGCCTCCATCTCGATCATGATGTCGTCGGCGGTCATGTCGCGGAAATGATTGCCCAGCTCGATACAGTCTTCATAGGACAGCAATCGGTCAAGGCCCAAGCGGGCCGTATTCGTCCAGAGGCGGTCGGCGAAGAGCCACGGCGCCCGTTCTGCGATCAAAGGGTCTATTCGGTCACGCATGATGTTGGCGTGTCCCACATTAATGCAACGTCTTTATGTCTAAATATCATAGAAGAAAAATTCTGCAAAACCATGGTGGCCGATTACCGCATGAAGAGCGATCGGGTGTGCGGAATCCCGCGCGCGGCCAGCGCCGCGTCAAGCTGGCGGCGTGGCGGCAGGCAATCGGCCGGTATTCGTGTTTTTTCACCTGTTTTCAGCTTGATCCGCGCGCGTTGCGAGAAGTCGAGCCCGGTGTGAAGGCTGACATGTTCGATCCGGTCGAGCGGGATTTGTGCCTCTGACACGCCGTTGGACCACGAGAGTGTTTCGTCGTCGAGACGCAGGCGGCTGACGCGGTTTTTGGCCGCGTCCCACATCGCCGGAAACGTGAAGGCGAGCAGAATTGCGATCATCCAAAGCGCTGCATCGATGAGAAAGGTCGCAAGGAGGCCCGCAATCCAGATAAGCGCCACCGTGATCATCGGTGCGGGCGCCCGTGCGGGGCGGGTGACGACCAGCGGGTCAGGCATCGCGAATGCGCCCGATCATCTCGGACGTGTCGCGCGACAGATCAGGTGTTTGGGCGATACGTGCCAGTTCGGCACCGATCAGCGACTGCCGGTCCGCATCATAGCGGCGCCAGGTTTCAAAGGCCGCGCACATGCGCGCCGCAGTTTGAGGATTGACCGGATCGAGCCGGATAAGCCAATCCGCCAAAAGGCGGTATCCCGCGCCATCCGGGGCGTGGAACCCGGCGGTGTTTGACACCAACCCTCCGATGGCGGAGCGGAAGCGATTGGGGTTTTTCCAATCGAAATCAGGGTGTTGTGTGAGGGAATTGGTGATTTCCACTGCGGTCTCGGCGAGGGCAAGGCTGGTTTGCAGGGCGAACCATTTGTCCATGACGAGGCGGTCCGATTTCCACTGTTGATAGAACGTGTCGAGTGCGGCGTCGCCCACGCCTTCGGCCAGCAGAGCGGCAAGTGCGCCGAGTTGCTCGGTCATGTTGTCGGCGTTTTTAAACACGGCTTTGGCCGCTTCGCCGCCATCGACGGGGGTCAAAAGCCGCAGCGCGGTCAGGCGCAGCGCCCGCTTTCCTGCATCGGCTGCGTCTGGGCTGTAGGGGCCGGGGACGGTCATGGCGTCGAGCGTTGTGCGCAGGTCGGGTTCCAGATGCGCGCCGATCGCGGCCAGAAGTTTGCGACGGGTCGTGTGGATCGTGGTTGGGTCCGGCGTGTGGCCTGCGGTGAAGAGAGATTGTGCGATGTCATCTTCGGACGGCAAGCCGAGGGCGAGGGCGCGGAAGGCGGGGTCGGCGCTGTCGTCGCGCAAGACCCGTCCAAGCGCGTCGAGGAGGGCCGCACTGGGCGCTGCGCCGTCGGTGACCATCGCGATCAGCGTGTCTTTGGTCAGCTTGCGGCCCGCCTCCCACCGATTGAAGGGGTCGGTGTCATGGGCCAGCAGGTGGCCCGTGTCGCTGTCGGGCATCTCTCGCGTGAGGATCACCGGCGCGGAAAAGCCGCGCAGGATCGACGGGACGGGGCGCGATGCGAGGCCGTCGAAAGTGAAGGATTGTTCGGTTTCCGTCATTTCAAGGACGGTGGTCGGGACGACCTCTGCGCCGTTGTCGTTCAACAGACCAACCGCGATGGGCAGGACCTGTGGGGCCTTGTCGGGTTGGCCGGGGGTCGGCGCGGTCTCTTGCCGGAAGGTGAGTGTGTAGGTGCCGTCCTCAAAGCTGTCGCTGACCGTCAGGTGCGGCGTTCCGGCTTGGGAATACCACCGTTTGAATTGGGTCAGGTCACGGCCCGTGGCGTCTTCGAAAACCTGCAGCCAGTCTTCGATGGTGGCGGCATCCCCGTCATGACGGTCGAAGTAGAGGTCAAGCGCACGGGCGTAACCTTCATCGCCCACGAGCGTTTTGAGCATGCCGATGACCTCGGCACCCTTTTCATAGACGGTCGAGGTGTAGAAGTTGTTGATCTCAATGAAACTTTCGGGGCGGACGGGATGGGCGAGGGGGCCCGCATCCTCGCGGAACTGGCGGGCGCGCAGCGCGAGCACGTCGTCGATGCGCTTGACCGCGTGGCTGCGCATATCGCCCGAGAATTGCTGATCGCGGAAGACGGTCAGACCCTCCTTGAGGCAAAGCTGGAACCAGTCGCGGCAGGTGATGCGGTTGCCGGTCCAGTTGTGAAAATACTCATGCGCGATGATGCCTTCGATCAGCTCAAAATCGCGGTCTGTCGCGGTCTCAGGGCTGGCGAGCACGTATTTGGAGTTGAAGATGTTCAGCCCCTTGTTCTCCATCGCGCCCATGTTGAAATCGTCAACGGCGACGATGTTGAAGACGTCGAGATCGTATTCCCGCCCGTACACCTCTTCGTCCCAGCGCATGGAGCGTATGAGCGCGTCCATGGCGTAGTCGGCCTTGTCCTGATCTCCCGGGCGGACCCAGATGTTGAGATCGACCGCGCGGCCCGAGGCCGTGGTGAATTGATCAGAATGCGCGATCAAGTCGCCCGCGACGAGCGCGAAGAGATAGGCCGGTTTGGGCCAAGGGTCGTGCCATTCGGCCCAGCCGTCGCCCGCGCCGGTCGGGTTGCCGTTTGACAGCAGGATCGGTTGCGGGCCTTTGATGCGGACCGTGAAGGGGGCCATCACATCGGGCCGGTCGGGATAGTAGGTGATTTTGCGAAAGCCCTCGGCCTCGCATTGCGTGCAATACATGCCGCGCGACATATAGAGGCCTTCGAGGGCGGTGTTGGCGGCCGGGTCAATCTCGACCTCAGCTTCCCAGACAAAGGGCGTGTCGGGGGCGGCGACTGTGATGCCGCCGTCGCGCGGCATCGGTTCAACCGGGGTGCCGTCGATGCGCGCCCAGATGAGCTTGAGCCCGATCCCGTCGAGGCTGAGCGGACCGCCGGGACCATCGGGGTTCGGCGTAAACGCGATCCGCGAGGTCACGCGGGTGTGCTTTGGATCAAGCTGAAAGGTGAGGTGGACGTCCTGCACGAGATAGGCAGGCGGTTGATACTCGGCGAGGAAAATCGGTTGAGGCTCGGACATGGGGCAGTTCTAGCGGCTGGGTAGGGCGGTGCAAGGGCTGGACTGTGCGAGGGCCGCGCTAAGTCAAGGGAGCGGCTCTGGCGCATGATTTTTTGCCCTGCCCGGATGGGCAGGGCGCGCCTCCGGCGGGAGTATTTGGGAAACAAAGAAGCGCATGGGTCTTTCAGTCTTCTGGTTCAAGCGCGACCTGAGGGTCGAGGACAATCCGGCACTGGCGGCAGCGGCGGCGCGTGGGCCTGTTGTGCCGGTTTACGTGATTGAGCCGGAGTATTGGGCGCAGGCCGAGGCGTCGGAGCGGCAGTTTGGGTTCTTGTTGGAGACGCTGGGCGCGCTGGATGAGGCGTTGAAGGCGCTTGGGTGCGGATTGGTTGTGCGCGTCGG
This sequence comes from Paracoccaceae bacterium, assembly GCA_013214635.1. Lineage (GTDB taxonomy): Bacteria > Pseudomonadota > Alphaproteobacteria > Rhodobacterales > Rhodobacteraceae > JABSSC01. The sequence continues at coordinate 137 of JABSSC010000122.1, read as the reverse complement.
GGACGCGGTGGACGCGCTTGCGGGCGTTGTGCGCGAGGTTGGGGCGGGCGCGATCTATGCCTCGGAAGAGACGGGAACGTCCTGGACATTTAGGCGCGATCTGAAGGTCGCGGAGTGGGCGCGGGGTGCAGGCATCG
>JABSSC010000121.1:6901-10746 GCA_013214635.1 Paracoccaceae bacterium | reverse complement strand
TTTCGTGCCCGTCCGCGCCGCGTGTCGAAATCCAGCCGATGGGTCGCGGCGTGACAATGGCATTGAAAGGATTGTGGGGAAGGCCGTGACCGTCTTTGGGTTCATAGAACATTGGGGCACCCTGCGTGTGGTATTTGTGCCTGAGTTAGCCTCGTGCTAGGCGGTTGACCAGCAACAAAAATACAGGGGCGGTGTGCAGGTGGACCGGCTCGCCGAGGAACGCGCAGAAGATTGGTGGGAGGTGGAGGCCCTTTATGACCTGTGTTTTGCGCCGGGTCGGGAGGCTTTGTCGTCCTACAGGTTGCGCGACGGATCGGACCCTGTGACAGACATGTCGATGGTTGCACGCGACAGTACGAACATCATTGTTGGGGCCATCCGGTATTGGCCCGTTCGTGTGGGAGAGGCTGACGCGCTGCTTTTGGGACCGATTGCCGTTCACCCCACCCGACAGGGCGAGGGGCTTGGCGGGTGGTTGATCCGCGAGAGCCTGGACCGCGCGAAAGGCTGGGCGCGTGTGCTGCTTGTCGGTGATGCGCCCTACTATTCACGGTTCGGATTTGTCAGGCTCGACGGAATTCAGATGCCACCTCCTACCAACCCAGATCGGGTCTTGGGTCGCGCGCTTGTTCCCGACGCATGGACCGGGGTGCAGGGCGACGTGACACCTTGGAGCACGCCATGATCCGCGGCGAGGTAACAGGGCTTGGGGAGGACGGTCTGCTCATCCGGTTTGCCGACAAGCTTGATCTGGATGCGAATGCGCTGGCGATTGACGCGGCGCGGGTGATCGAGCGCGCATCGATCCCGGGCGTGCTGGAAATCGCGCCTGCGCTCGTGTCGGTCTATGTGCGGTTTGACCCGCTTCTGGTGGATCTCGCAACGCTCGCGGCGCGGGTCGAAGCCTTGTTGCCCGAAGCTGTGTCCCCGGGAGATGCGGAGCCGCAGCCGGTGTATGCTGTGCCGGTCTGCTTTGAGGGTGCGTATGCGCCGCAGCTTGAGGACGTCGCCGCGCTGGTTGGGGTGGCGGGGTCCGAGGCAATTGACGCGCTTTGTGCCGCTCCGTTGAGGGTGCTGACCCTCGGGTTTGCGCCCGGTCAGCCCTATCTCGGGCTACTGCCCAACGCGTGGGACATCCCCCGGCAGGCCGGGTTGACGCCCAAAGTATCGCCCGGCGCCGTTGTCGTTGCGGCACGCCAGCTTGTGATTTTCGCCGTGCCTGCGCAGACCGGATGGCGGCAAGTGGGGCAGGCGGCCTTTCGTCCGTTTCTTCCTCAGGCCGCAAGCCCAGTGGCGCTCTCGCCTGGTATGCGGTTGCAGTTGGTTCCTGTCGGGGCAAAGGAATTCGCGGAGTTAGATCCGGAAGCGCCACTGAAAGAGATCAGAGGATGACCGGCAAGCTGATCATCGAACGATCCTCTCCGGGATTGTCGCTGCAGGACGGTGGGCGCGAAGGCGTGCTGGCGCTCGGGCTGTCGCGTGGAGGGGCAATGGATCGGCCCGCGCTTGCTGAGGCCGCGGCTCTTTTCGCGCAACGGGCAACGCCGGCGTTGGAGATGGCGGTTGCCGGTGGGGCGTTCCGGGCGGTTGGCGGCGCGGTTCGTATCGCGCTGACGGGGGCCGAGATGGTCGCAGATATCAATGGCAAGCGTATTCCGTGGTGGGCACTCCACGTGTTGCAAGACGGAGATGTCCTGAACATCGGCGCGGCGCTTGGGAGTGTTTATGGCTATCTTTCGGTTGCTGGCGGGTTTGAGGCGGACCTTGTCTATGGTTCGGCGTCGGCGCGCGTAGATTGGGGGATTGGACGTAAGTTAGGTGACGGCGACACCCTAAGTCCGGTTGCCGCCTGCGACCTGAGTCCTCGATGTTTGACAAGGCCAGTTGATCGCAAGTTGCACGGTCCAGTTCGAATTCTGGCAGGACCGCAAACGAGGTTATTTTCAGACGACAGCAGAACGAGCTTCTTTGATGCGAGCTATCGCCATAGTGGACGGGGAAACCGCGTTGGCATTGCGCTTGGCGATGGACCGGAATTGATCGCGCCCGGTCAATTGTCACTGGTCTCTGATGTTGTCGTCCCCGGTGATATTCAGGCTGTTGGGTCCGGCGCGCCTTACGTGCTTTTGGCGGACTGCCAGACAACGGGCGGATACCCGCGGATCGGCACGGTCATATCCGCCGATCTCGTTCGGGTTGCGCAGATGGCACCGGGGGCTGAAATTCAGTTTCTGCAGGTGTCGCGGGAGGAGGCCTTGTCCGCACGAAAGGCGATTGAAGCAGAGTTGGCCGCGCTTTCCGATGGTATTCAGCCGCTAATCCGCGATCCGCGTGACGCGGCAGAACTTCTGACGCATAACCTGATCAGCGGCGCTGTTGCGGGCGATGAAGGAGATCACTGAAATGGCCGTATCAATCGATCTGAACGCCGATATGGGCGAAAGCTATGGCGCTTGGACCATGGGCCAGGACGAAGAATTGCTGGGTGTGATTACGTCCGCCAACATCGCCTGCGGATACCATGGGGGCGACCCGTTGGTGATGACGAAAACGGTTCGTGCGGCGCTTGCGGCAGAGGTCGCGATTGGCGCGCATCCCGGTTTTCCGGATTTGCAGGGATTTGGTCGCCGCCGGATGCATGTGGATCATCAGGAACTTGCCGCGATGATCCGCTATCAGATCGGCGCGCTACAGGCGATAGCGCGCGCTGAAGGTGGGGCACTTAATCACGTCAAGCTTCACGGGGCGCTGTCCAATATGGCCTGCGAAGACGAAACGCTTGCGCGCGCCTGTTTTGAGGCGGTCGCCTCTGTCGCATCGGATGCAGTGCTGTTCATTCTGCCCGGCACGGCCATGGCGCCGGCGACCGAAGGGCTGGGCCTGCAGGTGGCGTTTGAGATCTTTGCCGACCGCGCCTATGCCGAGGATGCGACGCTGGTCCCTCGCGGGCAGCCTGGAGCGGTGATCCACGATGCCGATACAGCGGCAGCCCGAATGGTGGAGATGGTGCAGGCGGGCGCGATACTGACGGCGTCTGGGGCGAAAATACCCACCGACATCTCGACCATTTGCGTGCACGGGGACACGCCCGGGGCCTTGGAGATTGCGCGATCTGTCCGGGCGGCTCTTATCGCTGCGGACGTTGACCTGAAAGCTCCGATACGTTGAGAATCAGCGCGGTTTAGCGCCACATTGTTCCCGGATCAGCGTCCTTTGAACCAGCTTTACGTTGCAAGTCCGCACCGTTTTTGGGGCATCTGAGGTGTAAACAAACTGTTGATCCTGCGAGATTCACGCGAAATTGACGGCCTGAACACATTTGGCGGGGAGGCGTTGTCTCGGATTTAAAGACAATTCGACGAAAAACTTGGGCAGTTTCGGAATTTCGATCGAGCGCCACGGGCTTTGTTTCTGCTTTGGAAATCCATCGCTAACACTTTTGACCTGCAGCGCCCGGGCGTTCATATTTGTGTCACGATCCATTCGGTCCGCGCCCCAAACCTGCCCGTGATCTATTGGATACCTTGTCTCGTACCGGTTGGCGCGTCTGCCACCCAGAGTGTCGAGCGGGTAGCGAGTTGAGAAGGACGTTGCGTATCGGCGTCGTTTTCGTGGGTTGGGGGCGTGCCGGTGGAGTGGGCAGTCTGGCACGTCCCACATGAGTGAATGAACAAGTGGGGTCCTATTGTAGGGACCAAGCGTAAAACGAGTAAAAGGTATTGAGTGTGATGAGTAGCTTGAACGAATTGTTGAATCAGCCGGTTAGCGATACAGCCGCCGCTGTTGCCGCAAGGGCCCCAACAGAACCCCGAAAAATCTCTCGCCCTGCAACCAAGCCATTGGTC
>JABSSC010000121.1:0-6802 GCA_013214635.1 Paracoccaceae bacterium | reverse complement strand
TTATCGCTGAAGTGGCGATACGGGGCAGCTGTCGACACACCAGCGGCGCGACAAGCGTCAGCGACAGAGAATCGATCGGGGCCCTTTTCCTCCACCAAATCCCGGGTCGCACTAACCAGCGCAGCCCGAAGATCACCATGATGATAAGCGCCTGATTTAGAGTTTTTCTTGTTTTCTGTCAGGGTATTGGTCACACTGCCATCCTTTTTTCTTGCCAAAGTTAGCATTAGTAACATATGTAAGCAACGCTAACATTGGCAAGGGAGAACGCCATGTCACGGGAAAAAACGCCACGTCGCGGAGTGCTGCGCTCTGCTTTGACGGTCTCTGTTACATCTGGTGTTGTGGCTGGTGCCGCAGCGCTTGCAATAGGTGGGGCCGTGGTCCTGTCCGAACGCGCTGACGCCGTTCCTCAACCTGATCCCGTGCCACCGGTGATCGTTGAAGCTCACCGCCTGCAGTTTGCGGATGGATACGATATTGAGCGCCGCTTTTTTGGTCAGACCGAACCCAGCCAGGATGTGATGCTGGGATTTGAGACAGGCGGCACGCTGACCGAGATTCTGGCCGACGAAGGCGCTCGCGTCAGAAAAGGCGATCTGATTGCCCAACTCGACACCCGGACGCTTGAAGCGCGTCGGTCGCAGCTTCTCGCGAGCAAGGACGCGCTGAAGGCGCAGCTGGCCTTGGCTGTTGCCACCGCCGAACGCCAGCGCGCGCTCCAAGAACGCGGTTTCGCATCGTCCCAGCGATTGGACGAAGTGGCGTTTACCGAAGACGAGATCGTGGCCCGCATCGCCGAGGTTGATGCAGGTCTGATTGAGTTGGACGTGCAGATTTAGAAATCTGAACTGCGTGCACCGTTTGATGGTGCCGTGGCGTCCCGACTGGCCGACACGGGTCAACGCCTTGGCGGCGGTCAGGCGGTTGTCCAACTTTTGGAAAATGACAGCATTCGGGTGCGTCTTGGCGTTCCAACAACTTTGGCAGACGCATTAACGGTGGGTGACACCGTTACCGTGGAGAGCGGCGCGAACGCGTACACGGCAGATGTGTTCCAGATTTCCCCCAACGTAGATCCGGCGACCCGTACGCGCGATGTCGTTCTGCGCCTGCAGGACGGCGCTCGCGTGGCCTATGGCGCTGTGGTTGATGTCGTGATCGCGCAGCAGGTGGAACAGTCCGGGACATGGGTGCCACTTTCCGCGCTTGGGAGCGGCCCCAACGGATCGTGGCGAGTCTTTGTGCCTCCACAGGCAGGTGAAGTGGCACCTGTTGGTGTTGAGGCCGTTGAAGTCCTCCATACCCGCGACACGGAAGCCTTTGTTCGGGGAGCGTTGCCTGAAGGTGGTGAGGTTGTCGCGAGCGGTCTGCACCGGCTGGTGCCGGGTCAGATTGTCGTGCTGGGCGCGGGGGCGGAGTAATGGAAACCCTTACGTTCCGCCAGCCCAGATTGGTTGCGCTCGCCCTTTTGGTGATCATTGCAGGCGGCCTCTCGGCGCTTCTGTCAATCGGTCGGCAGGAAGATCCGACGATCACCAACCTCTTTGCCACGGTCACAACGGTTTATCCGGGTGCAGAGCCCGCACAGGTCGAAGCATTGGTTACGACCGAGATCGAAACAGTGCTTCGGGAAATTCCGGAAGTTGACGTGATCGAAAGCACGTCTGGTACGGGAATTTCGATTGTCTCGGTCGAGTTGGTCGAGACGCTCGCGGCGGACCGCATTGAGCAAGTTTGGTCAGAGGTTCGCGATGCGCTGGACGATGCGCGCGCAACATTCCCCCAAGGCGTTGGGGCGCCGGACTTTTTCAGCGATGGTGCCGGTGCGTTTGCCACGACCGTCGCGTTGAGTGCCCTGTCGGACGGCGTGACGCTGACCGTGATGTCACGCTATGCCGAGGATCTGGCAGATGCGCTGCGAAGTGTTCCGGGCACCAAACTTGTCGAGCAGTACGGCGTTCCAGAAGAGGAAGTTTTGGTGCGACTTGATCCCGCCAAGGCAGCGGCTCTTGGTGTGTCACCGGGGCAAATCGCAGCAAGCCTGTCTGCGGCGGATGCGCGTCTGCCAGCCGGGGTTTTCCAAGGTGGCACGGCTGAATTTGCATTGGGCGTGGAGGGTGAGTTCAGTTCGCTTGACCGTGTGCGCGAAACAGTGGTGCAGCGTGGCGACGGTGGGCGCGTGACGTATCTTGGGGACATTGCACAGGTTGACCGCGGCCCGCGCATGCCAGTTTCCGAGGCTGTGTTTCAAGATGGCGCACGCGCGATCCTTGTCTCGGCCCGGATTGAAGATGGGCTTCAGGTTGATGCCTGGATGGCGCAGGCGCGCGAGGTTGTGACGGCTTTTCAATCGACCCTGCCGCAGTCCATGCAGGCTGAGATCGTTTTTGATCAAAGCGCCTACACGGCAGAACGGTTGACCGAGGTTGCCACCAATATGGCACTTGGGATGGCGCTGGTCGTTGTGATCCTGTTTGTAACACTCGGACTGCGCTCGGCCCTGATCGTCGCTGCCGTTCTGCCGCTGGTGTCTCTGGCAACACTGATGACGATGAACATCATTGGCTTGCCCATCCACCAAATGTCGGTCACCGGATTGATCGTGGCGCTGGGGCTGCTGGTTGATGCAGCTATCGTGATGACGGACGATGTTGGGCAGCGGCTTCAGGGCGGAGCGACACGCGCCGCCGCTGTTCAGCAGGCCGTGCGCAGATTGTTTGCGCCACTTCTGGCCTCGACCGTCACCACCGCATTGTCATTTACCCCGATGATCCTTTTGCCAGGGCCGGCGGGCGACTTTGTTGGCTCGATTGCGATTGCCGTTGTCACGATGCTTGTTTGGTCCTTTGTGATTGCGGTGACAATCACGCCTGCAATCGCTGGCTGGGTGCTGCGGGCAGTGCCGGAAACGTCGCGAAAGTCCACCATGCTGTCCCGTGCGTTTCTGACATCCCTGCGGTGGGCCGTCACGAACCCAGTGAGGGCGATTGCTGTATCCTTGGTCTTGCCGATCACTGGATTTCTGGCCATGCCGACACTGACCCAGCAGTTCTTTCCGGGCGTCGAGCGTGACCAGTTCTACATCGAAGTCGAGCTTGCCGAAGGCACAGGGATCGTTGCGACCCAAGCCCTTGCGCGGGACATCGACCAACTGTTGGCCCAAGAGGCCGATATCACTGGTCGTAGCTGGATCGTGGGAAAATCAGGGCCGGCGTTTTATTATAATATCGTAAGTAATCGCGACCGAGCCCCGGGGTTTGCGCAAGGGTTGATCACGACGGCGTCCAATGATGCGACCGCGCGCTTGGTGCCAGACCTTCAGATCGAACTCTCCGCAGCCTTCCCAGAGGCGCGCATCCTCGTGCGCGATCTGGTGCAAGGCCCGCCTGTCAATGCTCCTGTCGAGCTTCGCCTGGTTGGGGAAAGCGTTGAGACATTGCGCGTTCTGGGCGAAGAGCTGCGCCAGATTGTAGAAGCGCAACCTGCGATCACGGTGGTTCGCACATCTTTGCCAGGGGGTGCCCCTGAGCTGCGCTTGGACGTTGATGAGGATGCTGCACGTGCGCTCAACCTGACCTTGCCGCTGTGTCGACCCAAATGCGGGAAGCGCTGGATGGCGCAACGGGTGGGGCACTTTTGGAAGGAACCGAACGTTTGCCCGTGCGCGTACAGTACGAGGCTGCGATCCGTCAGGATCCGCAACGGGTCGCCGACCTGCCACTGACCATCCCGGGCGCACAGAGCGTGATGGCCGCAGGGCGCATTGCGTCCGTCCCGCTCTCCGCGCTTGCCGAGGTATCATTGGTGCCCGGCGAGACGCCCATCACGCGGCGCAACGGTGATCGTGTGAACACGGTGCAAGCCTTCGTTCAATTCGGCGTCTTGCCAGAAGAGGCTTTGGCGCAAGTGCGCGAAGCCATTGATGCGGCAGGGTTTGTTCTGCCCACGGGGTACACTGTGGAGATTGGTGGCGACAGCGATGCACGATCCTCTACGCTGAACAACTTGCTCGCGTCGCTTGGACTTATCGTCACCTTGTCGATTGCAACGGTCGTGTTGGCGTTCCAGTCCTTCCGGCTGTCAGCGGTGACATTTGTTGCGGCGGGGCTGTCGGCCGGCCTGTCGATCCTTGCGCTTGCAGTGTTCCAGTTTCCCTTTGGGATCAATGCTGTGATCGGTGTGATTGGCTCAATCGGTGTATCGATCAACGCGGCCATTGTCCTTCTGTCGGCTTTGCAGGCCGATCGGCAGGCCGCTGCGGGTGATCGGATGGCAATGGCGGACGTCGTTGCCCGTTCGAGCAGGCATATCTTTTCCACGACGCTGACAACTTTTGCTGGGTTTCTGCCGCTCATCCTTGGTGGTGGCGGGTTCTGGCCACCCTTTGCAATGGCTGTGGCTGGAGGCGTTCTGCTGTCGTCGATCGTCTCACTCTACTTCACACCAGCGATGTTTGTGCTTGTCCGCCGCCGTCAGGATGGGGCCGAAGCACAGCTCGACCGTATGCCTGAAGTTGTAACCCTCGCCGCGGAGTAAGCGGCCTAACACTATCTTCAGGCCAACGAGGTCTTCTTGTCCCGGTGATTCGAATGCCGGGACAAGAGTGACGGATGATGCAGATTTCGGGGCGACCCGCGCGGGTTCTAATCGTCGATGACAGTCGAACAATTCGGGCAATGCTCCGCACGGTCATAGATACCGATCCCCGATTGGAAGTGATCGGCGAGGCGACAGATCCTTATGCTGCGCGCGAGGCGATCAAACGTTTGAACCCCGACGTCATCACGCTCGATGTTGAAATGCCACGGATGAACGGTCTGGTGTTTTTGGAGCACTTGATGCGGCTGCGTCCGACTCCGACCATAATGGTATCAAACCGGGCCCAGGAAAACAGCGACGTAGCGATCAAGGCGCTCTCGCTAGGGGCCATTGACTGTATTGACCTGAAACGCTTCATGCATGACCCCAGCATGTATGCTGGCCTTATCCAAACGCTTCTGACGGCCGCAAATGCGCGCGTTGGTCCGCCAAAGCCGCATGATGCGGAGCGTTCAGGTCGCTCAGCCAAGCCAAGTCAATTTGCGTGGAACGGGAAATTTGTTCTGATCGGTAGTTCAACCGGTGGCGTTGAAGCCTTGAGTCAGATCTTGAAGGAGTTCCCCTCCGGATGCCCTCCGACCGTTGTGGCGCAGCACATGCCGCGGGCCTTTCTTGAAAGCTTCTGCCGGAGGTTGGAAAACTCGGTCGCTCCTACGGTGCGGTCGGGTGACGAAGACCTGCCTTTGCGTCAGGGTGAAATCTTATTCGCTCCCGGGGGCGACCATCACCTCGAACTTGAAAAAAGTGGGGCGGGCGTTCGCCCCGTGCGCGAGGATGAATCCGCGCTCTACGTGCCGTCGGTTGACCGGTTGTTTCATTCGGCGGTTCCGACGGCCAAGAAATGCGTGGCCGTGCTGTTGACTGGCATGGGACGGGACGGCGCGGATGGTATGGCGGCCCTGAGATCGGCCGGCGCGCGAACTCTGGCCCAGTCGGGCGACACCTGCGTGGTGGACGGAATGCCGCGCGCCGCACGACAAAGCGGCGCTGTTGAGCGATCCGTTGATCTTGCCGACATGGCACAGGCAATACTCGACAGCACGACTGGGTCGATTGCCGCTCGTAGGAGAGAGGTGGCGCCGTGATCGAAACACGCTCTTACATTGCTCAAGGTGAAATGGCCATCGGCGGTCCCCAAGACGGTGAAATTACTGCCATTCTGGGGTCCTGCGTGGCGGTGTGCCTATGGGATCAGCATGTGTCACTGGGCGGCATGAATCACATTCTTTTGCCCGACACCTCTCAACATCCACATGATCGTTTCGGCGCGGTCGAGATGGAACGCTTGGTCAACGCATTGGTTAAACGCGGCGCCGAGCGACACCGCCTGGAAGCAAAGGTGTTTGGTGGTGCATCAATGTTGTCGGGCCTGACCGACATTGGTGAACGCAACAGCGCCTTTGCGCTTGGGTATCTGGCGTCCGAAGGTATCCCGGTCCGCGCGCACAGCACTGGCGGAACGCAGGCGCGCCAAGTCCGCTTCATGCCCGGTACCGGTCATGCCAGACAGCGTTTCGTCCCGAACTTCGAAACCGAAAAACAGCCCATGCGCACGCCCAAAGCGAATGGTGTCGAGCTTTTCTGAACCAAAACCGACATCCGCACACACCGTGCACGCAATGGCTGAAATAGGTCTAAAGAGATCTTTCAGAGCTTTGCTGAACTACAGCATCTGAACGTCGCCCAGCGAGGTATCACTTTCCGCCGGCTGACCCAATATCACGCGTCGCACTCTTTCGAGACACATATGTTTGGCAATGTCTTCGAAGGTGCCCGCAGCGTTCTCCTGGTTCTCGACAGTCCAGAGCAAAGCACTCCGGGCATCTCGCATTGTTTGGTTCATCCGATCGAGAGCCTGTAGGGCCTCGATCGCACCAACATGCCGCGTCAGGTTACTATCATGAACAAATCCGGACAGCTCAATCTCAAGCGTTGCACAATCGTTGATAAGCAAGTCCATAACTTGAACCAGCCTTGCTGCAACGTCCGCATCCGTGGACTTTGACATTGGATCCGAAGAGATCATCGACGAATGCTCACAAACGTCCAACAATTGCTTCGATTGCCGATTTAAGCTCAGGGGGTTGGAAGGGTTTCTTTAGGTAATTGTTCATACCCAAGGCCTTGCCTTTTTCAAGCAGAGGCCGATCGGCGCGCCCGGTGATTAACAAAAAGCCAATCTTCGCAGTGGCTGGCGTTT
>JABSSC010000120.1:8107-10867 GCA_013214635.1 Paracoccaceae bacterium | reverse complement strand
CCGGGTCGGCGGTCAGCGAGATCAGCACCGTAGGGCGCTCAACGCGGACCGTGGCCGAGTCGCGCCGCAGGACCTCCAGGTCGGCGCCGACGAGCGGTGCAAGGTCGGTTTTGTTAACCACCAGCAGATCGGATTTGGTCAACCCCGGCCCGCGCTTGCGCGGGATGTCCTGACCCGCAGCTGTGTCGATGACATAGATGGTCAGATCAGCGAGTTCGGGGCTGAAGGTCGCCGCAAGATTATCTCCACCCGATTCAATCAAGATCACATCCAGATCGTCAAAGCGCGCGCGCAAATCCGCAACAGCAGCAAGGTTGATCGACGCATCTTCGCGGATCGCTGTATGGGGGCACCCGCCGGTTTCAACGCCTCGAATACGCTCTATCGGCAGCGCCTGCGCCCGCATCAGATACTCGGCATCTTCGGACGTATAGATATCGTTGGTGATAACAGCGACGGACAGATCCTCTGTCAGCATGCGACATAGCTGCTCGGTGAGCGTGGTCTTGCCCGCTCCAACAGGTCCGCCAATTCCGACGCGCAAAGGGCCGTTCGGGCTGCTCATGTCTTGAAAATCCTCACATCCTGAGTTTCGTGGCGTAGGGCGGCGAGATCGGCCCCAAGTGCGCTATTTGTGATATCGTCGAGCGTCATGGCCACCGCGGCCTCAGCAACCTGCGCAATCTCGGAGTTCAGCGCGGTCAGAACACCCTGCCCCTCGGTCTGACCCAATGGAACATGGCGCACGCCAATCGTGACAAGGTTTCCAAAGAACGCCTGAAGGTAGAGGGCAACGACAGTTGCCGGTTGAATATCAAGCGCACCGGCCGCGCGTCCGACGGCGACAGGCAACGCCAAAGCGGGCCATTCAACGCCGGTCAGTTTATTCACTGTTCGGATAAAAGCCGCGCCCTGCTCTTCCGTTTCGCGCCGTCGCTCGGCCGAAGCGCAGAGCGCAAAGGCAAATGCGGACAGTTGGGCGTGATCCGCACCCGATCTTAGGGAGAGCGCCAATAGCGCTGCGTCAGAGCGGCCGCTGCCTTCCGCCAGTACAGTGAGCAGCCACGCATGCAACGTGGACGCGTCTGACACGTCGCCTGCCGCAATCGCTGTTTCCAAACCGTGGCTGTAGGCAAATGAGCCCAGCGGAAAGGCCGGCGATAACCATTGCGTCAGCTTGAGCAGGTCTGCAGACATCAGTCGTGGCTGTGACCAAACGTACGACCGTGCCCATAAGCGCCGCCTTCGGGCGTAAAGGGCCCGAGGGTTTCAACAATTTCCGCCCCCAACTGCACAAGCATCGCGCGCAGCACGTGATCCTGGCGGATCACCAGACGGTCGTTGAAAATTTGGCACGGCGTGTGCCGATTGCCGATATGCCACGCCAAGCGGGCCAGATCTCCCCGGATCTCCAAAAGCGGCTCATCCGCAGCGTGGACCGAGATCGCACGCCCATCCTCCAGCATCAGGCACGCACCATCATCGACCGACACTGTTTCGGGAAGATCGACCAGAACGTCCTCTCCCCCAATGGTTGTCAGACGCTTTCGGCGCAGCAATCGTTCATCATAGTTCAAGGCCACGCTATCGGCAGGGTGATGGGCGTGAGCGACGGTCGTTGCACGGGGTAAAGTCATGCGCCGGATCAAATGCGAGACACCCGCCAAAGACAAGAGCGTTTGAGGAAATGACCTTACGCGATACCCTGTCTCCGCCAGCCGAAAAGGGAGGTCACCCATGGCAACGATGCTTGTTCACATCCATAGCGGACCCGAAAATCCCACCAAGGCCACTCTCGGGTGCCTCGTCGCGGCAACCGCGGCGAAGGAGGGTCACGACGTGACCGTGTTCATGGCCGGAGACGCCGTTCATCTAATGGCGCCAGATACGATCGCAACGCTTGAAGGTGTGGGAACAGGCAAGCTTTCAGATCACATCCCGGCCATCGCGGCGGCGGGTGGGGCGTTCAAGCTTTCGGGAAAATCAGCCATGGCCCGCGGCTATGACGACAGCCTGCTTGAGGGGCATCCCGCCGAATTTGCCATGCCGCCAGAATTGGTGGCCTTGGCGACGTCTGCGGACACGGTTCTTTGCTATTGAAATAAAACGAAAATCCCGCTGACGCGAGCGCGTCAGCGGGACCGAGTTTTGACCGGCCAAGGGAGGAGAGCCGTCAAATCTATTGGTGTATCTCGTATCGGGACATGTCCCGAAGCATGCGCTTTTAGTTGGCGCCAAGGCCGGAGACGTAGGACCGTGCCAGCGCTTCGCGGCTGTAACCACGTGCGGCGAGCTCACGGTCTGTCATCGAAAACAGGGCTTCAAACCGGCGTGCGGAGCGGAAGAGAGAGAAGAAGTTGGTCATCGTCATGTCTTTCTGTTGCGCCACGTTCTAGGCGGCTTCGTTGTCGTTCGAGAGACATATGTGGACAGACGCCCGCGGGGAGTAGCCCCAAAGCGGGCATTCCCGCCATGCAGCAGGCGCATAGCATTTCAGCGGGCATGCATATTACTTAGGCGGTTTGAAAAAGCTGCTTAGAAAGCGGACACAGCTCAGGCGACTCAGAACATGAAATAGCGTTGTGCCATTGGAAGAACTTGCGCCGGCTCACAGGTCAAAAGCTCACCGTCGGCCCGCACTTCGTAAGTTTCGGGATCAACCTCGACAGATGGTGTGAGGTCGTTCAGCACCATGTCTTTCTTGCCAATGTTGCGCGTGTTCGTCACCGGAAGGGTCGATTTTGCCAATCCAAGCGATGC
>JABSSC010000120.1:0-8097 GCA_013214635.1 Paracoccaceae bacterium | reverse complement strand
AAGCGATGCCCCCAGCCCGTTCTCATGCGCGGCCTTGCTGACAAAGCTCACGGCCGAGTTTTCGACAGCACGCCCAAAGGCACCGAACATGGGCCGGGAATACACGGGTTGCGGTGTCGGAATGGACGCATTCGGATCGCCCATTTGCGCCATGGCGATCGTGCCCCCGATCAGAACCATCTCAGGTTTCACACCAAAAAATGCCGTATCCCAAAGGCATAGATCAGCCCGCTTGCCTTCCTCAATCGACCCAATGTGCTGGCTCAGCCCATGCGCGATGGCGGGATTGATCGTGTATTTTGCGATGTATCTGCGGACGCGCAGGTTGTCATTGTCCCCCGTTTCTTCCGAAAGACGCCCGCGCTGCTTCTTCATTTTGTCGGCGGTTTGCCACGTGCGGATCAGAACTTCACCCACGCGCCCCATCGCTTGGCTGTCCGATGCGATGATCGAAAACGCGCCCATGTCGTGCAGGATATCTTCTGCGGCGATGGTTTCCTTCCGGATCCGACTCTCGGCAAAGGCGACATCTTCCGGGATCGCCTTGTCGAGGTGGTGACACACCATCAGCATGTCCAGATGCTCTTCCAGCGTGTTCACCGTGTAAGGCCGCGTGGGGTTGGTCGAGGATGGCAGAACATGCTCTTCGCCACAGACCTTGATGATGTCGGGCGCGTGGCCCCCGCCTGCCCCTTCGGTGTGGAAGGCGTGGATCGTGCGGCCTTTCATGGCCGCGACGGTGTTTTCGACAAAGCCGGACTCGTTGAGCGTATCCGTATGGATCATGACCTGAACGTCCATGTCATCCGCCACACTCAGACAACAGTCGATGGCCCCGGGCGTTGTGCCCCAGTCCTCGTGCAGCTTCATGGCACACGCCCCGGCGTTGACCATTTCCACCAGCGCAGCTGGAAGCGACGCATTGCCCTTGCACGACAGACCGAAATTCATTGGAAAAGCGTCCAAAGACTGAAGCATGCGCCCGATATGCCAGGGACCCGGGGTACACGTGGTGGCAAGCGTCCCATGTGCCGGTCCGGTGCCGCCACCCAGCATCGTGGTGATCCCCGAATGCAGCGCATCCTCGATCTGCTGCGGGCAGATGAAATGGATATGGGCGTCAAATCCGCCGGCGGTCAGAATTCGCCCCTCGCCCGCGATAGCTTCGGTTCCGGGGCCCACGATGATATCGACGCCTGGCTGGGTGTCAGGATTTCCCGCCTTTCCGATTTTGTGGATCATCCCATCGCGCAAACCGACATCAGCCTTGTAGATGCCGGTGTGATCGATGATCAGCGCGTTGGTGATTACCGTGTCCACGGCTCCGTCTGCACGGGTCGTCTGACTTTGCCCCATGCCGTCACGAATGACCTTGCCGCCGCCAAATTTCACCTCTTCTCCGTAGGTTGTCAGGTCTTTTTCAACCTCGATGATCAGGTCCGTATCGGCCAGACGCACCTTGTCACCGGTGGTCGGTCCATACATGTCGGCATAGGCCGCGCGTGAGATTTTGGCGGGCATGGGGTATCCTTGTCGTCGTCAGGATTTCGGCGTTGCAGCCGGAATTTCAGGAAGCGTCACGGCCTTTTTGCGGGGTGCACGCGGCTTGCGCGTTGGCGCAGCTTCCGCAGGCTTGGGTGCTACAGTCTTGGCGGCAACAGGCTTGGTGGCTGGTGCCGCCTTAACTGCGGGCTTTGATGCCGTCTTAACCGCCGGTTTTGGCGCGGCTTTGGCCGCGGGCTTGGGCGCAGCTTTGGCCGTTGTTTTCGGGGCTTCCTTGGCAACGGTCTTTGGTGTCGCCTTGGCGGTCGGTTTGGCGGGCGCCTTTGCCACGGGTTTTGCTTTGGCTTTTGCGGCAGGTTTCGCAGTCACCTTGGCGGCCGGTTTGGGCAATTCGACCACCGGCGCCGACCGCGCCCGACGCGTAGCGGGCTTGGCCTTCGCCCGCGTTGGCGGCTTGCGGGTCGGTGTTTTTGGCGCCCAGTAGCCGACCGGCGTGAACATCGTCTCAGACATCTTCACGGCATCGGTCATCATATCCAGCTGCATGTCGACGACCTGTTGCCACATCTTGATCCCGGCAACCCAGGCATCCATCGGTGTTGAATAACTTTGCATCAGAGCTTTCCCATGATGGTTTGGTTGAATCCGTAAACTTCGCGCGCGCCAGACAATGGCACGAGCGCGACATCGCGGCTTTGACCCGGCTCAAACCGAACCGCAGTCCCCGCCGGAATATCAAGCCTCTGCCCTCGCGCCGCTTCGCGATCAAATTCGAGACCGCTGTTGGTTTCCGCGAAGTGATAATGGCTGCCGACCTGGACCGGTCGATCACCAGTATTTGCAACCGTCAAAACGGTGACGTCTCGTCCGGCATTCAACTCGATCTCGCCGGGGGCAGTGGTGACTTCTCCTGGTATCATCCTCGGTCCTCAGCTGTCATAGTCAGGTTTGTTGCCGGATTTGATCCGATCGATCAGGCGCGGGCCAAAGACGCCCAGTGCCGCGCCGATCGCCAACGCAAGTGCAGAGCCATTGCCGAAGATCCATGCAAGGATCGATGCTGCGACAAGGCAGATCGAAAACGTCAGCAATGTCAGCTCCTTGGGCGATAGTGGGCTATCGGCCAAAAGGACGCCTTCCAAGGCGCCTTTGACCTGCTGCTCAAAATTCGGCGATGCAACGCCTGCGATAATTCCTAAAATGACTGTCAGAAGCATCAAAACTCTCCTCGCAATTGATCGGCCTATCGAATGGGGTGGTGGACGGTCACAAGTTTGGTTCCATCGGGAAATGTCGCCTCGACCTGAACATCGTGGATCATCTCGGGGATGCCTTCCATACACTGATCACGCGTGACAACATGCGCTCCCGCTGCCATCAGATCCGAAACCGAACGCCCGTCGCGTGCGCCCTCGACCACAAAATCGGTGATGAGCGCAATCGCCTCAGGGTGGTTCAGCTTCACACCGCGCTCCAGACGTCCGCGTGCGACCATCGCCGCAACGCTGACAAGCAATTTGTCTTTTTCCCGTGGTGTCAAATTCATCGCGGGGTCCTTCTTCGTTCTTAGACTTGCCAGACCCGCGGCAATGGCCGCCCGGTCAATTCAGTAATAACGCCCGCCAACATCCGGCGAAGTGTGGCGGCATCTGAGGACAGGGCGCGCACGACCAGCCGCCCATCCCACGCCGACGCCGCGGCGCTTACGTCCAAACAGGTGCGTATATGTGCCAGACGGTCTTCCGCGTCCGGCGCCACGTAACAGAGCGACGCCATTGCGGTCGCGCCACTCAGGCCTGCACCACTCTGGTCGTTAAGCATCCCCTTACCGAACGCCAAGGGATCAATCTGAAGCGGCACGCCGTCGCGAAGGATGATCCGTCGGTCACGCGCCGAAATCTCGGATACGGTTTCACCCATCGCCGAGCGCCCAAGCACCAGCGTTTCAACACCCAAAAAAGTAGCGTCCTGCGCCAGCCGAACGGTTGTCGTTCGATCCAAATTTGCGCCCTGAAACAAAATCGTCTCTTGCGGCAGCCAATCCAGATGGGCGTCCGCGCCAACGCTAAGATCAACAGTGACCTGCGCTGCGCCCGAGATCGACCGGTATCCACGCTCGGCGGTTTGTGTCGCGCCAACCGCACGCGCACCTTCGCCCAAAGCCAGTCCATAATGAAGCGTATCGCCACCGGTCAGACCACCAGAGGTATTGAGAAAAACAACCTCCGGCCGGTCACCGTCCGTGCGCGGCAGGAACGCCTTGGCCGATCCCTTCTGACGCAGGTCCGATAGCACCGTGCCCCGTGATGCATGAACTAGCTCAACGCGCGCATCGCCGCGGCTGCGTTGCATCGTTACGGGCATATCATCCAGCATCAGGGGTCCTTTCGCCCATACCGTACCCCGCCCCCCTGAAACCGCAACAGCGCGACCGTTCAAAACCGCCTCAGATTCAGCAGTCTGCCCAATAAATGGGCAGCAGTCTGGCACTGGCCCCTGCTGCGCCAATCCGCTATGCGATATCGCGATGGCTCAGACACTCACGATCCGTACCCCTGACGATTGGCATCTTCACTTGCGCGATGGCGCAATGATGGAAGGTGTATTGCCGGAAACCGCGCGCGATTTTGCGCGGGCGATCATCATGCCGAACCTTGTCCCGCCGGTCGTTACATCCAAGGATGCCGCCGCGTATCGCGATCGAATTCTCAGCGCTCTACCAGAGGGGATGACGTTTCAACCCTTGATGACGCTTTACCTGACCGAGGCGACCGATCCGCAAGATGTGCGCGCCGCAGCCGCCGCGGGTCTGATTTCGGCGGTCAAACTCTATCCTGCCGGGGCCACCACAAACTCTGCCTCTGGCGTGCAGAATTTCGACAACGTCCGCGCGGCGCTTGAGACGATGGCCGAGATTGGCCTGCCACTTTGCGTGCACGGGGAAGTCACACGCGCCGAGATCGACATCTTCGATCGTGAAGCGGTGTTCATCGAAGAGGTTCTTGACCCCATTCGCCGCGCGACACCCGGTCTGCGCGTTGTCATGGAGCATATAACGACTTCGGACGCGGCGACCTATGTATCCGAAGGCAATGATGATCTGGCCGCGACAATCACAGTTCAACACCTGATGCTGGATCGAAACGACCTCCTCGTCGGAGGCGTGCGCCCGCATTACTACTGCCTTCCGGTTCTGAAGCGCCGCACGCATCGCGATGCGTTGGTCGCGCTGGCCACAAGCGGATCGCGTAAAGTGTTCCTCGGCACCGATAGTGCGCCCCATACAACGGACACCAAGGAAGCGCCCTGCGGATGCGCGGGATGCTTTACAGCGCCGGTCACCCTGCCCTGCATCGCTCATGTCTTTGAAGATGCCAACGCGCTAGAGCATTTTGAGGCCTTCGTGTCCGAGAATGGTGCGCGCTTTTACGGAATGCCTCTGAACGAGGGCACGGTCACATTGCACCGACTGGACGACGCTTGGACACTGCCAACCAGCGTAACCACGGGCGCTGGTCCGGTCACTGTGTTTGACCCTGGCCGCCCGCTTCATTGGCGCGTGACGAAATAACCAAATACCTGTTCCGGAGACCGCAAATGATCCCGTCCGCATTTCCTGACAAAGCTGAAATTGCACGCCTGAGTGCAGGTATGCTTCTCGAAGTCGAAGCCGTCCACTTTAATGCGCGGGAGCCATTCATTCTTGCTTCGGGTTTGCCTTCACCCACCTACATCGATTGCCGCAAACTGATCTCGTTTCCACGCATCCGATCCACACTGATGGACTTTCTCGCAGCGACAGTTCTGCGCGATGCGGGTTTTGAGGCGTTCGACAACGTGGCCGGGGGCGAGACTGCGGGCATCCCATTCTCGGCGCTCATCGCAGAGCGGCTGGCCTTGCCCATGACATATGTTCGCAAAAAGCCAAAAGGTTACGGCCGCAACGCGCGCATCGAAGGCGTCATGAGCGAAGGTGACCGTGTCTTGCTGGTGGAAGACATGACGACGGATGGGGGGTCAAAGCTGTCCTTTGTGGATGCGATCCGCGAAACGGGCGCAAGCTGCGCGCATACCGCGGTCATTTTTTCCTATGGGATCTTCCCTGAGATCACCAAAACGCTCGGAGATCACGGGGTGACGCTGCATTCCTTGTGTACGTGGTGGGACGTGTTGGAGGTCGCAAAAGACCGTCAGGCCTTTGATGCGCAAACACTTTCCGAGGTCGAGGCGTTTCTGAACGCCCCTCGCGAATGGCAGGAAGCCCGAAAAAAGAGCTAACACCCCCTGTGGATTGATGTGGAAAACCGGGTGAGTCGGCGCGCTGGGTCACGCTTGTCATAGTCTTACAGCGCTTGGCGCACCCCATATCTGGTGTTATTCTTCTTTCCCACAGGACAGTACACTGACTTATCCACAGGCCCGGATGAGTTGTCCCCAGAAACGTACAATTTCCCGTTCCGCCCTGCGCCAAGTATGAGTTGGTGCCCAAGACCACAGAGACGAGCATGAACGAAATAACACCGCTACAGGCGCAGACCGCGGGCAGCAGCGGGACCGAAGCACTGCCGCACAATATCGAAGCCGAGCAGCAGCTTCTGGGCGCGATCCTGACCAATAACGAAATCTATGACAGGGTCGCGTCGGTCCTGTCCGAGGCGCATTTTTACGACCCCGTGCATGCGCGGATTTACGAAGTCGCGTCCGCTCGGATCAAGAAAAACGCGCTTGCCTCGCCCGTAACGCTCAAAGCGTTTTTTGAAGACGATCCCGGTCTGCAAGAGCTCGGCGGACCAGCCTATCTGGTGCGTCTTGCCGGGGCGGCCGTCGCGTCATTCGCTGCGCGCGACTATGCGCAGATGATCTATGATCTGGCCGTGCGCCGGAACCTGATCGACCTGGGGCGCGACATCTCGGAAAAAGCTGCGCGCATTGATGTCGAGAGCGAACCCAAAGAGCAGATCGTCGAAGCCGAACAGGCGCTTTACAAGCTTGGCGAAGCGGGCCAGGTCAGTCAGGGGTTTCAGTCGTTCCTCAACGCCGTCACCGATGCCGTCAACGTGGCCAATGCCGCCTATCAGCGTGACGGCGGTCTGGCCGGCATCTCTACTGGACTTGCCGATATGGACAAGAAACTGGGCGGGTTGCACAAATCCGACCTTCTGATCCTCGCCGGTCGCCCATCGATGGGGAAGACATCGCTTGCCACGAACATCGCTTTCAACATCGCCAAAGCCTATCGCAAAGGGCGCACGCCCGATGGGTCCGACGGCGCCGTGGATGGTGGGGTTGTTGGGTTCTTTAGCCTTGAGATGAGCGCCGAACAGCTTGCTGCGCGGGTCCTGTCGGAGGCGGCTGAGATCCCTTCAGACCAGATCCGCAAAGGCAACCTGACCGAAGGCGAATTCCGCCGGTTCGTCGATGCCGCCAAAACGCTCGAGGCGTGCCCGCTCTTTATTGACGACACCGCCGCGCTGCCCATCAGCCAGCTTGCCGCCCGCGCCCGCAGGCTCAAGCGCGAGCACGGGTTGGACGTGCTGATCGTCGACTATCTCCAACTTGTCCGTCCGGCCTCGGCCAAGGACAGCCGGGTCAATGAGGTCAGCGAGATCACACAAGGGCTTAAGGCGATCGCCAAAGAACTGGATATCCCGGTGGTGGCCCTGTCCCAGCTGAGCCGACAGGTCGAATCCCGCGACGACAAACGCCCACAGCTTTCAGACCTGCGGGAATCGGGCTCGATCGAGCAGGACGCGGATGTGGTGATGTTCGTGTTCCGTGAGGAGTATTACAAAGAGCGCGAAAAGCCCGGTGACCACGACCTAGAAGCTATGGCCAAGTGGCAGGAAGAGATGGAAGCGCTTCATGGTCGTGCCGAAGTCATCATCGGCAAGCAGCGCCACGGTCCCATCGGCACAGTCGAGCTTAGCTTTGAGGGCCGTTACACCCGCTTTGGCAATCTGGCGAAACCTTATCAAAGGGTTGAAGGCGAAGGGTTCTAAGGGGATTTCCGACAGAACAGTAAGAAAACAAGCCGCACTAAAGAGTTTCTAAAGACGGACTTCAAGCGACGCATCCGGCAGTCTGGCACACCTGTCTCATCAACACGAGGAGACAGACTATGACCCGCTCAAACACGATCAAGACCCGCGCCGACGGAAGCATCGACACCGCGTTTTACATGGCCCGCGGCCGCCAAATGCGCTCGGAACAGGCGCGCGGTATGGCCAGAACAGCCACAGAGCCACGCCGTCGCGGGCCAATCCTCGTGGCGGTGTTGGCGCTCCTTGCGTGGCCCTTTGCCGGTTAGGTCGTGCTCAGCCGTCCCGCTTTGGGTCCGCGCCCCGAAGCCGCAGGATGAGCGGCACAGTGGCCACGATCAGAAGCGCTGCCAGAATAAACGGTGCACCCGGCAAATAAAGACCACCATCACTCACAAAGCGCTCAAACGCACCCGTGAAGACAAGTGGGGCAATCACGGCGGCAACTGAGGACAGTGACGCGATAACACCCTGTACGAGCCCCTGCAGATCCTCGCCCACACGGTTTGCCGCAAACGCTGTCAGCAAAGGTGGCGCCATGTCAGACAATGCCGCG
>JABSSC010000119.1 GCA_013214635.1 Paracoccaceae bacterium | reverse complement strand
TCTGAACCTCAAACCCTTCGCCAACCGACAAAATGTACTCTTCCCAATTCACCCAGTCCGGCATCTCGTCATTGATCTTCAGGTAAACGACGCCAACGTCATCTACATCACGCAAATTGTAGCCGTATTCGTCCAAGGACTCGAAGCTGATGCCGAAATTGGCCGCATGCCACCAGATGGTATATTCCTGCCCAACCGTAAGGTCTGTTACCGTCTGAAAAATCGATTCAGCAAGGGTCACTCCTCCGCCCACCAGCGCGGGGTCATTCGCCGCAATCAAACCCACCCAAGTATTGTCGTTTTGCGATCCAACCGGTGGTTGCGCGACATAGTCGAACTTGATAAGTGCGCACCCGTTCGGGTTGGCGGACGTTCTTTGACTTGCCGGCAGAATTGGAAGCGCTTGAACGCCGCCGTAATTGTTGTTGACGTCATTGACGTCAGGCGTGCCGTTGCCGCTCAACCAACCACCTTCGTCAGGATCGTAGGGGATTGCATCATTCGCCCGACGGCAGGTTTCCGGACTATTTCCGTAATCCACGGCAAAATCCAGCGTTCCATTTTTGATGGTCGCAGCGGTGGCAGCCGTTGCGCCGACTGCAAAAACACAGGCCAATCCAGCCATTCTCAAAAAATTCATTACTGCCCCCGTACCCACGCACCGCAGATGCGGTCCGAACCGACAAGCCACCCGCCACGAAAAAGCCAGAATTGAACCAATTAGTCAATCTTGGCACGGGTGATGGCAGGGGTTTTACCCTGTTTGTACGTAGTTTGGAAACAGTGCCTGACGCAACGTCATGATTTGGCCATCGTCCAAAACGATGGCGTGCACGGCTTGGAGCCCGAGGTCAGACGTCCTGCGACAGACGCAGTTTCAGACCGGCCGCTTTCAAAGCCGCTGTGATGGCTTCGACATGGGGCTGATCGCGCGCCTCGATCACCACATCAAGCTCGGCCTGTTTGAGGCTGACCGATTGCATCAGCCGTTGGTGGATCACCTCGATCACGTTTGCCCCGGCGTCCCCGATGATGCGCGAGATTATGGCCAATTGTCCGGGAGTGTCGTCAATTTCAAACGTCATCCGCACAATCCGCCCATCGCGGACGAGCCCACGAAGGATCAACGTCGACAGCAGACGTGAATCGATATTGCCCCCGCAAATTACCAGACCCACCTTTTTGCCGTGGAGGGCATCGAGATGGCGTTTGATGACTGCAAGGCCTGCGCCCGGCGCGCCTTCTGCCACCAGCTTCTCGTTCGACAAGAGGTCGAACACGCCCGCCTCGATCTCCATTTCGGTGACGGTTTCGATCCGGTCCACAAGGTCGCGAATGACGGCAACATTGCCTGGCGCAGGCTCTTTCACCGCGATGCCTTCGGCCAGCGTCGCACCGGCAAACTGAGGAGCAACCCCGTCGATCTGTGCCTTGACCGCGCCAAACGCCTCGGCCTGTGCACCCCAGATCTCAACGTCCGGGCGCAGACCCTTGGCCGCAATGGCCATCCCAGCGATCAACCCTCCGCCCCCGATGGGCACAACGATCACGTCGAGGTCCGGGGCCTGTTCAAGCATTTCCAGCGCCACCGTGCCTTGCCCGCGCACCACTGCCGGATCATCAAAGGGATGCACAAAGGTCATCCCGTCCTTGGCGGCGAGATCACGCGTGAACGCAACGCTTTCGTCAAAGCTGTCGCCATAAAGAACGACCTTGGCCCCAAAATCCTGCGTGCGTTGGATTTTGTTGAACGGTGTCGCCTTTGGCATCACGACCGTCGACGCAATCCCGAGCCGCGTCGCATGATAGGCCAGTCCCTGCGCGTGGTTGCCCGCGCTGCAGGCAATGACGCCGCCCGCGCGCTCGTCGGCCGTCAGCGTCAAGAGCTTGGACAGGGCACCCCGTGCTTTGAACGCATGCGTGTGCTGAAGGTTCTCCAGCTTCAGAAAGAGGTCAATTCCCAACTGGCTCGACAGACGGTTGGCCCGGACCAGCGGTGTTTCTACGGTCGCGTCGCGGATGGCATCGCGGGTGGTCTGAATATCTTTGAGCGTCAGAGACATGGGTATCCTCGTTGGAAACGCAAACGCCCCGGCCAGAAGACCGGGGCGAGTTCTTTGCTTGCAGCGCATGGCGGTTTGACCGTCACGCGGCGGGCGATGGTTAGCCGCGCTCTTCGACGATTTCGACGAGATGCGGGATCTTGTTGACCATGCCGCGCACCGACGGCGTGTCTTCCAACTCGCGCGTTTTGTGCATTTTGTTCAGACCCAAGCCAATGAGCGTTGCGCGCTGTTCGGCGGGGCGACGGATCGGCGAGCCGATCTGCTTTACGACGATTGTCTTTGCCATGTGTCTCAGGCCTCCTCAGCCACGGCTTCGGCTGCTGGTGCGGCCTCGGCGTCGGGCTTGCGCAGAATGTCGGCGACTTTCTTGCCGCGACGCTGAGCGACGGCGCGGGGCGAGCCCTGCTTGTTCAAACCGTCAATCGTTGCGCGGATCATGTTGTAGGGGTTGGCCGAGCCGATGGACTTGGCAACCACATCCTGAACGCCCAGCATTTCGAAAACGGCACGCATCGGACCACCGGCGATGATACCAGTACCTTGCGGTGCTGTGCGCATGACGACCTTACCGGCGCCGTGGCGACCTTCGATGTCGTGATGCAGCGTCCGGCCTTCGCGCAGCGGCACGCGGATCATCTGGCGCTTAGCTTGCTCAGTGGCCTTGCGGATCGCCTCGGGCACTTCTTTGGCTTTACCTTTGCCAAAGCCCACGCGACCTTTTTGGTCACCGACGACGACGAGCGCGGCGAAACCGAAGTTCTTACCACCTTTGGTCGTTTTCGAGACGCGGTTGATCGCCACCAGACGATCGGCGAATTCCGGGGTTTCTTCTTCGCGGTTGCGGCCGCGGCCCCGGCGATTTTCACGTTCTGCCATATCGGACAGTCCTTTACTCAGGTGGCGCGCTAACGCCGTTTAACTCAATCCTTGGTGACCGTTTCCAGCCCCGGATCATCGGGAGGGCGTGTGCCGCCCTCCTCAGGTCTTTAGATCTTCAGACCACCTTCACGGGCAGCGTCGGCCAATGCTTTGACCTTGCCGTGAAAGAGGAAGCCGCCGCGGTCGAAGTAAGCTTCTTCCACGCCTGCTTTCTTGGCGCGTTCGGCAATCGCCGCACCGACCTTGGTCGCTGCTTCGATGTTGTTCTTGCCGAGAACACCCAGATCCTTTTCGAGCGACGAGGCCGATGCCAGCGTGACACCGTTCACGTCGTCGATCAGCTGAACGCTGATATTCTTGTTCGAGCGG
Source organism: Paracoccaceae bacterium (assembly GCA_013214635.1). Taxonomy (GTDB): domain Bacteria; phylum Pseudomonadota; class Alphaproteobacteria; order Rhodobacterales; family Rhodobacteraceae; genus JABSSC01. Next base: position 7,219 of record JABSSC010000119.1, on the reverse strand, counting down.
TGCACCGACAGACGTGCGCGTCCGGCGTTCACCTTGCGAAGTTTGTTCCGTACGCGCAGGCGGCGCTTGAGGAACAGTTCCCGTTTGCTTTTTGCCATGTGTCCGGTCCTTACTTCTTCTTGCCTTCCTTGCGGAAGATGTACTCGTCTTTGTACTTGATGCCTTTGCCCTTATAGGGCTCGGGCTTGCGCCATTCGCGGATGTTGGCCGCGACTTGACCGACGAGCTGTTCATCAGAGCCTTCGATCACGATCTCGGTCTGCTTTGGGCAGGTGACCGTGACGCCTTGCGGGACTTCAAAGTTGACGTCGTGGCTATAGCCGAGCGCCAGCTTCAGGGTGTTGCCCTGCATCTGAGCACGGTAACCAACACCGTTGATTTCAAGCTCTTTCTTGAAACCGTCGGTGACGCCGGTGACGAGGTTCTGAACCATCGTGCGGGACATACCCCACTGCTGACGGGCGCGTTTGGACGACCCGCGCGGGCTGACCAAGACTTTGCCGTCTTCCACTGCGAGGGTCACATCGTCGGTCGCGGTGAATTCGCGGGTGCCTTTCGGACCCTTCACCGAGATCGTCTGACCCGCGATCGAGGCTTCAACACCCGACGGAAGCTCTACTGGACGTTTGCCAATACGAGACATTGTCAGACCTCCTTAGAATACGGTGCAAAGCACTTCGCCGCCGACATTGGCTGCGCGCGCATTTGCATCCGACATCACGCCTTTCGACGTGGAGACGATCGAAACACCCAGGCCCTGACGAACCTGCGGGATGTTGTCCCGGCCCATGTACACACGGCGGCCCGGCTTGGAGACCCGCTTAAGCTCGCGGATAACAGGCGTGCCTTCGTAGTACTTGAGGCTGATTTCGATAGCTGGGTGACCGTGGACGTCCGTCGTTTCTTCGAAACCACGGATGTAGCCTTCGTCGACCAGCACTTCGAGAACCCAGCGACGCAGCTTGGAGGCCGGCGTCAGGGTGGTGGACTTTCCACGCATCTGCGCATTGCGGATACGGGTCAGCATATCTCCGAGAGGATCATTCATACCATTACCCTCCTTACCAGCTGGATTTCACGAGGCCGGGGATCTGACCGTTCGAGCCAAGCTCGCGCAGTGCGATCCGCGACACTTTGAGCTTACGGTAATAGGCGTGTGGACGCCCCGTCAGCTGGCAGCGGTTGTGAAGCCGGGTTGCGGAAGAGTTGCGGGGCAGTTTCGCCAGTTTCAGGCGTGCCTTGAAGCGCTCTTCCATGGGCTTCGATTCATCGTTTGCGATTTCCTTGAGCGCAGCGCGCTTGGCGGCATATTTCTCCACCAGCTTCTGACGCTTGGTTTCGCGTTCGATCATTGCTTTCTTAGCCATTTCCCAGATCCTCAGCTGTTGAAGGGCATGTTGAAAGCTTTCAACAGCGCCTTGGCTTCCGCATCGGTATCGGCGGAGGTGACAATGATAATGTCCATGCCCCAGACCTCATCGACCTTGTCGAAGTCGATCTCAGGAAAGACGATGTGCTCTTTCAGGCCGGTGGCATAGTTGCCGCGACCATCGAACGAGCTGCCGGAAACGCCGCGGAAGTCGCGGACGCGTGGCATGGCGATGGTGATCAGACGGTCAAGGAATTCGTACATCCGGTCGCCGCGCAGCGTGACCTTTGCACCCATCGGCATGTCTTCACGGACGCGGAAGCCAGCGATGGACTTCTTTGCCTTGGTGATGACAGCATGTTGACCGGCGATCGCGGTCAGGTCTGCCTGAGCCGATTTCGCCTTCTTCGAGTCTTTGACGGCTTCTGCGCCAGCGCCGATGTTGAGAACGATCTTCTCAAGCTTCGGGATCTGCATCTCGTTCGAGTACGAGAACTCTTCTTTCAGAGCGGCACGAATGCTGTCTTTGTAAAGCGCCTTGAGACGCGGGGTGTAGTTTGCAGCGTCAAGCATCAGATCGCATCCCCCGTGGTCTTGGCAAAACGGACCTTCTTGTCGCCGTCCATGCGGAAGCCGACGCGGGTTGCCTTGCCGTTTGCATCGAGCAGAGCGAGGTTGGACAGATCGACCGGCATCGCTTGTGGGATGCGGCCGCCCTGGCTGTTCTGGCTCTGGCGGGTGTGACGGATCGAGATGTTGATCCCGTCTACGATTGCTTTGCCAGCGGACGGCATGACTTGGGTGATCTCACCCTCTTTGCCTTTGTCCTTGCCAGCAAGCACGACGACCTTGTCGCCTTTNTTCAGTTTCGCAGCCATCTTACAGCACCTCCGGTGCGAGCGAGATGATCTTCATGAAGTTCTTCGCGCGCAGCTCACGAACAACCGGCCCAAAGATACGGGTGCCGACAGGTTCGTTGTTGTTGTTAAGAATAACGGCGGCGTTGCGATCAAAGCGGATCGCGGTTCCGTCTTCGCGGCGGACTTCCTTGGCGGTGCGCACAACGACGGCCTTGCGGACGTCGCCTTTTTTCACGCGGCCGCGCGGAATGGCTTCCTTGACCGAGACGACGATGATGTCGCCTACGGATGCGTATTTACGCTTGGAGCCGCCGAGGACCTTGATGCACTGAACTTTCCGGGCACCGGAATTGTCAGCAACATCCAGATTGGTCTGCATCTGGATCATTTGGTTTCTCCCGACTTCCGGCGCCGCCCTTTTGGGACATTGACGCCGGGGTTTCGATCAAACCGGAGGGCTGTGGTTGCCGTTAGGCGGTCACAACCTCCCAGCGCTTGGTTTTCGAGATCGGCGCACATTCCTGAATACGGACGCTGTCGCCGGTCTTGAACTGGTTCTCCGCGTCATGTGCGCGGTATTTCTTCGACTTCCGGATCGTCTTTTTGAGAACCGGATGCGTGAAGCGACGTTCTACCAGAACCGTGACGGTCTGGTCATTCTTGTCGCTGGTGACGGTGCCTTGAAGGATACGCTTGGGCATGTGTCTCAGGCCTCCGCAGCGGCAGCAGCCGCTTTTTCGTTCAGAATGGTCTTTACGCGCGCAGCGTCACGGCGAACCTTGCGCATGCGGGCGGTGTTTTCCAACTGGCCAGTGGCCTGCTGGAAGCGGAGGTTGAAGGCCTCCTTTTTGAGATTGGCAAGCTCGTCCCGAAGCTGATCGGGCGTCTTGTCACGCAGTTCTGCAGCGTTCATCGCTGTTTCTTCCTTTTTCAACATCGCTGGCAGGCCCCCAAAGGGTCACCCTGATTCCAGCGGAGTGCATGGTGAAGGCCGCCGTATAGGGGGGTGGGCAGCGCTTGGCAAGAAAAGAATTCCCCAAGGCCCGTCCCGCAATCGCGGGTGCGCCGATCAGGCCAGCACACCGTTCAGGAACAGATCCACACTTGCCCGGCACCAGTCCTGCCGATAGCTGGCGTCGCTTTCAATGTCATAACCGGTGCTTTCCTTGATCCACGGCGCGTACTGAACCTGACTGATGATGCGATCGAGCATCGCACCCGAGATCATTTCGCTTTCCAAACCCTCACGGATGAACCCTTTGGATTTTGCGTCCTCCAAAAACCCGACAAAGGCCGTCTGGTAGGCAACGAGCGTACTCAACTGCGATTGCTCGCGGATCACGACCATCATGACATTGCGCTGTGCAAGGCACGCCTCGAGCGTTGTCTCAAACAACAACTCGATGCGTGAGATCAGATCGTCGCGTGACTTTGCCGGGGCCGCCAGAAGACGGAGCGGAACGGCATAGACCTTTTCGTCGAACTGATTGGCAATCGCTTCGAGCAATCCGTCCTTGTTGCCGAAATAATGGTGGATCATGTTGATCCCGGTGCCTGCCTTTTTGCAGATTTCGCGAACCGAGACGCCGCCGTAACTCTTCTCCGCAAAAAGCTCGGCCGCCGCCGCGATCAGGCGATCGCGGGCAGGCGGTTCAAGGGGGGACGTGGCCGAGTCGTTCATCGGCCACGTTATGAAGGTTTCCGAGACCACTATCCAGCCATTGCCAGCGGCGCTGAATGCCGTGCCTGCCGGGCTGCGGTTTGATCCATCTCTTTGACAAGAAGCCAGATGGTTTTGACAAACTGGCTGCGGATTACCGGCAGCATGGGCGTCATGTACCATTTGACATTGATGGTCAGCGTGTTTGTGGCACGGGTTCTGTTTGGGCCGACGGCCTCGATCTTCCATGCGCTTGAGACGCCCTTCATCATCCCAGGCAGTCCGCTGACAATGTCGAACGCAAAGGTTTTGCGCCCACGATCAAAGTTCGTGATCAGTTCTTCGATCTGATCCAGCCCCGCCGGTGTGGGGGCAAGCTTGCATGTGCGCGTGGCACCGACGGCCAACGGACCATCAAGAGACGAATCCACGACGTTCGACGACCAATCCGCGATATCGGCAAATTGTTCCGCCATAACCTCCCACACCGCAGCGGCGGGGGCGTTGATTTCATGTTTTTGTGACCTGCATTTCGTTCTCCGATTCGATCTAATGTTTAGCTTGTTATAACTTTTGTTACATTTTGTGAATCTTTTGATTTCTGGTCGCCGAAAAGAAGAAGGCCGCCCCCTAAGGGACGGCCTGTCAAAATCAGTGAGTGAACGATGAACCGCACTATTTTTCCTGCATCTTGCGGATTATGTTGAGCCGCGCTTTTCGCGGCATCAACGGCACGACCCAGCCCAGCATGAAGCGAAGCTGTGCTTCATTGATGATGTTCAGCTTTCCGTCCAGCATCGCATCATACCCGATCTTGGCGACCTCGGCCGCGGTCGCGCCCTTTTGCTTGACCAACCCGGTGCCCTCAAGGTCGGCCGCCGCCGCGAACTCGGTGTGCACGTATCCAGGCTCCAACGCGGTGACGGTTACATTGTCGCCCTTCATCTCTTCCGCGATCGCCTGACTGAAGCTCGACACAAAGGCTTTGGTCGCGAAATACGTGGCCTGCAGCGGCCCCGGCATGTAGGACGCGGTGGAACTGACGTTGAGGATCTTGCCGCCACCTTGGGCGACCATGTCTTTGCCGATCATGTGGCAGAGCGCGACAAGCGCGTCGACGTTAAGGTCGATCATCGCCTGATCCGCTGCAAGATCGCGGTCAACGAATTTGCCATGCCCACCGAACCCAGCGTTGTTGATCAGGACGTCGACCTTGGCGCCAGTTGCCTTGACCGCATCGTAGAGCTCTTGCGCTCCGCCCGCCGCACCGAGGTCAAGCGGCACGGTCGTAACGGCGACCTTATACTTCTCTTCCAACTCGGCCTTCAACGTATCCAACTCAGCCGCACGCCGCGCCGTGATAATAACATCGCCGCCTTTCGAGGCATGATAGCGCGCGAACTCGCGTCCGATCCCTGAGGACGCGCCAGTGATAAGTGCAGTGTTGGCCATGGTATGTTCCCTGTGTGAGCAGTTCGTTGTCTTTCACGTAAGGCTTACGCCCCATCATTCCTAGCCGAAGTGCGCACTCTTTCCTCGCACTGGCTTTGCCTGCGCGCTAAGAGGGCAGCATGTCGACCATACGCTCACTTTTTGTCACGCGCCTTTACCAAGCCGCTCTGTCCGAACACGGGCCCACAATAGATGCGGATGAGCTTGAAAACTCATGCCTTGTTATTGCCGAAGATGATGAGGCCGGTCAGGACTGGTCCGAAGCAAACGGATACCCGGGTTATACCAGCTATGCGTCGCTGACCGACCTGCCGTGGCGGTTTCCCATCTTTGCCGATCTTGTCACCGCGCTTGATGCGCATGTCGCGGCCTTTGCCAAAGACCTTGAATTCGACCTCGACGGGCGCGATCTGAAACTGGAAGACATCTGGATCAACATCCTGCCCGAGGGTGGCACCCATGCCAGCCATATTCACCCCCATTCGGCAATCAGCGGCACGACTTATGTGGCAATGCCCGAAGGCGCGAGCGCGCTGAAACTCGAAGACCCACGGTCGGCGATGATGATGGCCGCACCGGCCCGCCTGCCCGATGCGCGGGATGAGATGCGGAGTTTCATCTATGTCGCGCCAAAGGTGGGTGATGTCCTGTTGTGGGAAAGCTGGCTGCGCCATGAGGTGCCGCTGAACACCGCCGAAGACGACCGGATCAGCGTCAGCTTCAACTATAGTTGGGGATGATCCATGGATGGGTCAAATTCGATGCAATCTCTGTTTGGTGATTGACCGGCCTGTGGTAGACCAACACCATAAAAACCAAAGCAGTCTGAGTACCGGCAATGGCCCCGTCTACATTCGTTTATTTTGAGATCAGCGGCGACCCGTTAAACGCGCTTAGCCTCAATGTGGTCTCATCCGGAACGGGCACGTTCCTGGACCAAGCCAATGACGGGCTGTTCGGACCCAACACTGATGGCACGACCGTTCAGATCGAGATCGACACTCCCACGCCTGTAGACATCACCACCAGTTCATGGCCCACGTTCACCGGAACAGGCTCAGGCGTTGAAATCTATACTGCCGACGTGAACGGGCAGCCTGTCACATTCGCCTACATTACCTCGTCAGGTGACGGGTTCGACGACGGCGTGGACCGGATCGTCGTGATTTCGGGCACGTTGAAAGATGGTGATACCATCGGTGCAACCACCTTGGAGACGACACCATCGGACAACCCGCTGGATTTCGACACGGTCGTCTGTTTTGCCGCCGGAACGCTGATCGATACGCCGCACGGACCTGTTCCAGTCGAAGATTTGCGTCCGGGCGATCTTGTGCTGACCCGCGATAACGGCCCACAGCCACTAACTTGGGTGGGCCAGCAAGAGTTGACGGCGGCGCAACTGGCCTCGGCACCGCGGCTTCAACCCTTTCTCATTCCTGCGGGTGCACTCGGCCCAGACGAGCCAACCACAGATCTGATCGTATCCCCCCAGCACCGGATTCTCGTATCGACGCCCGCGATGCAGATGAACCTTGGGATGGATGAAGCGCTCGTGGCGGCGAAACACCTGCGATGCGCCCGGCGTCAACGCGGGCGCGGCGTGACGTATGTCCACCTGATGTTTGCGCGGCACGAAATCGTGCGCTCAAACGGAGTGTGGAGCGAGAGCCTGTTTGTAGGACCCGAGGCACGACGCTCGGCACAAGCGGAAGAATTTCTGGAAGTTTTTGGAGAGCGCCCCGCCCTGTCCGGCATCGATGCGGCCACACCCGCCATGGTGTTATCCCTGCCCGCGCTAAAGGGGTGGGAAGTCGAACTGACCTGATGCTACCTGTGCCTATTCAGGCCAAAGGTGCGTCGTAGGGTGAAACTGCG
>JABSSC010000012.1 GCA_013214635.1 Paracoccaceae bacterium | reverse complement strand
GGATGCGTTCCCGGTATCCGGCTGTGACAAGTTCGGTGTTGGTAGCTTTGCATTTGAGGCCGAGCATCAGGCCGGTGCCGCGCACGGCTTGCAATATATCCGGGTGGGCGGCGACCAGCCCTTCGAGCTTTTGGCGCAAGAGGCCTGCCTTGCGGTTCACCTCGTCAAGGAACGCAGGGTCAGCCACGATCTCGGTCACCGCGACGCCCACGGCACAGGCCAGCGGGTTACCGCCATAGGTCGAGCCATGCGTGCCAGCGGTCATGCCGCTTGCCGCCTCTTCCGTGGCCAGCACTGCGCCCAGCGGGAAGCCACCGCCAATGCCCTTGGCGACCATCATGATATCGGGCGAAATCCCGGCCCATTCGTGGGCAAAAAGCTTGCCCGTCCGACCCATGCCGCACTGCACCTCGTCAAGGATCAACAAGAGGTCGTGCGTGTCGCAGAAATCGCGCAGCCCCTTGAGGCACGCATCAGGCAACGGGCGAATGCCGCCCTCGCCCTGAACGGGCTCTACCAGAACCGCGCCGACGGTCGGATCAATCGCCGCCTCCAGCGCGTCGTGGTCGCCGAAGGGCAGATGTTTGAACCCCGGCAGAAGCGGGCCAAAGCCGTGGGTCATCTTTTCCGATCCCGCCGCCGCGATCCCGGCGGAGGACCGGCCGTGAAACGATCCTTCGAAGGCGAGGATCGTGGTCTTTTCGGGATGGCCTTTTTCGAACCAGTACTTGCGCGCCATTTTCACGGCAAGCTCACACGCCTCGGTCCCGGAATTGGTGAAGAACACCGTATCTGCAAAGGTCGCTTCGGTCAGAAGGTCTGCAAGCTTTTGCTGCTGCGGGATCTGGTAGAGGTTCGAGACATGCCAGAGCTTGCCCGCCTGATCCGTCAGCGCGGCCACAAGCGCGGGATGCGCGTGGCCAAGTGCGTTGACGGCGATCCCTGCCCCAAGGTCGAGAAATCGGCGCCCGTCTTCGGCCTCAAGCCAGCTGCCCTGACCGGCCACAAAGGCAAGGTCGGCGCGGGAATAGGTCGGCAAAACGGACGGGATCATCGGTTTGGTCCTTCTTGAATGAAGCCACAGGGGTGCCAGCGCACATGGGGCAAGTCAACGGTTAGGTTTTGGAGTGTGTGAACAGGGACAAAGACGCTGGGCTAAGGGCTCAGCGTCGGCGTCGGATGCGGATGTTGGTCGCTTTGTTCATGGCGCGGCGTTTAGCGGGCGCGCGCGGCTCTGTCCAGCCCGCATTTCCAAACGCGCGTGGGTTGGGCCTAGCCCGAGATGTAGATGCCCTTGGGCCGGTAGAAGGTTTTCTGGTTGTGCAAACGCCCCAGAAGATCGTGGATTTCGCGGGCCTTGTCCTGATCCTCGGCCTGCGATTTACGCAACGCAGCCTCAATCAGGTCCATATCCTCAACGCTCAGGTCAAACTTGGTGTTTGGCTTTGGCATGACGGCCCTCCTTCCATAATTAGCATATAGAGCGCAGGGCAGCGAAATCAAACATTCACCTGCAATTACAATGTGTTCCGTCGTATACAAATTCGCTGACGCGTCAGGGACCGATCGGAACCTTAGCCGACCCGGAAAAAGATGAAAGCGCGCGTGACGGTCCAATCAGAATGAGATGCGGTGTCAGTCACATGTGGGTTTTTGCGTGTCAAAACCGTCGCAAGGCCAACGGAACCACGACCATGACAGAAGGCGGTCTTCTTGACGGTAAACTGAGGATTGAATGCCCGCTATTGAATCAAATCTTCCGCAAAATCGTCAGGTGCGCGCGCCACCGGGTGCGGGATGTGGCGCACAGATCAGGGCTTTCTTTGACGGTGCGCTTGTAACTGCCGTCACCATGACTAAAATAGGGCTTCGATTTCGGCACCCCCCGACAAAGAGGCGACATAGATGTCCTGGACTGACGAGCGTGTAGAACTGCTCAAAAAGATGTGGAGTGAAGGCCAGTCGGCCAGCCAGATCGCCAAGGAACTGGGCGGTGTGACGCGCAACGCCGTGATCGGCAAGGTGCATCGTTTGGGCCTGTCGAACCGCAATGGTGGTGCGGCGGCCAAAGCGCCCGAGAAAAAAGCGACCAAGGCCGAAGCACCCGGCGCCGCGGAACCGCGTGCGGCAGCGGCCTCTGCCGCGCCCGCGACCGAGGCACCCGCCCCGGCACCGACACCGGCACCCCGCAAACCGATCATCACCGCCGGGCAACCTCTGCCGCCGCAGCCGTCGGCAAATGAGATCAGCCCTGAGGCGCTGGCCAATGTGCGCGAAGTCGAGAAGAAGGCCAAAAAGCTGGGCCTGATGGAGCTGACCGAACGCACCTGCAAATGGCCGATCGGCGACCCGGCGACCGAGGATTTCTGGTTCTGCGGCCTGCCGGTGCAACAGGGTAAACCCTATTGCGAGGCGCATGTAAGCGTTGCATTCCAGCCGATGAATTCGCGCCGGGATCGTCGGCGCTAGGCGCTATTGACCCGCCCTGTGCACAGGTCATCTTTTGCCTTACGGGCCGTGGGTCCGTAGCTCGCGCGGGTGTCGGTGATCCTGCATATCGGAGCGGCCAAGGTTGGCTCAAGCGCGCTGCAATCGGCGTTGACCTGGGATCTTGAAGGGGTCGATGCAGGCCAGCGCAAGGCGGTCTATACCGCGCTGCATCCGCGTTTCGGTCTACTCCACGGTGCGGAGTTGCGTGAACGTGCGCGTCGCAACCCAAGCAACTATGCGGCGACGCCCCGGTTGGGACGTCTGTCATGTCTCGAAACCGAACAACAGGCTGCGCTTGCCAGGTCGCTCGATGATCTGTGCAAGCGCTATGACAACGTCATCCTGTCAGGCGAGACGATCTATACAGAGCTGTTCGAAGCAGGCGCATTGGACTTTCTCGACAAGGTATCGGCACCGCTTTGCGTCGTTTTCTATGTCCGACCCCAAGTCGCGGTGGCCAATTCCGCGTGGTGGCAATGGGGCGCATGGGGTGGCGAGAGCCTTGACCACTTCATCGACCGCACGGCGCCCGAGCGCATGTGGCACCGCGCCGCAAAGGCGTGGCTGGACGACGGTCGAATCCAGTCGGTCAACGTGCGTTTGACCGGCCCGGACATTGCGGCGGATTTCTTTGGCCTTCTGGGGCTCGATTATTCGCCCGGAGAGACCCGACGGTCCAATACGTCCCTGCGCGGGGATGTTTTGCGCCTGTTTCAGCGGCACCCCGAGCTGCGACCGGATGCGCATGCCTCGGCGATTGATTTCGCGCTTGAGCGGGGGCTTGGTACAGGGCCGCCTGCCCCGTGGGTGATCGACGCCGAGATGGCGCAGCGCATCATTGAGACGCATCGACCTGACAATGAGGCCTTGCTGGAGATCATCGACGCAGAATGCCGCGACGCGATGGTCGCAGACCCGGCGTGGTGGCGGACGGATGCGTTTGCGGACCGGCCCGTGGAGCCGGCCCACCCGGTCGAGATCGATGGCGCGGCAAGTGATGCGCTGGCCGCAGCCTTGGTCAAGCGCGTTGCCGAGTTGGATCAACACATCCGCGAACGCCCCGAGCCAAAGCCCGAAACACCGCCCGCCCAAGGGCGCCTGAGCCGGATCTTGCGGCGGCGATAGTCTCTCTGGCGGTGTTCCAATTTCGACGCCTCCTCGTCGCAGCCAAGACAGTTCCGCTGAATAAACGCGCCAAGATGGCGGGAGGTATCACGGGAGGATATGATGCACGACACCCACGCATCGCTTGTCGCGGACTATCGCCGCAATGGATTTGTTGTGGGCATTCCGGTCTTCTCAACCACGGAATCCGCCGCGCTGCGCGCACAGGTGGAAGCGCTTGAAGCTGATCATGCGGCCGGCGCGGGCGGGCATGATCTGGGCCAGTTTTTTCGCGTCAACGGCCATGTGGTGATCCCGCTTCTGGCCGATCTCGCCCGACGGCCCGAAATCCTTGAGACTGTCGAGGCGGTCCTGGGTCCGAACCTTCTTGCGTGGTCGGTCGAGCTTTTCATCAAAGAACCCGGCAGCGCCAAAACCGTGTCCTGGCATCAGGACATTACCTATTGGGGCATGGGCGAGACCGATGACGAAGTGACCGCCTGGATTGCACTGTCAGATGTGTCGATCACAGCGGGCTGCATGCGGTTTTTGCCGGGCAGCCATCGCGGCGGCATCGCCGATCACCACGACACTTTTGACGCCGACAACCTGCTGTCGCGCGGTCAGTCGATCGCGGGCGTGGACGAGGCGCAGGCCGTGCACGGCCCGCTGGCTCCGGGGGAGATGTCGTTGCATCACGGGCGGTGCTTTCACGCCTCGGGCGCCAATGGCAGCGACGACCGGCGGATCGGTCTTGCCATCCGCTATGGCACACCAGAGGTGCGCAATCACGCGCCGGGCCGGGATTGGGCCATGCCCGTTCGGGGTGAAGTGCCGGCGGGGGGCTGGGACTGCATCGCGGGGCCACGCGGCCTGTTTCATCCTGCCGATCTGGCGCTTTATGATCGTATTCTTGCAGGGCAAGCCGCCACATTGGCCGAGGGCGCTCAGCAGGGTGTTGACCTGTATTCCGGAGGCACAGCGCAATGACCGAGACCGTGGGCTTCACTGCCATGAAGGACGGCACAAAGGAGGACTACGCGCTTTTGGAGCGGCTTGAAAAACCGTTCCTCGCGCTGACCGCCGACCGGGTCCTTGATGAGATGCGGCGCGCAGGCGAGGTGACGCTTGAAGGGTACAAGGTCACCCGGTTGCAGCATGGGCTGCAATCGGGCACGCGTGCGCTGCGNTCAGGGGCCGATATCGACTGGGTTGTGGGGGCGTTTCTGCATGATGTGGGCGATGGGCTTGCCCCGCAAAACCATGACAAGATGTCCGCGGAAGTCATCCGCCCGTTCGTTCGGTGGGAGGTCTCCTGGACCATCGAACATCACGGGATTTTCCAGATGCTTTACTACGGTCACCACTATGGCTGGGACCGTAACGCGCGCGACCAGTTCCGCGACCATCCGCTGTTCGACACCTGTGCCGCGTTTTGCGAGCATTGGGATCAGTCGAGTTTCGATCCCGACTATCCCATGGAGCCGTTTGAAACGTTCGAGCCCATGGTGCGAGAGGTTTTCGGGCGCAAAGCCTATGACCCAGCGGTCATACGCGACGGGGAGCGGACGGGGTTGCCAGAGATGTTGGCGGCCTGACGCCTAGCGACAGTAGCGCGCGACCTCGGTGCTGCGCAGGCCCGTTTCGACCAGCATGCAGCGGTCACGCGCTTCATAGTAATACCCACGCGCGTACCAGCTGACCGCCTCGTCATAAGTATTCGACAACAGCCACGCGCCGCGCAGGTACTTCACGCCCCAGGTCAGGTTTTCTTCTGCATCGAGGAGGTCATTGGGCTGACCGCGAAACCCCATCGTGCGGGCGGTTTCGGGCAGGATTTGCATCATGCCATAATAGGGGCCATTGCGCGCCGCCGGGCGGTAATCGCTTTCGCGCTGGATCACTTGATGCACGAGTGGGCGCGGCACCTCGTAAAGATCGCTGTATTCGTTGATCAGCACGCGAATCTCCGGCGTCTCCCCGGGATAGAGCGGCACGTCATCCACGGGTTCTGGAGTGCGCCCACAGGCGGTCAAGGCCACGAGGATCAGGGTTGTCAAAACGGGTACTGCGCGCGGCATATCTCACTCTTTTTCGGTGTTTTGCCCCTCGGTACGCGTACCCTAAGAAGGTGCGCGGCGGGTTAACAGCCCTTTCTTGGCTTTCGCGCGGAGTTCCGCTGCCCTATGAGGGGGCATGGTTCAAAACCCGCCAAATCTTCGCCCAGACCTTGCCCGTGCCACGGTGCCTGACACCCCGCGCGACGGCCAACCGACCATTGGCATGGTTTCGCTCGGGTGCCCAAAGGCGCTGGTCGATAGTGAACGCATCCTGACCCGGCTGCGCGCCGAGGGCTATGCGATCAGCCCGGACTATTCCGGCGCGGGCGCAGTGATCGTGAACACGTGCGGGTTTCTTGACAGTGCCAAGGCCGAAAGCCTTGAGGCGATCGGCGAGGCGCTGGATGAGAATGGCCGCGTCATAGTGACGGGCTGTTTGGGGGCCGAGCCCGAGTTCATCACCGGCGCGCACCCTTCAGTGCTCGCCGTCACTGGGCCGCAGCAATATGAGGCGGTACTGGATGCGGTTCACGCTGCCGTCCCGCCCGCGCCCGATCCGTTCATTGACCTGCTGCCCGCGCAGGCCGTCCATCTGACGCCGCGCCATTACAGCTACCTCAAGATCTCCGAGGGCTGTAACCACAAGTGCAAGTTCTGCATCATCCCCGATATGCGCGGGCGACTGGCCTCGCGCCCCGCATACGCGGTGATGCGCGAGGCCGAACGGCTGGTTGAGGCCGGGGTCAAAGAGCTTTTGGTGATCAGTCAGGACACCTCGGCCTATGGCGTCGATCTCCGGCACGCTGAAGAGCGGGGCCACCGGGCCCACATCACCGATCTGGCCCGTGATCTGGGGTCCTTGGGCGCGTGGGTGCGGCTGCATTACGTCTATCCCTACCCGCATGTGCGCGAGGTTATCCCGTTGATGGCCGACGGATTGGTTCTGCCCTATCTCGATATCCCGTTTCAGCACGCCCACCCCGACACCCTGCGCCGCATGGCCCGTCCTGCGGCGGCGGAAAAGACGCTGGACCGGATCGCGGAATGGCGGTCGATCTGTCCTGAGATCACGCTGCGCTCGACCTTTATCGTGGGTTATCCCGGCGAGACGGAGGAAGAGTTTCAGACCCTGCTCGACTGGATGGATGAGGCGCAGCTCGACCGGGTTGGGTGTTTTCAGTATGAGAACGTCGATGGCGCGCGGTCAAACGCCCTGCCCGACCATGTGCCGGACGAGATCAAGCAAGACCGCTGGAACCGTTTTATGGAAAAGGCGCAAGGCATCTCGGAGGCCAAGCTCGCCGCCAAAGTCGGTCAGCGCATGGAGGTCATCGTCGATCTGGTCGAAGACGATGCGGCGACCTGCCGAACGAAAGCCGACGCGCCCGAGATCGACGGGAACCTCTTCATCGACGAAGGGCACGAGACCCTGACCGTGGGCGATATCGTCACGGTCGAGGTGGATGAGGCGGGCGAGTATGACCTTTGGGGGCGGTTGGTCTAACGCTCAGCGATAGTGCAGCACCCGCCCGATCAGGTTCATGAGCACCTGTGCGGCAAGGATCGCGGTTGTGCCGGTCCGGTCGTAATCCGGGGCAACCTCGACAAGGTCGATCCCCACAATCTGACCCCGCTGCGCAAGGCCATCGAGAAACTCCAGCACTTCGTAATAAAGGAACCCGCCATGGCTGGGCGTGCCGGTGCCGGGCGCGATGGAAGGATCAAAGGCGTCGATGTCGATGGTCAGGTAATACCGCGCGCCTGCGGGTATACGCTCAAGAACCGCTGGCACGCCCATCTGGCGCAAGTGGCGGACGGACAGGATGTCCGATCCCATCCGACGCGCGTCCTCATACCCCTCCTTCGCGGTGGAGGAGACGTTGCGGACACCTAGCTGGGTCAGGCCCGTGACATAAGGTTTCTCAGCCGCGCGGCGCATTGGGTTGCCGTGGCCATATCGTACGCCGTGGCGTTCATCGACGAAATCGAGATGCGCGTCGATCTGAACGACATGGATCGGGTCCTGGCCCTCGAAGGCGTTAATGCAGGGGATATTGATCGAGTGATCGCCGCCCAGCACCACGGGCAGCGCGCCCGCGGCAAGGATCGCGCGCACCCCGGCCTCGATATTGGCGTGGCTGCCGGTCGTGTCGGTGTGGATGATGTCAGCGTCCCCGATATCGACGATCTTAGTCGTCTCGGCGGGGAGGTAGGTCACGTCATCCTCAAAATCATACGCCCCGCCATGTCCGAAGGAAAAAAGCGTCGAGGCATCGCGGATCGCACGCGGCCCGAACCGCGCGCCCGAACGCCATTGCGTGCCTGCATCAAACGGCGCGCCAAGGACCGCGACATCGGCTGAGATCGCGGACCAATCGGGCTGATAGTCGGCCTTGGCAAAAGTGCAGATGCCCACGAAAGGCAGGTTCAACCGCCCGCTTTCATATCCGTGCCCGCTCATCCCCGTCTCCTTTAACTTTATCCGCCCAACATCACGCGCAGCAGAACCACGACCCACGCCACGCCTGCGGCAATGGCCGCGACCATCACGCCCGCGCTGCCTGCATCCTTGGCCTGTTTGGCCATTGGGTGTTCCTCTTCCGAGATGTAATCGACCGTTCGTTCAATTGCGGTGTTCACCAGTTCAAAGGCCAGCACCAGAAGTCCGAGCGCAAGGATCAGCGCGCGTTCCCCCGGTGACAGTGGCAGCATCAGGGCCAGCGCCGCGGAAACCAGATTGGCCCAGACCCAAGAACGGAAGGAATGCTCCTCCCGCCACGCATTGACGATGCCGTGGGTTGACCAGATGACCCGCAGACGCAGGCGGCGGAAGAAATAGAGCATCAGGGGCTTGGGGGTGTTTTTTCGCCTCTGTCGAAGGCTTCCCACCCTTCTCCGTTGAACACATCGACCCCAAGCTGGTCCAGAACGTGCGGGAAGTCCACCATCACCCAATTGTCGACGATCTTGCCATCCACGACTTTCCAGAAGTCCATGTACCGAATTTCGATCCGTTTGCCGGTGGGCGCAACGCCCATGAAGGTGCCGGAATGCGTCGCCTCTTGCCGACCAAAGGCCGCGGCCCATTCGCCCATGTAAAGCCGCGCCTCATCCACGCAGACCTTGTCGGAAAAGGCAGCCTGAAATGGCTTTTGCCAGTTCTCCTGAAACTCTTTCACGCCAGTCTTGGTGCCGCAGCCGGTATTGCCGAGCCAGCGGAACCCTTCGGAAAAAAACTCTCCGATATCGGCGATGCGGTGGTCGTTCAGGCCGTCGACCATGCCCTCGATCACCGCGCGGGTTTCGGCGGTCTTGGACATATCCGTGTCGCGGCTGAGCACGGCCTGTTCGGGGCGGGAACCTTTCATCGCTTATCCTTTCAAGCGTTGCGCCATCGCCTCTCCTCCGGCGGCGCCGATGAGCATGGAGGGGGCATTGGTATTGGCGGTTGTGATGCGGGGCATGGAACTGGCATCCGCGACCCAGAGGTGACTGATGCCTTTGAGTGCGAGTTCGGGGGTGAGCGGTGCCGCCTCCTCACCCCCCATGCGGACGGTTCCGACGGGGTGGTATGACGTCCCGCAGCGGGTGCGGATGTAGTCGGCAAGGTCCTCGTCGCTATCGACAGCGCGCCCGGGGAAGACTTCTTCCGCGCGGCGGTCGCCGAAATCGGCGGCATCAAGCAATGCGCGAAGTTTGCGCAGGCCGCGTGTGAGAAGTGGCAGGTCAGCGGGGTCTGAGAACAGACCGAAGTCGATATTGGGCGCTGTGCGGGGGTCGCGGGAGGCAAGGGTCAGTCGGCCCCGTGATTTGGGTTGGCAGAGGTTCACATCTGCAAAATACCCCGCGCCCCAGCCGATGGCCGCGCCGTCATGCCCGATACGGGCGGGCAGGAAGTGTACTTGGAAATCAGGGGGGCCGTCGCCGTCTTCAGCGCGCAGGAACGCGCCGCCCTCAACCGTATTCGACGCGATGCGGCCCCGGCCCGTCAGCAGCCACTGAAAGGGCGAGAGCGCCCAGGCGGGCAGTTGATCCCACGTGAGACCGCGCCCCGATCCCGCCCCTTCGTGGAACAGGCCCACGGCGGGGTGATCGTGGAGGTTGTCGCCCACGCCGGGGAGGTCGGCCAAGACCTCGACCCCAATCTCGCGCAGGTGTTCGCCCGGCCCCAGCCCTGAGCGCATGAGGATTGCGGGCGAGGCGATTGCCCCTGCGGTCAACAAAACCCCGCCCCGCGCGCGAAGTTCGGTGCCGTCGACGAGGCGGACGCCCACGGCACGCCCCTCTTCCACGATCAGGCGGTCCACTTCAGCCCCGGTGCGCAGACGCGCGGCCCCTGACGAGATCGCGGGGCGCAGCCATGCATCGGCCGCCGACCACCGCCGCCCGTCGCGCATGTTGGTGTGAAAGACCCCCGTGCTGACGCATTCGGGGTCAGGCGGCAGGGCGGCGTCGCTGGTTGTGACGCGGCCCAGTGCCTCCGTCAGCGGGTGGGCGTCGGCAAGGCGGCGGGGTGCGATCACAGCCTCTAAATCAGTAAAGCGATCCCAAACCGCGTTTGACCCCCAACCCGGAAGGCCCCACGCATCGTAATCGGCACGCGCACCACGAAACCAGACCATCGAGTTGATGGAGCCGGACCCGCCTACGACCTTGCCGCGTGGCACGCTGATGTTGCGCCCTGCTGCACCCGTCTGAGGTGCGCTGGAGAAGCTCCAGTCGCGGCGGCTGCCCATGAGCCAGATCAGACCAAGCGGCGCGCGCACCAAAGGATGCGCGTCTGTCGGTCCGGCCTCTAACACAAGGATATCGCGCAGGCCCGCCTGCGCGAGCGCACCCACGGCCGCACATCCCGCCGATCCAGCCCCGATGACAATGATATCAGCCGTCTCCATACGCGGACCCTAGACAGCGGTGTGGAAGTTTCGCAAGACTGTTTTGCACACGAATGCAAAATGAGGGCGTGATGGATATTCTGGCGATCAAACAGCGGTCATATGCGCTGCTTCACGACCTCGCGCTTTGGGGCGATGTCGAGGCCGCCTATCACCCGGACGCGACGGTCGCGGCCTGCGCGCCTTGGGGGACGCAGGTGGGCTTGGCGGCGATCACGGATTTCTGGTCAGAGCTGCGCGGCGCGATCCCGGACATGGAACGCCGCGACCTGATTTTTGTGGGGGGCGAAAACCGCCCTGACCCGCGCTTCACCGCTCCGCGCGCGCCGCATCTGGTGGCCGCGATTGGGCATTATCAGGGGGTATTCTCAAAGGACCTTCTGGGTATTCCAGCGACCAAAGGGACCGTGAACCTGCGCTATGCCGAGGCGCATTGGCTGGACGGGGACAAGATCCGCTGGAGTTACGTCTGGATCGACCTGCCGGATCTGATGCGGCAGGCCGGGGTGTGGCCCCTGCCCCGCAGCTTTGGCGCCGAAGGGATGTGGCCCGGCCCGGCCCCGCAGAACGGCCTCCGTCTGAGCGACGATGAGTGGTCTGGCCCGGACGCCTTGGAGCCGGTGTTCGGGATGCACAACGCGCTGGGGAGTTTTGACGGCAAATCACTCGATTCGATGGATCACGCGCGATTCTGGACCGACCGTTTCATGTACTATGCAGGCGCTGGGATCGGGATGGCGCGGGGGATGGAGGGCTTTCGCGCCCACCATCAGATCCCGTTTCTGGAAGCATTTCCCGACCGTTGGGGCACAGGGCATTTCATTCGCATCGCGGATGGTCCGTTTTCGGTCACGGGCGGTGTCGTCTGTGGGACGCATAAGGGACCGTGGCTGGGCATGACGCCAACAGGGGCCAAGATCGACATTCCGGTGATGGATTTCTACCGGCTGGAGGGCGACCAGATCGCCGAAAATTGGCTGCCGATTGATGTCCCGGCGATTGCCGCGCAAATGGGCAATGACCTGTTCGCGCGGGTGCGCCATTACACNGGCGCACACCCGACCNAGGTGTCGCTTTAAGCGGCGGTCCAGTTGGAGAAGCGGCGCCCGTTCTTGATCAGGTCGTCAATAAGCGGCGCGGGCTGAAACGCGCCAGGGGCGAGCGTTTCCAATCGGTCGAGCGACTTGCGCACGGGCAAAAGGCCCACGAGGTCTGCGGCCTTCATCGGCCCGCCGACACGGCGCGCCAGACCCAGCGCATAGACCGCCAGCACGTCGATGTCTGCGGGACTGCGCACTGCGGTTTCCCCAAGCAGGCGCGCACCCGCATTGGCAAGCGCGGCCAAGGTGCCACGTGTGATCGTCTCATGCGACACGGTGCGCGGACGGTCGGGTGTCGCGGCGCGCATGCGGGCGATTTCGGCTGTGGCAACGGGATGGGTCGTGATCCCCGTCTCTGTAAAGCGTACCAACGACGTGCCACCCGCCAGCAAGACCGCCTTGGTCAGCGGGGTGCGTGGTGCAGCGTCGAGCCCGACGCGTTCGCGCATCGCAAATGGACCCTCAGCCAGCCCCCAGTCCATAAGCGCGCGGTCGACGTCGTCGGGGCTTGCCCCGCGCAGGACCAGCGCATCTGCGGCGGCGTGCAGGGCAAACTGCAACCGCGCACCTGCTCCGCCCGCCTCGGCCCGCGACCGAACGGCGATCGCGCCGAGATTTGCAGCGAACGCAATCGCCGATGCTGCGACCGTGCGCGATGTTGTTGCTGTTTCAAGAATTTCGAGAGCGCCGTCCCCGTGCAGGGCCAGCCCAAGGATGTTGGCACGGCGGGCCGGAGCGACGGCGGCCGCGATACGGCCGGCATCCTGCGTCGCCATGGTGGCAAAGATCGCGCCCGCCTGCATGACCATGTCCAGTGCGACCGCGTTTTGCGCCGCGAGCCCGGTGCCGCGCGTGGTGTCGATCACCAAATCGCTGCCCGTAAGTGGCGTGAACCCACAGACCAGACGCAACCGGCTTAGCCCGTCATCGGCCTCTGCCTCGGTCATGTGACCCATCGCAACCGCCCGATCAAAAGCCTCGCCCAGCGTTGCATAGCTTTCTTCGAGCGCAGCCTCGTCGGGTTCGGCAAGGATCACAGAAAGCCCGACGCGTAGACAGCGCAAGGCAAGCTCAGGCACGCCGTCGCCGCCCCCGACAAGAGCTACGCGATTGATCTCACGCGGGGCGATCTGCGCCAGATCCGGAAAACGTCGCGCCCCGCGTTCGGCAAAATAGAGGTGTCGCAGGGCCTGCGCGGTGTCTGCCTCGGACACAGTTTCAAACGCGGCCTCTTCAAAGGCGAGGCCTTCTTCGAAGGGAAGCAACAGAGCGCCTTCGACACAGGCGATGAGTTCGGCGCGCGCCTCAGCCGCATCGCCGCCGGGTTCGGTGCGCCGGGTTGCAACGGCCTTGGCAAAGCTCGACGGGTCGCCCAAGCCAGCATCGAAATCACGCACGCGCCGCGGGCCGGTTCCGGCCTCGACCAGCGCGTTGGCGAACCGCACGGCCGCCTCAACGATATCGCCGCGCTCAATCGTATCGACGAGCCCCATTGCCTTTGCACGATTGGCGGGAATCGGACGGGCCGACAGAAACACATCGAGCGCACTGCTTGCCCCGATAAGGCGCGGGAGGCGCTGCGTCGCTCCGCCTGATGGGATCAGGCCAAGCTGGAGTTCGGACCAGCCAATGCGCAGGTTGCGCGAGGCGACGCGATAGTGGGCTGCCAAAGCAAGCTCGGCTCCATTGGTCAGCGTCAGACCGTGCAGCGCTGCGACCACGGGTTTTGTGCAGCTTTCGATACGCGCGCAGAGTGTCGAGAGCGTCGGGATGTCCTGCGCCGCCAGAAGTTCGGCCCCCGCGCCAAAGCTGCGCCCGTTACCGCGCAGAACGATCGCGCCAATCTCAGGGTCAACATCCGCCGCAGCGACCGCGTCAAACAGCGCGCGCCGCACGTCGGGCGTGGGCGCGTTTACGGGCGGATTATCGACCGCCAGAATGGCCACGCGCCCGCGCGCACCGATATGGACCGAGTCACTCATAAGCCTCTCTTCAATTGGCTTATCTTGTAGGCACTGAGCGCGGGAACTCAATAGATAGATGTTGGAGGGGCGAGAAATCTGGCCCGCATCACGCGCATTTCGCTTTAGGGTTGTGGGTTCCGGTCAGGGTGTCGCGCAAAATTGCGCGTAAAGCGTCTCAAGCACCGGTGTAATCCGCGGATCAGACAGGCGGTACCGCACGATGCGCCCGTCGCGCGTGGAAGACACCAACCCCTCGCCCCGCAGGCGCGCAAGTTGCTGGCTGACATAGGCCTGTCCCAGACCAAGTGCCTCTTCCAGCTGACCCACGGATCTGGGGCCTTCCACAAGCTGACACAGGATCAAAAGACGTGAGGGATTCGACAGCGCGCGGAGCACGCCCGCCGCCTCTTCCGCCGACGCCGCCATTTGCGATTGTGAGATCTGTGATCCGTCCATGGGGGAACATATAGCGCGATCGATAACACATATCAATATTGCAATATATAAGAATCATCTCCATATTGGCGGCATCCCAATGCAACCGAGGAGCGGGCCATGACCCCCGACGTGACGGCTTTTTTTGACGAGGCGACCAATACGGTCAGCTATGTTGTGCGTGACCCTGCAGGCCGCAAAGCGGCGGTGATCGACAGCGTTCTGGATTTTGACCATGCCAGCGGTCGGACGGACACACGCTCGGCCGATGAAATCATCGCGTTCATTGAGGCCGAGGGGCTGGAGCTGGATTGGGTACTGGAAACCCACGTTCACGCCGACCACCTGTCCGCCGCGCCGTATCTGCAGGAACGGCTGGGCGGCAAAATCGGGATCGGAGACCGGATCACCGTTATTCAGGATACCTTCGGCAAGGTCTTTAATGAGGGTACCGAGTTTCAGCGGGACGGCAGCCAGTTCGACGAGCTTTTCCGGGACGGCGACAGCTTTTACATTGGCCAATTGCGGGGCGATGTGCTTCACACACCCGGCCACACACCCGCCTGCCTGACCTATGTGATCGGGGATGCGGCCTTTGTGGGGGACACGCTGTTCATGCCCGATTTTGGCACGGCGCGCTGTGACTTTCCGGGAGGATCGGCGGATGTCATGTATGACAGCGTTCAAAAGATCCTGTCTCTGCCCGACGAGACGCGGATTTTCGTGGGCCATGATTACAAGGCACCCGGTCGCGACGAATACGCCTGGGAAACGACTGTGGGCGAGCAGCGTGCTAGGAACGTGCATATCGGCGGCGGAACGGACCGCGATGACTTTGTCGAGATGCGCGAAACACGGGACGCGAAACTCGCCATGCCCAAGCTTATCGTGCCGTCTCTGCAAGTGAACATGCGGGCCGGCAACATGCCGGAACCCGACGATCAGGGCGACGTGTTTCTAAAGCTGCCCATCAACAAACTCTAACGAACGGAACACCCTACAATGCCACAGGATTGGATTATGGGCCTGATCGGCGGCGGGCTGGTCGATCGGTCGGCCACGGGAACGGTCGCGAAAGAGCGCTTGGCGTTTCTGGCGGGTTTGTTCCTGATCCCGGCGGTTGCCGCGCTCGCCATGGGCGGGGCCAGCACGTATGTGACAAGCAACTGGGCCGTGCTGATCATCGCGGGCCTGTTCGTCGGACTGGGCACGCGGATCGCCAATGGCTGCACCTCAGGTCACGGGGTGTGCGGCATCTCTCGCTTGTCGCTGCGCGGCATCGTCGCGACGGTGTTCTATATCGGCGCGGGCGGGCTGACGGTCGTCGTGTTCAAACATCTTCTGGGAGTGATCTGATACGCAATCTCTTGGCATTTGCCGCAGGCGGCGTCTTTGGACTTGGTCTGTTGATCTCGGGCATGACCGATACGCGCGAAGTGCAGGGTTGGTTGGACGTCTTTGGGGACTGGGACCCGACACTTGCCTTTGTGATGGGCGGCGCAATCATCCCCATGGCGATAGCCTGGCAGCTGACACGGGGGCGGACCCCGGTTGTTGGCGGCAGCTTCCCCGCCCCACCAGAGCCGCGTCTCGGCCGCAACCTTGTCGTGGGCTCGGTGATGTTTGGCATGGGCTGGGGGTTGTCGGGGCTGTGTCCTGGTCCGGCTGTCGCATCCTTGAGTTTTGGTGGGGTCGAAGGGTTGGTGTTTCTGGGTGCAATGGTTGCGGGCATGATTGCCGCGCCGCCGGTCAAAGCCCGGCTCGACACTGCTGCGGTCGCATCCTAGGGTCACGATCATGGATGCACGTGCCCTTACCCCGACCCATTCCGTTGCCCCGCAACTGATGCCCGAAGACCTGGCTCTGGCCAAAGACGCGGGCTTTACCACCATCATCTGCAACCGCCCCGACGAAGAGGTACCGCCCGATCTGTCAGCGGAGGCCATGCGCGGGCATGCTGAGGCGCTGGGACTGAACTTTGTCGTGATCCCGTTCCGTCACGGCAGTCTGACGATGGACGAGGTTAACGCCCAAAGAAACGCGCTGGAGGCGGCCAAAGGTCCCGTGCTGGCCTATTGCGCGTCCGGAAATCGCTGTTCGATCCTGTGGGCCCTGACCGTTGCGGGTCAAATCCCGACCGATGAAATCATCGCGCGTGGGGCGGCCGCAGGCTATCAGCTTGAGGGATTGCGCGGGCAGTTGGACGCGATGGCAGGCTGACCAACTTCACGGTGCTTCGAGGTCAGGCAAACCGTCGATTGGCGGCAAATCTCCGATATCTGGGAGATCGGGTAACGCAGCCTCTTCGGGCAGCGGATCAAGCGGTGTCATATCGTCGAGCGGAGCGGCCGGAATTTCGGGCAGGTCTATGTCTGGAAGGTCGACCGCTGGCGTAGCGACGGTTTCAACACGCGTTAGCTCCGGTGGGCTCGCCGCACCAAGCCGGATGGCGCGACGCCCCCCGGACTGGCCAAGCCGACCGCGCCCTGCGGTTTGCCCGTCCGCCCCGTGCAGCCGGACCGACGCCAGCGCACTGGTGGGCAGGTCGATGACATCGCCGACCGCCATGGCCCGCACCCGGCCATAAGGGAGATCAAAGCGCGTCAATTCAGCCTGAAGCGTTACCGGAGCCGACAGACACGCCGGCGACGCATGGTGCCGTACCGCTGCGGACCGGCCCGGAGGCGTGGCGAAGGTCACAACGCCCGCGCGCAGGCCGCCACCGAAATCAAGCTCGACCGTCAAAACCTCAAGCGGAACATCCTTGAGCGACAGGCGCGCCGCCCGTGAGCCGGGCAGATGCGCCCCCGCCGACATGGAGAAAAGTGCCGGCTGCGCCTCCCCCGCCTCGTCCCCAAGGCTGGCAAGCCAGCCATTCAATGCATCCGCCGCAAGCGCGGCATCGGTTGCGGTCGCGGCACGCTCTGGCACGTCGGACGTGGTGATGTCGCCCAGTGTCAGTATCTCGGTCAGGGCGCGGAGCGCGACCGGGTCGAGCACGGCAAGCCCTGCCCCGCCGCCCGTGCCCGTCAAAGACAGGATCAGGTCGTTGTCCCGGATCGCTGCCGCGAAGGTGTCGGGGTCGGTGCGCCGTGCGCGTACCGAGATCACCGACAGCGGCAAATCCTGTTGTGCCTCGGCCGCTTTGGGCAACACTTCCCGCCAAAGCGCTGCATCCTCAGCCTCGCCCAGGGGCGCGGCGGGGGTGGGGCTCAGCTTGCGCCGGATCACCGAAGAAGGGGCTGGATCGGACATGGGTGGGCAAAGACGGTCGCGGGACGTTTCAGGCCCCGCCAGCTTGCGCGAAGATGGTTACGAAAGTGTTGTCAGGCCGCGACCGCATGCGCGGCGGGTACGGTCACGCGAAAAGCCGCGCCCCCCTGACCCGGCAAGTAGTCGATGCTGCCGCCGAGCCGCACCATGACTTCGCGACAAATGGCCAGACCCAGGCCCGCCCCGCCGGCGGCCCGGGTATCGGTCAAGCGCGCGAACTTCTCGAATATCACAGCCTGACTCGCGGGCGGTATCCCGGTGCCATTGTCGATAAAATCGATCACGACGGAACGTCCGCGATTGCGCGCGCGAATGGTCAGACGGGGTCTTTTGGCGTCACAGTATTTCTGCGCGTTGGCAATGATGTTGATAAAGACCTGCGCCAGACGTCCCTCATCGGTGGTCAGAACCAGCTCTTCCGCCGTGGTGGTCCGCACGATGCGCAAGCGTTCGGCATCTTCGCGGGAACCGGTCACCGCAACGGCACGGTCGATCACGTCGCGCAGGCTGCTTTGCGCGATGTTGAGGCTGACTTGACCGTTCTCCAAGACGCTGAGATCAAGCAGATCGTCGAGCAGCCGTGTCAGGCGCCGCGCCTCATCATGGATGATGCGGGAATATTTCAACCGGTCCTCGGCATCCATCTTGGAGCTGTCCATAAGGATTTCCGAGAACGACCGGATCGAGGTCATGGGCGTTCTAAGTTCGTGACTGATCTGACTGAGGAACGCATCCTTTTGGACCGAAAGCTGCATGAGTTTTTCGTTTGCCTCGCCCAACTGGCGCGCCGTGCGCGTGAGTTCGGCAGATTTGACCTCAAGCTGGTTCGAGTACTCGATCATCTGTTGCGTTTCATCGGCAACCTTCATCAGGTCTTCGACCGACACCGCCGCCCCACCGCTGATCTGACCGATCATGGCGTGTGCCGTGGCCGCGCCGACCGAGCCCGATAACTCCCGCTCAAGCTTCTCAAGGAAATCGGGCGTCACATCGGGCAGGTAGCCGCGTTTGCCTTGCGAGACGGCGGCGGCTTCGAACAACTCCTGCGCCTCCTCTGGGCCGATGATGCGTTGCGCGGTCATCAAAAGGTCCTCGGCGTCGGCGGCGCTCTGGCTCCATCCGCGGCCCTGATCAGACGTGCGGAAGACATTGGTAAAGGCTGCGCCCTGCAACCGCTCCAGTGGGCTGGGGAAAGACAAAAGCGAGAACACCAGAAACGCGAGCGTGTTCAGGCTGAGGCTCCAGAATACGGCATGGACCAGCGGGTCGAGCCCCGAGACGGCAAAGAGCGCGGTGGGCTTGAGGAACGCAATCCCAAACGGTCCGTTCTCCAATGCTTCCGCGCTGAGGATGAAGCTGCCCCCGAACGAGGGAAGAAAGCTCGTGTAAAGCCAAAGTGCGAAACCGATCGTCAGGCCCGCCGCCGCGCCGGTCCGCGTGGCCCCTCGCCAATAGATACCGCCCAAAAGCGCGGGCAGTACTTGAGCGACCCCTGTAAATGCGATCAGTCCGATGGCGGCCAAGGCCTCCCCCCCGCCCGAGACGCGATAGTAAAGGTAGCCAAGCGCCAGAACCGCCGCGATGGACAGGCGGCGCGAGACAAGCACGACCTGCCGCACGTCGCCCGACACCGTCGCCCCACCCGATGAGGCACGCAGCCAGATGGGCATCACGATATGGTTCGACACCATGGTCGAGACCGCGATCGCGGCCACGATCACCATCGATGTGGCCGATGAGAACCCTCCAAGGAAGGAGAGCATCGCAAGCCAGTCCTGATCATAAGCCAGTGGGACGGTCAGGACGAACAGGTCGGGGTTGGCGTCATCGGGCAGCGTGGCGAGACCGGCCACAGCGATCGGAACGACAAAGAGCGAGATCAGGAACAGATAGAGCGGAAAGGCCCAGCTTGCCGTCGCCAGATGCCGTTCATCCGAATTCTCGACCACCATGACCTGAAACATCCGCGGCAAGCACAGAAAAGCCGCGCCCGCGAGAAAGGTGAGCGTGATCCAGCGGTCAGGGCGCACATCCCAATCCGCGATCTTGGACGCGTCGATCATAACAAGTGTCGAAAACGGACCACCTGCCACCCCCCAAACAACAAATACGCCAACCGCCATCAACGCCATGAGTTTGACCACAGCTTCAACGGCGATGGCTGTGACCACGCCGTGATGGCGTTCATTCACGTCAAGATTGCGGGTGCCAAACACAATGGTGAAGAGCGCCAGACCCGCCGCGACCCAAAACCCTGTCGCAATCGTATCGATCTCGTCGACCTCACCGGGCGCAAAGACCGAGAAGGCAAGCGTGACCGACTGAAGCTGAAGCGCGATATATGGCG
>JABSSC010000118.1 GCA_013214635.1 Paracoccaceae bacterium | reverse complement strand
CCCAATTGAAAGGTTTGGATGCAGCTCCACAACAAACCGAGGATGCATTTGATGTTTCCGCTGTGAATGTCCTGTGGACCGATGTTGACCAGCCGCGAAACCTTGCCAAATCGGTCACCGTCGAATGATCGACGCGCTTGGTGAGCTTGCGCGTCTGGGCGATGCCCAAAAGGCCGAAGAGATGGCCCAGTATCACAAGGCACCGCGCCGTTATCTTGGCGTCGCGAACCCCGTGATCGACGAAAAAACAAGAGCTTGGCGCAAAGAGCTTACGTTGGACGAACGGCTTCGCCTGGCCGCCGATCTCTGGGACAGCGACACGCATGAAGGGCGTATCGCGGCCGCGAAATTGCTGACACAGGCGCGCATCCGTCCCGATGATCAGGGCGCGTGGGACCTGATTGCGTCTTGGGTTCCCTCCTTTGACGCATGGGCGATTGCAGATCACGCCAGCATCGCAGGCCAAAAACGCCTTGTCTGGGTTCCGTCCCGCTTGGATACGGTCGAGGCATGGACCACATCCGATCACATGTGGACCCGCCGCGCCGCGCTTGTGATGACCTTGCCATGGTGCCGCAACCGCAACCCCAAGCCCGAAGCGCTTGAGCAGCGCGAGCGCATTTTGGGTTGGGCCACAGGTTATGTCCCCGATCACGACTGGTTCATCCAGAAAGCCATCGGTTGGTGGCTGCGGGATCTGTCCAAGCGTGACCCTGCGCGCGTCACTCAGTTTCTTGATATGCATGGCGAAGGAATGAAGCCCTTCGCAAGGCGCGAGGCCGCGCGTTACTTGCCCGGCTGACGCTCCCGTAAGGCACGACGCATAATCTTGCCCGTGGCGGTCATCGGCAGGGCGTCAACGGCCTCTATCGCGCGCGGCGCAAGATGCGGACTTACGCGTTCGCGGACACGTTGGACCAACGCATCTTGCACATCGCCAAGCTCAATACCGTCCCGCAACACAATGAAAGCCTTCACTATTTCCGTTCGCAACGAATCCGGCACGCCAACGACCGCCGCCATAACAACCGCTTCGTGCCCGTTGAGACAGTTCTCAATCTCAGATGGGCCGATCCGGTATCCGGCGGACGTGATCACATCGTCATCGCGGGCGTGAAAGGTGAAATAGCCATCCGCGTCGCACGCGCCCAGATCACCCGTCAGCATCCAGTCGCCAGCGAACTTCTCCACTGTCTTCTCAGGCTGGTTCCAATAACGCAGGAACATCGCCGGCGTCCCACGCCGCACCGCAATCTCGCCCACTTCGCTTGGCTCTGCTTCTGTTCCGTCCGCGCGCAAGATGACCACATCAAAACCCGGTACGGCCTGCCCCATGGCTCCGGGGCGTATCTCCATCGCGCCTTGGGCTGACACGATCATCAGATTGCACTCTGTCTGACCATAAAACTCGCTGATCGGCGCGCCCAGAATGTCCTCTGCCCACGCCAACAGATCACCACCAAGGCTCTCGCCCCCTGACCCGACGGACCTAAGCGGAAGCGGTCCGGGTGCCGCGGCCTGTCGCATTATCTTCAGCGCTGTTGGCGGCAGAAAGGCGACTGTCACGCCCTGCTCCCGGATGAGGTCATACGCCGCGTCCGGATCAAACTTTCCAATCGGATGGCTGATCAGCGGCACCCCGTAATAGAGGCACGGCATCGCCAAATCCATCAACCCACCGATCCAGGCCCAGTCGGCTGGCGTCCATCCAACATCACCCGCGCGCGGAAACCCTTGGTGATGCAGTTCAACATTGGGAAGATGACCGATCAGAAAACGGTGTGCATGCAATGCACCCTTTGGCGGGCCTGTGGTACCTGAAGTGTAGATCAACACCGCCGGGTCGTCTGCCCGTACGGGATACGGAGTCTCAAAGGGGGGGAGGTCCGCCAACACCGCGTCGAACGCAGATCCCAGAACGTGCACCGCTTTCAGGTCGGGCACCTGATCCCGGATACTGTCGAGCTTTTCCACACTCCCCGCATCCGTCAGCAGCGCTTTTGCGCCACTATCGCGCAAGCGAAACGCCAACGCATCAGGCCCAAACAAAGTGAAAAGCGGCAGTACAATCGCCCCAAGTTTCATCGCTGCGAAATGCGCCACCATGACCTCGGGGCATTGTGGAAGAAGGATCGCGACCCGGTCTTCCGGCCCCACCCCATCTTGCGCCAAAAGGGCCGCAAACCGGTCCGACGCCGCTTTGAGCCGGCCATAGCTCCAAAGCTCCACTGACCCGTCCCGCGCCACGTGCCGTATTGCGATCCGGTCGGGCTGATCAACGGCCCAGCGATCACAGCACATGTCGGCGATTGAGAAACCCTCGGGCACGTTCCACTCAAAGGCGGCGCGCAATTTCAGGAAATCGGGAAACTCCGGGCACAGCCGGTCGGCAAACTCCACTCAGCCGCCCGTGACGTTCAACGGCACAAGATCCGCCGGCGACAGACCCAGCGCCTGATACCCGGCCAGCGAAAGCCGACTTCCCGCTCCATCCACACCCGCAATGGGGATCAGCGTGACACCCTGGCTCCGGCCTGCTGCGGTGGTCACGCGCCCCGGTTGCTCCACATCAACAAGGGGTGTCTTCAGCCATAAGCCCGCCTCTCCCGGATCGCCAAGGCTGGCAACGGTCTCTCCCAAAGGCCCTGTCACCACTTCGGCCACCACCGGGCGGGGCTCGGGCGGGGCATCGAACACCTCCGGCGCCTCCTCGACGGGCGGAACTGCGCAAGCCGCCACAAAGAGGGCGGCCCCAATCAAAGGGAGTGGTCTATGAGCCATGCCAAAAGCCTATGCGCGCAATTGATCGTGATCAACCGGGTCTCGCTTGCAAGCCCCCAGCCCCCGCACTAGCTTGGCCGTCATGACGACCGCGCCTCTCATTGACCCGTTCGCCCGCCCGATCAGCTACCTCCGTGTCTCGGTGACGGATCGCTGTGATTTTCGCTGTGTCTATTGCATGGCTGAAAACATGACGTTCCTGCCCAAAAAGGAACTTCTGACGCTGGAAGAGCTTGATCGCCTTTGCTCGGCATTTGTGCGCATGGGCGTTGAGAAACTCCGCATCACCGGGGGCGAGCCGCTGGTCCGGCGCGACATCATGACGTTTTTCCGCTCTATGACCCGCCACCTCGACAGCGGCGCGCTCAAAGAGCTGACCGTAACGACAAATGGCTCGCAACTCGCACGGTTTGCGGATGATCTTTATGCCGCCGGTGTCCGCCGCATCAACGTCTCGCTCGACACGCTCGATGACGCGAAATTTGCCGATATCACACGTTGGGGCCGCCTGCCGCAGGTGCTCAAAGGCATCGACGCGGCCCAAGCCGCTGGCTTGCGCGTCAAAATTAACGCCGTCGCGCTCAAAGGCTTCAACGAGGATGAGCTTTTCACGATTACCGAATGGTGCGCGTCGCGCGACATGGATCTGACCTTTATCGAGGTTATGCCCATGGGCGATCTCGGGAACGAAGATCGGCTGGATCAATACTGGTCGCTCAAGGACCTGCGCGCACGTCTGGCCGAAAACTATACGCTTACTGACCTTGCGCACCGCACCGGTGGTCCTGCGCGCTATGTCCGCGCCGAGGAGACCGGACAGCAGATCGGCTTTATCACGCCGCTCACGCATAATTTCTGCGAAAGCTGCAACCGCGTGCGCCTGACCTGTACCGGTGAACTTTTCATGTGCCTCGGTCAGGAGGACAATGCCGACCTCCGCGCGCCGTTGCGCGCAGACACGACAAGCGACGCGCCACTAGAAGACGCAATTCGCGCCGCAATCGCGCGCAAACCCAAAGGCCACGACTTCGACTATTCGCGTCAGGCAATTGCCGGTCAGATGACACGTCACATGAGCCACACGGGCGGCTAACGCGCGCGCCGCCCGCTTCTTTGTTTCAAAAATACTCTCGCCGAAGGCGCCCGCGCGGTCGTTACCCGCTGACCGGCAAGCGCATCTCGACCAGCTCCGCCCAATAGGAACACCCTGCCGGGATCGCCTCATCGTCGAAGTTATAGTCCGGATTATGGACATCTGCGGTGTCGCCATTGCCCACAAGAATATAGGCACCCGGCCGTTCGTTCAGCATGAACGAGAAATCCTCGCCCCCCATCACGAGCGGTGCGTAAGCGCAATCCCCTGACAC
This sequence comes from Paracoccaceae bacterium, assembly GCA_013214635.1. GTDB lineage: Bacteria > Pseudomonadota > Alphaproteobacteria > Rhodobacterales > Rhodobacteraceae > JABSSC01. The sequence goes on along the minus strand of JABSSC010000118.1, from coordinate 6,850 downwards.
CCGCTTGGCAGCCGCGATGGCGTAGTCTGTTTCCGTCTCGGCATTGACCGTTGCGGGATAGTTCCGCTGGTAATCAACCTCGACTGTCGCTCCAAAAGCGGCGGCCGTGTTTTCGGCAATGCGCCTGATGTTGTCTTCGCACAGATCCTGAACTTCCGGATCAAAGGTCCGCACCGTCCCTTTCAGCGTCACCGCGTTGGGGATCACGTTGAACGCGGTGCTCGACGTCTCGAACGAGGTGATTGATACCACGGCCTGTTTCACCGGGTTCAGATTGCGGCTGACGATGGATTGCAGCGCCAACACGATGTGGCTGGCGACGACAGTCGTGTCGATTGTCATATGCGGCTTGGCAGCGTGGCCACCCAACCCCGTGACTGTGATCTCCAAAAGGTCCGCCGCGGCAAAGAATGGCCCTGGACGGATGGAGAAGCTGCCCACTGGCATGCCCGGCCAGTTGTGCATGCCATAGACCTCATCGACGCCATGCCGCTCAAGCACGCCCTCCTCGACCATCACGCGTCCACCGCCGCCGCCCTCTTCTGCGGGTTGGAACATCACAACGACCGTGCCATCAAAGTTCCGCGTCTCAGCCAGGTATTTGGCTGCGCCCAAAAGCATCGCGGTATGCCCATCATGGCCGCAGGCATGCATCACACCGGGCGTGCCCGAGGCATAGTCGACGCCGGTATTCTCCAAGATCGGCAAGGCGTCCATATCCGCACGAAGGCCGATCACGCGCCCTGCACCGCCATTCTTACCCTTGATCACGCCCACGACACCGTTTTGCGCGACGCCCGTTTCCACGGTGTCCACCCCAAACTCTTTCAGCTTGTCGGCGACAACCCCGGCCGTGCGGACCGTGTCGAACAGCAACTCGGGGTGCGCGTGAATATCACGGCGCCACGCGGTGATGTCTTCGTGAAGGTCGGCGAAGCGGTTCTTGACGGGCATATCGGGTCCTTTGTGAGATCAACTCACTTAAATGAAGGGTCCCGAGAGCGAAGGTCAATCCCCGAGGCGCACGGAACTCAGATAGGCATGCATGCGGTCACTGATTTGGCTGAGGTTTTTTGCGCCCAGTTTGTCCCGCATCGCGTCTTCAACCTGATCAAACTGCGCCTGCGCAACTTCCAGGGCTGCATGTCCAGACTTTGTCACGGTCAGTTCCATGACGCGGTGGTCATGCTCGGCCTGAATCTTGTTCATCAAACCGTCCAACACCAATGCTTCGACATGCCGCCCAAAGGTCGCCAGATCGTAATGCAGTGCGGCGGCATAGGTGCCTTGCGGGTGCCCGGGGGACTGGGCCACCAGCCACAGAATGCCCATATACTGCGCTCTTAAATTCTTGAATCCGGCCGCTTTCTCAAATTCGGCATTGGCCCGCCCCGCGGCGCCCAGCACAACGCTGATCGGCAAGCTGTCAAAAGCGGTTTTTGGAATGTTTTTTGTCATTCTCGCTTCTCTCCCTCGCTCGCTTCTCTCCCTCGAAAGCGATTTTTACTCAAATGCCACCAAACTACCGTACAAAAGCGGCACAATCTAAACAATTACGTCCAATAATCCCGATTGGCGCGATTGGTGCGTACATTGCACACCTCTTAAGCGAAAACCAGACCAATCAGCGGCCTTCCACCCACGTCACCCTTTCAAGACTCTGTGTCCGGGGGCGACTTCGTCATAAACGGATGGCGACGGGTTGTGCCCTACCGGGAATATCGGTGACGGAATTGGTTTGAAATTCAGGTCCCGTTCGGACTTGCGCCGCGACGGGTCCGCAACTGGCACCGCTTTCAACAATTGCTGCGTATATTCGTGTTGAGGATTCTCAAAGATCTGCGACCGCGTCCCAATTTCAACGATCCGGCCCAGATACATCACGCCGACATGGTGTGACACGCGCTCAACAACCGCCATATCGTGGCTGATGAACAGCATCGAAATGCCCAACTCAGCTTGCAGTTCCATCAGCAGGTTCAGAACCTGCGCTTGAACCGAAACGTCCAACGCCGAAACCGCCTCATCTGCGATGATCAACTTCGGTCGCAACGCCAGGGCACGGGCAATGGCCACACGTTGCCGTTGGCCGCCACTCAACTCGTGCGGATAGCGCCGCAGGAACGAGCGCGGCAGTTCTACACGGTCAAAGAGCGAGGCCACCTGCTCGGCAATTTCGTCCTTTGGGGTCGACCCAAAGTTGCGCAAGGGCTCGGCCACCTGATCGGCCAACTGCATCTGTGGATTGAGCGATGCAAATGGGTCCTGAAACACCATCTGCATTTCCCGGCGCGCTTTGCGCAGCGCCTCGTCCGAAAGCTCGAGCACATCCGTGTCACCAAGTTGAACGGACCCTGACATCGGCTCGACCAGACGCAGGATCGACCGACCGCAGGTCGATTTCCCGCACCCCGATTCGCCCACAAGGCTCAGCGTCTCACCCGCCTTGATCTCGAACGAGACGTCTTCCACGGCGTGAACATTCGCCACCGTGCGCCGCAACAGGCCGCCTTTAACTGCGAATCGTGTCGTCAGCCCTTTGACGGTCAGCAGGACCTCATCTTTGGTGGGCACGATCGGTTCAATGACCTGGCCCTCCTGCCCCATGATCCGCATCGGTTCTGGCGCGGCTTTGCCCGTCATTTCGCCTAACTTGGGAACCGCCGCCAAAAGCGCTTGGGTGTATGGATGTTGCGGGCGCGCGAAAATCTCTTCGACCGGACCCTCTTCTACTTTTGAGCCGCGATACATAACGACAACGCGGTCCGCCATCTGCGCAACCACCGCCATGTCATGGGTGATAAACATCACCGCCGTGCCCGTCTCCCGCTTCAGCCGGTCGATCAGCGCCAGAATCTCGGCCTGGATCGTCACATCAAGCGCGGTGGTGGGTTCGTCCGCGATCAACAGGCGGGGCTCACAGGCCAGCGCCATCGCAATCACCACCCGCTGGCGCATCCCGCCAGAAAGCTCGTGGGGATATTGCTTCAACCGGCGTTCAGGCTCGGGGATGCGTACTTGCTTGAGCAATTCCAAAGCGCGCGCGGTTGCGTCCTTTTGGCTCATCCCTTTGTGGACCTTGAGCCCCTCGGTCAACTGCCGCTCGACCGTGAAGACAGGATTGAGCGAGGTCATGGGCTCCTGAAAAATCATGCCCATTTCGTTGCCGCGGATCGTCTGCATCAGCGTCGTGTCGGCAGTGGCGACATCCAGAACGCCGCCCTTGTCTTCACCGCGGTCAAATAACAAGCGTCCGCCCGCAATTTCGCCGCCGCCAAATTCAACAAGTCGCATAAGCGACAGGGATGACACGGATTTCCCCGACCCGCTTTCGCCGACGACACAGACCGTCTCGCCCGGCGAGATCTGGAAACTGACATCCTTAACGCCTGTAACGACGCCATCCTTGGTCTGAAAGTCGACGCGAAGGTTTTCAAATTGCGCAAGCGGTTGGTCGAGCATGCGGTCTCCCCAGTTAACACGCCGACGCTAGAGACATTTCTGCGGAACTGTCAAACAGGACGGGCATAGTTTTGCCCAACGATGCAGCAATTGCCGAACTATTACGCCCCTTCCCTTGCGGCAACGCTTGCATTCGCCTGAAATCTGGTCTGACATGGGACGTCCGCTGAACTCAGTGGGCATGAGGGGACCAAGCAAACTGGATCGTGGTGATCTACGCCCAACGCAAAAAATCCAGCAAGGCAAGACCGCGCATAAGCGCGGCACCCCGAGGCATGAGCGAATCCAACAAGGAGTTAGTAATGAAAACGAAAACAGCGTTGCTCTGTGCAGCCGCTGCGGTCGCCTTCGCCCCTGTGTCGGCGATGGCAGAGCGCGGGTCGGACGGCGAAGTAAAGATCATCTATTGGCAAGCGCCATCGATCTTGAACCCGTTCCTGTCCGGCGGCACCAAAGATATCGAGAGTGCCTCGATGATCATCGAACCGCTCGCCCGCTACGACCAAGGCGGCAATCTGGTGCCGTGGCTTGTCGAAAGCGTGCCCACCGTCGGCAATGGCGGTGTGAGCGAAGATCTCACCTCGATCACCTGGAACATCACGCCCGGCATCATGTGGTCGGACGGCACGCCGTTCACCAGCGCGGACGTCAAGTTCACCTATGACTACTGCACGCATCCCGAAGGCGGCTGCGCACAGCTGACCAAGTTCGAAGGCGTCTCAAGCGTCGATACACCCGACGACCTCACCGTCGTGGTGACCTTCGAAGGCCCGACCCCGAACCCCTATGGTCCGTTTGTGGGCGGCGAAAGCCCGATCCTTCAGGCCGCTCAGTTTGCCGACTGCCTTGGCGCCAAAGCGCCTGAGTGCACCGAGGCCAACTTTAACCCGATCGGCACTGGCCCGTTTGTCGTCACCGAGTTCAAGCCGAACGACGTGATCACGATGGCTGCCAACGACAACTACCGTGACCCTGCGAAGCCGGCCTTCGCATCGGTGACCTTCAAAGGTGGCGGCGACGCAACCGCAGCAGGTCGCGCCGTTATGGAAACGGGCGAGTTTGACTACGCCTGGAACCTCCAGCTGGCACCTGACGTGATCGCGCAGATGCAAGAAGGCGGCATGGGTACGCCGGTTGCTGGCTTTGGCCCGCTGGTTGAGCGCATCATGCTCAACAACACCAACCCCGACGCATCGCTTAGCGCAGAAGAGCGCGCCGTTGTGAAACCGCACCCGTTCCTCGGTGATCCTGCGGTCTACAAGGCGATGTCCATGGCCATCGACCGCCCGCTTCTGGTTGAAGTTGGCTACGGTCAGGCTGGTAAAGTGACCTGTAACTGGGTGCCTGCACCGGATATCTTCAACTCGACCGCTCTGTCCTGCGACACGCAAGACATCGCGGGCGCCAACGCAATGCTGGACGAAGCTGGCATCGTTGACACCGACGGCGACGGCATCCGTGAGAAGGACGGCGTTCCGCTGTCGATCCTCTACCAAACCTCGACCAACGCTGTGCGTCAGGACTTCCAGGCCCTGATCAAGCAGTGGTGGAGCGAGATCGGCATCGAAACCGAGCTTCGCAACATCGACGCATCGGTCTTCTTCGGCGGTGACCCCGGCAGCCCGGACACCTTCCAGAAGTTCTATGCCGACGTACAAATGTACGCCAACACCTTCAATGGCACCGATCCGCAGGCCTATCTGGGCAACGGTCTGTGCTCGAAGGCACCATCACCGGCAACCCAGTGGCAGGGTGAGAATATCTCGCGCTTCTGCATGGAAGAGTTTGACGCGCTTCACGCCGAACTCACCCAGACCGCCGATATCGAAGAGCGCGCGCGCCTTGGCCGTGAACTCAACGACATGATGGTCGAAAACGGCGGGATGATCCCGCTGGTGCACCGTGGCCGCCTTTCGGCACATGCCAACTCGCTCGGTGGCGTTGTTCTCAACGTCTGGGACAGCGAGCTTTGGAATGTCGCTGACTGGTACCGGATCGACGGGTAATCCCGCGACCCACAATCTCAAAGCGCGCCGCCCCTTTCGGGCGGCGCGCCTCCTGAGGGGGCATCTCGCCACATGCTGACTTATACGATCAGACGCTTGATCCTTGCGGTCCCGACGCTTCTGTTCATTTCGCTCTGTATCTTCTTGCTTCTCGAACTCGCGCCCGGTGACCCGATGGCGCAGGTGCCGCTGACGGTTCCTGACGAGGTAAAGCAAAAGATGCGCGAGGCGCTCGGTCTCGGGCAGCCGATCCATATCCGGTTCGGAAAATGGCTCTATCAGTTTTTTATCGTTGAACCGATGTACTTCATCGACGTTGTGTTCAACACGACCTTTGCCGAAGGGCAGCAACGCGTCATCTCATGGCAGACGCGCAGCCCGGTGATGGACATCGTCGCCCAGCGTATCCCTCAGACGCTCTGGGTTGTCGGCGCTTCGCTCATCGTGGGCGTCCTGATCGCGCTTCCCATCGGTATCTACTCGGCTTACCGGCAATATTCGTGGTTCGACCAACTGGGCACGTTCATCTCGATGGTGGGCTTCTCGGTGCCGACCTTCTTCACCGGCGTTCTTCTGATCGTGATCTTCTCGGTGGGCCTGGGCTGGTTCCCGTCGATTTATGACACCACCCATGTCGTGAATGATTGGGACAGCTTACTGTTCCAACTGCGCCAGATGGTGATGCCGGTCACCGTGCTCGCGCTCTTTAACGCAGCCCAGATCAGCCGCTTCATGCGCGCCTCGATGCTCGACAACCTGAACCAGGATTATGTCCGCACCGCTCGCGCCAAGGGTCTGGGCGAGCGTACGGTTGTGATGGTTCACGTGCTGCGCAACTCGCTCATCCCGGTTGTCTCGGTGATCGCGCTTTTGATCCCGCAGGTCTTTGGCGGCGCCATCATCACCGAGCAGGTGTTCAAGGTGAACGGCCTCGGTCAGCTTCTGATCACCGCCATTCAGGCCAATGACCTGCCCATGGTGCAGACTCTCACCTTTATCTTCGCGGTGCTGATCGTGCTCTTCAACCTTGTTGCCGACGTGCTCTACGGCATTCTTGACCCGAGGATCCGCTATGACTGACAAGTCCACTCATTTCGTATCCGACAAGAAATCCGACGCAGGCGCGTTGCCAGATCCGATGCCGTCGGCGCCGCCGAGGCGGTTCCCGACAAAGCCCCCCGCAGCCAATGGTGGGATGTCTGGGATCAGTTCAAATCGCATCGCGGTGCGCTTTTGGGATCAGGCTTTCTGATCTTCATCACACTCGCGGTGCTCTTTGGCCCATACATCTGGACCCTCGACCCGCAAAAGCTCGACATTCGCGCCAAGGATATCCGCCCGATCTATTACGCGATCTGGGACGGTGGCGCGAAGGTTGACTG
>JABSSC010000117.1 GCA_013214635.1 Paracoccaceae bacterium | reverse complement strand
GTACCTTCGTCGGCTTCGTCGCCATCGACGCGCAGTTCGGATACCAACATCAGCGGTGCTGCGGGTTCTTCCATAACGGGCCGCTCTGAATGCTCAGCTGACACTTCCGGGCGCTTTGGGCGAACAACAGCGGACAGGTCTTCACGATACTGCTCCTGCTCTTCCGCCTCGTTCGCTTCACGCTTGGTGACGCGCTTAAGAAGGCGGTCCGCCTTGGTCGCCGCAACAGCCGCTTTGAGATGCGCGATGGCGGAACGACGGCGCGAGCCTTCGCTGTCTTCCATCTTGCTGTCTGTTTCGTCCATCAGACGGGCCACGTCCGAGGTCGCTTCTTCGTCAGCATCGGTCAGGTCGCCCAGACGGGCACGTGCTGCGACCATTCCGGGTGAGGCTTCCGCCTCAGCGTCGTCCTCGAAGCCGTCGACATCGTCCTCTTCCGCCTCGGAAAGTTCATCATGCTGAGACGCGGCCACGATGGCATCGACATGCGCAACTTCCTGGGCGATGTCGTGCATCTCCTCGGCATCATCGTCTTCCACGTCGTCGTCCATAGCGGCACGAATGCCTGCGGTCAGGTCGTCTTCGTACGCGGCTTCTGGTTCGCTATCATCCTCGTCTTCGGACGCTTCGAATTCAGCTGCGATGAGGTCTGCGCCAGCGTCTTCTTTCTCTTCCTGTTCGAAAGCGGCAAAGTCTGCTTCGCTCTCTGCGACAGGCTCAAGGTCGTCCTCATCGTCATCCTCTGACGACATCGCTTCCTGAGAGGCCGCGACGAGTTCCGAGACGTTGGCCATCGACCAGTCGCTTTCGACTTCGGTTTCGTCCGTCAGCGTTTCTTCAGTGGCTTCGATTTCGGTTTCTTCGAGTCTTTCGGCCACCTCTGTGTTGGCCGCGAAGGCGTCAAAGTCATCGCGCGCCAGCTTGATAATGCGGGCGGCTTCGACATCGTCGTCGCTATCCTCGTCGCTCTCGTCGGCCATGACCTCTTCTTCGCTGGCTTCGGTTTGCTCTGCGAAGGCAGCGATTGTTGCTGCTACATCGTCGGCGTCTTCCACCTCGGCGTCAGCTTCGGCTTCAGCGACGGCCATCTCGATCTCGTCCGCTTCCGCCTTAAGCGCTTCGCTTGGTTGCCAGTCAGCGGTTTCTGACGGATCGACCGGCGCATTCTCGGCCATTGCCGCGTCTTCGGCGTGAACCTCTTCGGCATCGCGCGACTTGTCGACAACAGCCCGAATACGGCTCAGCTTTTCGGCGACGCTCTCTGTCTCAGTGGCGTCGTCCGCAGCTTCAGGCGCGTCCTCAACCTCATAGCCCGTGTCGAGCTCATCGAAGGTTGGCAACGCAGGTGCTTCAACGTCGTCTTCCATCTGGCGCAGGTGCACGCCGCTATCGCCGACGCGCGCTTCTACCTTGCGCTGAATCTCTTTCTCCGCAATTCGGTGCAGCATCTCTGCATCCGGCTGCGGTGGTTCCGCCCCAAAATAGCGGTCATCCGCTGCGAGGTCGCGAAAATATTCCGCGATCGACCGCATGGTCGAGAACGGATCATCGAAACCTTCGAGCGTGCACGAAAATGTCCCGTAAGATACGGTAAGAATTTTGCTCGTACCTACCATCTGTCGATCGCTTTCTCCCCCGATCCAGCGACAATCTGTTTACCACGGCATGGATCGTAAATAAGAACGCAACTGGGAAAATCGCGGGATTTTTTCTGGTCGGAAATGTGGCAAAGGTCCCGGCGGGACACGGGACTGGCAGAGTGACTATAGCTGTTCATACGCAACATCTTGTGACGATTCTGGGCTCAGGCGAGGCTAGTGCGGAAGATATTGATGAACTCTTGACGCGGGCACCGATTTTGGTCGCCGCAGACGGTGGTGCGGATCGTGCCCTTGAACTGGGGCATTTGCCGCATGCGGTCATTGGAGACTTCGACTCACTGTCATCTGATGCGCAACAACGCATTCCGCAAGAGCGTCTTCACCGAATCGCTGAACAAGAAAGCACGGACTTCGAAAAATGCCTCAGATCCATCGATGCGCCGCTAATTCTTGCAACTGGCGTGACCGGTCCCCGGATTGATCACGCGCTTGCGGCGTTTTCGATTCTGGCCCGAAATGTCGGTCCGCCCTGCATTCTCGTGGGGGCGGACGATATCGTTTTCTCAGCGCCGAAAGATTTGGCTTTGGATCTGCCGATTGGGTCGCGGTTTTCGCTGTTTCCCATGACTGAAGTTACAGGCCGATCCAAGGGTTTGCGCTGGCCCATCGATGATCTGGAGTTTGCGCCCGCAGGTCGCGTTGGCACATCAAACGAAGTGACGGGCCGGGTAGAGATTGAGTTAAGCGGATCTGGAATGCTCATTATCGTGGCACGCACCGCGTTGGACACCGTCATTGGTGCGATAAGGCGTTAAGAAACCTTTCACGTTAACCAATTCGTCACACTTGTCCGGGATGGATCTCGGTGTGGCGGCGTTTTTTATCAAATTATGTAATCTTGGCAGAGCAAGTGCCTTGGCTTGCGCTGCACTGTTCAGTACGGGCATCGCGTCAGCCTCGACACTTTCGGTACACGATTTGTCCGGCTTCAGCGGGTCGGATGTTGCTGGTACCAAATCTATTCAACACAACCGGCCTTCACCCGTTATCGTTTGGGATGACCGAAAGTGGACAAAGGAAGCTTCGTGGTTTCTTACCACCGATCCCAAATTCACGGCGGGCTGGAACGTCGCGCTTTTGACGGCGCGTGATCTGGGGTGGACGCCAGCCGACGAAGTGGAACGGCCAGGCTTTTGGACCCCGATGGCTGCCTTTGCAATTGTCCTGACATAATTGCTGATGACACCGCTTAGCAATTCGGCACGTTCACGGCCAAACCGCCGAGTGACGTTTCCTTATACTTGGAAGACATATCGTCACCGGTCTGGCGCATGGTTTCGATGGCGGCGTCCAGCGGCACGAAATGTGTACCGTCCCCTCGCAAAGCCAGCGAAGCGGCTGACACGGCTTTGATCGCGCCGAGACCATTGCGCTCGATACAAGGCACCTGAACAAGCCCTTTCACCGGATCGCATGTCATACCGAGGTGGTGCTCAAGCGCGATTTCTGCGGCATTCTCGACTTGTTCAGGGGTGCCGCCCATGACCGCGCAAAGACCCGCCGCAGCCATAGCTGACGCTGATCCAACCTCGGCCTGGCATCCACATTCCGCCCCCGAGATCGACGCGTTGTGCTTGATCAACCCGCCAATTGCAGCGGCGGTCAGAAGAAAGTCCTCAATCCCGTCGCGCGATGCACCGGGCACATGATCAAGCCAATACTTAAGCGTGGCTGGCAAAACACCCGCTGCACCGTTCGTCGGCGCGGTGACAATCTGACCACCGGCGGCGTTTTCTTCGTTTACCGCCATAGCATAGACGCCGATCCAGTCGTTGATCGTATGTGGCGCGGTCAGGTTAAGACCACGCTCGGCCTCCAGTGCCGCGTGAATATCAGCGGCACGACGCTTGACCCCGAGACCACCGGGCAGCGTCCCCCGGGTTTCAATCCCGCGGTCAATGCAGGCCGACATCGTGTCCCACAAACCCGATATGCCGCTTTCGAGCTCTGTGCGTGTCAGACGGGAGTGTTCGTTTGACCTTTTCAGGTCCGCAATGGTTTTGCCTTCTCGCGCTGCCATGCGCAGCATTTCTGCCCCGGATTTGAACGGGTAGGGCACCGGGGGACCGTCATCGGTATCCTTGCCTGCCGCCAGCTCATCCGCCGTCAGAACGAACCCGCCGCCCACCGAGTAATAGGTTTCCGCAAAGATCACATCGCCCTGACCATCAATCGCCATGAGCTTCAGCCCGTTGGCATGTCCGGGGAGCGGTGGGCCATAGTCAAAGACCACGTCGCGCGAGGGGTCGAGTGACAGGGGCTCAAACCCCTCTGGCTCAACAACGCCGTTCTCATGCGCGCGTGCCAGAGCGGCTTCGGCAAGCTCGGCGTCGTATGTATCGGGGCGAAAACCTGCAAGCCCAAGAATGACCGCCCTGTCTGTCGCGTGCCCGACCCCTGTGAACGCCAGCGATCCGTGGAGGCTAGCCTTCACCCCGACTGGCGAGAAGGGAGAGGCGCGCAGCGCGTCCAGAAAGCGTGCAGCGGCAACCATCGGGCCCATCGTGTGCGAAGAGGACGGCCCAATGCCGATCTTGAACATATCAAAAACTGAAAGAAACATCGCGCGCTTCCGTGAAACGATTTCGCGACAGCTAGGTCAGGCGGCTTGCGCGGGCCACCCCGAAAACGACAAATCGGACAAGCGCGGCGTCAGATGCGGTGGTTGAAGACCCGAACCGCCTGAATTTCGAGCACGGCAATCTCAGACAGGATCACCCGGCGCAGAATGGCATCGGTCGTGTGCACGAGCCGATCGCGAAGCTGTGTCAGCGTTGCAAAAAGAGTGCGATGCGCCGGAAACGCACGGTCGGTGGTCAAAGTCGCGTGATGGGTCATCATGAAGCTCCTTTCAAGACATCAGGTGGGGCGTTGATGGTGTCGCACCAAGCCCGCCACACGCGTTTGTGTGTGGGGCGTGTGCTTTGGGATGTGCGGTTGCGGCGCGGTGGCGGAAACGGGCCCACAGCTCGGATTGCCGAATGGCGTGTGCCATTGCGACCCGTCTTTGGTGGTTTTGGGTGTGGGCAAGTGTTGCGCGCAGCCCGTTTGAACGCGCCAGCATTGGCAGAGGCGACACAGGGCCGCTGCCACGTGGTCTTGCGTTGCCGTGAACCGCAAGCGAGTTGCGCGTTGCTGTAGGGGCGTTCTGGGTCAATTGACGATCCTCCTCGTGACAATGACGTAAACAGACGTAAACACGCTGGCCTTTGCGCCCAATCACGCGATTGCGTGACATTTGGCTGTGTTTTCGGGTCGCGCCTGTGCCGAATTGCGCCTATAACCCGCGCCGAACTGACTTTACGGAGCCTTGGGTGATGACCGAATCCCTCTCGCCAGCCGATCGGGCAAAACGCGTGGCGGCGCTTCGGGCCTGCGATTACGTCGAATCCGGCATGAAAGTCGGTCTTGGTACGGGGTCGACCGCCGAATGGCTTGTGAAGGCTTTAGGCGATCTTGTCCGTGACGAGGGGCTTGAGATTACGGCGGTGGCAACCTCGTCGCGGACGGCCGAGCTCGCAAGATCGGTTGGGATCACAGTCGTGCCTTTGGATGAGGCCGGATGGCTGGATCTGACGATTGATGGCGCGGACGAATTCGATCCCGAGTTTCAGCTTATCAAAGGTGGCGGTGGTGCCCATCTTCAGGAAAAGGTGGTTGCGTCAGCCTCTGACAGAATGATCGTCATCGCGGACCAGACCAAAGACGTGGCAACCCTCGGGGCGTTTCCATTGCCGGTCGAAGTGCTCCAATTCGGATGGCAAACGACCAAGTCTCTGGTTGAAGAGTTGTTGGCCGGGATGGACGTGGTCGGGGACAAGGCTGTCTTGCGCAAAGACGGAGACATGCCGTTTGTGACGGATGAGGGCAACTTTATCCTCGACATGCATCTGGGCCGCATCGGCAATCCCCGCCAACTGGCCATGGTGATCAACCAGATCCCCGGTGTCGTGGAAAACGGCCTGTTTATTGATATTTGCGATACCGTGATCGTCGGGCATCCCGATGGCACGGCGGTTGTGCGGGACATCAATGACGGCACAGTGACCGAAAGCCGGGTCACGTCGGATGACGTGACCAACATATTTGCCGACAACGCGGAGTGAGCGGGATGAGCTTTGACTATGATCTCTTCGTGATTGGTGGCGGATCTGGCGGTGTGCGCGCGGCGCGCATTGCGGCATCCGAACACGGGGCCAAAGTCGCACTGGCCGAGGAATACCGCATGGGCGGCACGTGCGTCATTCGCGGCTGTGTTCCGAAAAAACTCATGGTCTTCGCGTCGGGCTATAGCCAACGAATTGAAGATGCCAAAGCCTATGGCTGGAACGCGTCCGGTGACAGCTTTGACTGGCCACAGTTTCGCGACCACCTCCATACCGAGCTGGACCGGCTTGAAGGCATCTATCGCTCGGGGTTGGACAAAGCTGGTGTCGAAATCTTCGACGAACGCGCGGTTGTCGCGGACGCACATACCGTCAAGTTGGCTTCGGGCAAAACGGTGACGGCCAAGCACATCCTGATCGCCACGGGCGGTCATGTTGTCTTCCCTCAAGGAATTGCGGGGGTCGAGCTTGGGATCTCGTCCAACGAGGTGTTCCATCTTGAAGAGTTGCCAAAAAAGATCCTGATTATTGGCGGCGGATACATCGCGTGCGAGTTTGCCTGCATCTTTAACGGTCTGGGCTCCGACGTTACGCAGTATTACCGGGGTGACCAGATCTTGCGCGGCTTTGATGAAGAAGCGCGGGGGCTTCTGGCCGAGGAAATACGTGACCGAGGCGTTGATCTTCACCTTGGGACCAACGTGATCGAGATGGAGCGGCGCGACGGCCGCGTCTGGACCAAGGCCACGAACGGTCGAGAAGATGTCTTCGATCAAGTCCTGTTTGCAACCGGGCGCGCCCCGAATTCTGGCGGATTGGGGCTCGAAGAGCTTGGCGTTGAACTTGGTCGCAACGGGCAGATTGTCGTCGACGAATATTCGCAATCCACGGTGCCCTCCATCTTTGCGGTGGGTGATGTCACGGATCGGATTAACCTCACGCCGGTTGCCATCCGCGAGGGCCATGCCTTTGCGGATACCGTCTTTGGCGGCACGCCGCGCCCATCGGATCACGAACTCGTTGCCTCAGCCATCTTTACGCAGCCAGAATACGGATCGGTCGGCATGACCGAGGAAGAGGCACGCGACAAATACCGCATCGAAGTGTACTGCGCGTCGTTTCGTCCCATGCAGAACGCCTTTATCGGAAAATCCGAACGCGTCCTGTTCAAATTGATCGTGGATCAGGACAGCCGCAAGGTACTGGGCTGCCATATCATTGCTGAAGGCGCGGGCGAATTGATCCAAATGGTGGGGATCGCCATCAAGATGGGTGCGACCAAGGAAGACTTTGATCGTACCGTTGCGGTCCACCCGACAATTTCCGAAGAACTTGTCACGATGAGAACTCCGGTCCGGACCGCTTGAATTTGCGCGAAGGAACCACAGGTAAAATAGCAATCCATGAACGACCGAATTAAGGAAACTCGCTTAGATGGCCGGTAACAATGGCGGACCCTGGGGCGGCGGCGGTGGAAACCGCGGCGGCAACAACGGTGGCAACAACGATGATCGACGCCCGGGTGACGGGCCGAACATCCCTGAAATTGATGAAATCATGAAAAAGGGCCAAGAGGGCCTGCGCGTTCTGATGGGCGGGCGTGGCACTCCCAACCGTGGCGGCGGCGATGGCAGTGGCGGCGGTGGCGAAGGTCCGCGGATCACACGCGGCACTGTTGGGCTTGGGCTTGTGATCATCCTCGGTCTCTGGGCCTTCCAGTCATTTTATACCGTTCGTCCGGAAGAGCAGTCTGTGGAACTCTTTCTTGGTGAGTTCTCGGGCGTCGGAAATCCGGGCCTGAACTTTGCGCCGTGGCCGATTGTGACGGCCGAGGTTATCCCGGTTACACGTGAAAACACTGAAGAAATCGGGACCCCTGGAACGAGCCGCAGCTCTGAGGGGCTGATGCTGACGACAGACGCAAACATCGTCGACATCGACTTCCAGGTCGTTTGGAACATCAACGACCCTGCGAAATACCTGTTCAACATTGAAGACCCGCAAGGGACGGTGCGCGCGGTATCAGAAGCCGCGATGCGCGAGATCATCGCGGAAACCGAACTTGCCCCGATCCTCAACCGCGACCGTGGTCTGATTGCAGACCGGGCGCAGGAATCGATCCAAGCGACGCTCGACAGCTATGAATCGGGCATCAGTGTTCTGCGCGTGAACCTCGACAAAGCTGACCCGCCGTCTGAGGTGATCGACAGCTTCCGTGAGGTTCAGGCGGCAGAACAGGAACGCGACCGGTTGCAGCGTCAGGCAGATGCGTACGCCAACCGCGTCCTCGCCGGCGCGCGTGGTGAAGCCGCGCAGGTGCTGGAAGAGGCAGAAGGGTATCGCGCCCGCGTGGTCAACGAAGCCCAAGGTGAAGCCAGCCGCTTCCTCGCCGTTTTGAACGAATATCAGAACGCGCCCGACGTGACGCGCCGTCGTCTTTACATCGAGACGATGGAAAAGGTGCTGGGCGACGTGGACAAAGTGCTTCTAGACGAAGGCACAGGTGGCGATAGCGGCGTTGTGCCGTACCTGCCGTTGAACGAGTTGCGCCGTAGCGGCCAGACGCAAGAAGGGAACTAAGCAATGAGACGTGCAACGTATATCATTCCCGTCCTCTTCGTTTTGCTGATCGTTGGTCTAAGCTCGATCTTCATCGTCGACGAACGCGAAAAGGCGTTGGTCCTGCAGTTTGGTCAGATCCGCGCGGTCAAGGAAGAGCCGGGTCTCGCCTTCAAAATCCCGATCATTCAGGAAGTTGTGCGGTATGACGCACGTATCCTGAGCTTTGAAACGGATACGATCGAGGTCACGCCTTCGGATGACCGTCGTCTGGTTGTGGACGCCTTTGCGCGCTACCGGATCGCGGACGTGGTTCAATTCCGACAGGCCGTTGGTGTGGGCGGTTTGCGCACTGCAGAGGACCGTCTTCGCGGTATTCTCAACGCGCAGATCCGGGAGGTTCTTGGTTCGGATCAGGTCACCTCGGATACGATCCTGTCGCCTGACCGTCGTTCCTTGATGACCCGTATTCGCGACCAAAGCCGAATTCAGGCACGTGCGCTTGGTCTTGACGTCGTGGACGTTCAGCTCAAGCAGACCAACCTGCCGGCGCAAAACCTTGACGCAACTTTTGCGCGGATGCGCGCAGAACGTGAACGGGAAGCCGCAGACGAAATCGCACGTGGTAACGAAGCCGCGCAGCGGGTGCGCGCGCAGGCCGACCGGACGGTGGTCGAGCTTGTCTCGGAAGCCAACCGCGAAGCCGAGATCACCCGAGGTGAGGCCGATGCAGAACGGAACCGTGTGTTCGCTGAAGCCTTTACGCAGGACGAAGACTTCTTCCGGTTCTGGCGGTCGCTGGCCGCGTATGAGCGGTCACTTCAGGGCGGAAACTCGTCTATGGTCCTCACGCCAGACAGCGAATTCTTTGAATTCCTGAAAAGTGATGGCCGGCTAAGCGGCGGTTCAAATTAAAGCAAAAGGGCGCCTCAGGGCGCCCTTTTCTTTGATGAGATGCTTCACGACCCAGTGACAATTGGGCTTGCCGCTTTCCCAATCGGCCCTTCGAACCTATCTTAGGTGTGGAAGGGGGCTGGGCGCAGTGCATCGGCCTTTGAAATACCGTCCAAAGGAGTTCTTGCGTGAAACCCAACGCACAAACCGCCAGTGTGTCCCGATCTCTGCACGTGCCTGCCATCGCTGCACTTCTCGCGCTTTCAGCTTTCGTCATGGCCTTGTTCTTCGCTCAACCGGCCAAGGCGGCCCCTGAAAGTTTCGCGGATCTGGCACAACAAGTCAGCCCGTCGGTGGTCAACATCACGACGTCAACGAATGTTGCTGCCCCAAGCGGCGGGCCCGCACCGGTGGTGCCAGAAGGCTCACCTTTCGAAGATTTCTTCCGTGACTTCATGGAACGTGAAGACGGCGCCCCGAACCGCCCCCGTCGCAGTCAGGCGTTGGGTTCAGGGTTCGTGATCTCCGAGGACGGGTTTATCGTGACCAACAATCACGTGATTGCGAACGCGGATGAAATCCTGATCGAATTCTTTGAAGGTTTTGAACTTGAGGCCGAAGTCATCGGAACCGATCCCAACACGGATCTCGCCTTGCTCAAAGTCGATCCCGACGAACCGCTTTCCTTTGTGCCATGGGGCGATAGCGACACCTCCCGCGTGGGCGATTGGGTGATGGCTATGGGTAACCCGCTCGGCCAGGGGTTCTCGGTCTCAGCCGGGATCGTATCGGCGCGTGGGCGTGCCCTTTCGGGCAGCTATGACGACTACATTCAAACCGACGCGGCGATCAACCGGGGCAACTCTGGTGGTCCGCTTTTCAACATGGACGGCGAGGTGATCGGCGTGAACACCGCGATCTTGTCGCCCAACGGTGGCTCCATCGGGATTGGCTTTGCGATGTCGAGCCGCGTGGCCACAGGCGTGATCAACCAACTGCAAGAGTTTGGTGAAACGCGGCGTGGCTGGCTGGGTGTCCGCATTCAGGATGTGACAGATGACCTTGCCGAAGGGCTCGGATTGGAAGAGGCGCGCGGCGCGCTCGTCACGGACGTGCCAGAAGGCCCTTCGATGGAGGCGGGCATCACGGCAGGTGACGTCATCCTCGAATTTGACGGGCGCGAAGTTGGTGACACGCGGGAACTGGTTCAGCGGGTCGGCAACACCACCATTGGTAAGGCCGTAGACGTCGTCGTGTTCCGCGACGGTTCATTGGAAACACTTTCCGTCACACTGGGACGCCGGGAAGAGGCAGAAGGCGCTGTACCCGCCTCTGCCCCTGCGGATGCACCGATTGAAGGCGAAGTGCTCGAAC
Organism: Paracoccaceae bacterium; assembly: GCA_013214635.1. Classification (GTDB taxonomy): domain Bacteria; phylum Pseudomonadota; class Alphaproteobacteria; order Rhodobacterales; family Rhodobacteraceae; genus JABSSC01. The sequence continues at coordinate 412 of JABSSC010000117.1, read as the reverse complement.
TGACGCTTTCGGAAATGACAGATGAGTTGCGCGCGGAACTGAACATCCCCGAAAGCACAAGTGGGCTTGTCGTCACCGATGTGGCCGAGGAGTCTGAGGCATTCGGGAAGGGCGTGCGCAGCGGCGATGTCATCACAGAGGCCGGCCAGCAGTCGGTTGAGACAATCGCTGATCTTGAGGACCGGGTGGAAGAAGCGCGCGAAGCTGGCCGTAAGTCCCTTCTATTGCTCGTGCGGCGCGACGGTGACCCCCGTTTCGTAGCCCTGTCGCTTGAAGACAGCTAAACAATTGGAAGATTATCTGACTGGGGCGTCCTTTGGGGCGCCCCTTTCGCATATCACGGCTGATCGGCGGCGGTGCAGGGCGTGTGAACCACCTGCGACACGGGGTGTTCGCGCAGCAGATCATCCAG
>JABSSC010000116.1 GCA_013214635.1 Paracoccaceae bacterium | reverse complement strand
AGAGCATGATTTGGGGTTCCATCGCCAACGCCCGGATGATCGCCACCCGCTGCTGCTGCCCCCCGGACAACTGATCCGGATAATGGCCCATGCGGTCCCCTAACCCAAAGCGGGTAAAGAGTTTTTCGACCTTGGGGCGCAATTCGTCTCGGCTCAACCCGCGCACCCGGCGCGGGGCCAGCATCACGTTTTCCGCCGCCGTCATATGGGGGAAAAGGTTGTAGCTCTGAAAGACGATCCCGATCTGCTGGCGCACCGGTTGCGGGTCCAATCCCGGCTCTGAGATGTCCGTGCCGTCCAGCCAGATCGTGCCATCGTCAATCGGCTCCAACAGGTTCATGCAGCGCAAAAGCGTCGACTTCCCCGACCCCGACGCCCCGATCAGGCACACCATTTCGCCCTCGGCGACGTCAAGGTCGATGCCCTTGCAGACTTCCAGATCGCCGAACCGCTTGCGCACCCCGCGCAGCGACAATTTCGCCGTCATGACCGCGCCCGGTTTTGCTTGTTCATCAGATAATCCGCGTACCGCGTCGCCGGAATCGTGAGCGCGAGAAAGATCAAAGCCGCCCCGACATACGGCGTGAAGTTGGCATAGAGCGACTTGTAAACCCCCGCCTGCCGGAAGATCTCAACAGGGCCGATGAACGACAACAGCGCCACGTCTTTTTGCAGGGCGATGAAGAGGTTCATGTTGGCCGGAACGACGTTCCGGATGGCCTGCGGCAAAACGACAAAACGCATTGTATCCCGGTCACTTAACCCAAGCGACGCGGCCGCTGAGCGCTGCGACTGATGAATGGAATCGATACCGGACCGTATGACCTCGGCCACGTATGCCGAATAGACCAAAACGAGCGCCAGAGTGCCCCAGATATAGGGGCTGTTCCATGGGCGCGGCAGCCCGAGACCGGGCACCCCAAATCCTATGATGTAAATCACCAGCACCACCGGCAGCCCACGAAATATATCCGTATAGGCCACACCAAAGAGCTTCAGCGGGAAGAGCGCCGGCGCGCGCGCATCGCGGCACAGCGCGATGGCAAGCCCGGTGATCGCAATCAGTGGCGCGGACCACGCAAAGATCATGACGTTCAGGAGAAACGCCTCGAGCAGCCCCGGAAACGTCGCAGCAAAGACCCGCCCATTGAAAAAAGACTTCTGAACCGCGTCCCAACCGGGCGCGAGTGGCACCAGAAGGACGATGGCCGCAAGGACGGCAGCGGTTGAAATCAATGCAATGCGATTGGCCCGCCGGCGCACCCCGGCCTCGTAAACCTCTCGGCGCGTTGGCGCCGCGGTCGATTGCCCGACCGCGGCAGACCCCAGAGACGTGTCTCCCATTTATTCGATAACCGGCACACCTGTGGCGTCGGCCAGCCACTGAGCTTCGATCGCGGCAAGTTCACCGCTTTCGGTCAGTTCCATGATCGCCGCATCCACACATTCTTTGAGCGGGTTGCCGTCTTCCATCAGCAACCCAAACTGATCAGGCTGCTCGGATTGCTCCGGCGGGAATTGCCCCAAAAGCGCACCGCCTTCGACAACAACTGCCGAAAGATACAGGGCCGTTGGCAGATCATACAGTGCAGCATCGATCTGACCCGCCATGATCGCCGCGTTGACGTCGGCGTTGTCGTTATAAAGCAGGGGATCGCTATCGGGCTGGATCACATCGTTCAGGATCGGCAACGCGGTTGTCGTTGCAACCGCACCCCATTTGAGCCCCTTGAGGCTGTCCAGCGCCGCGGTCGCCCCGCCGTCGACAACGCTCTGGGTGGTCAGAACCGCCATGGCCGAGGTGTAATAAGGCAAGCTGAAATCGACCATCTCTTCACGCTCGGGCGTGATCGAATATTGCTGCATGTTGAAATCAAAGTTCTTCGCGCCGGGTTGAATGGCCTCATCAAAACTTGTCCGCACCCACGTGACGTCATCGGCGCCAAAACCCATCTTTTCCGCGATGGCATACGCGACGGCGGCCTCAAAACCTTCACCACGTTCTGGCGCATCATTCATGACCCACGGGTAATAGGCCGGGTTCCCAGTTGCGATCGTCAACGTATCCTCGGTCAGGGTTTTCCCTGCCGCACAAGCACCGTGTCCCATCGCCAGTGCCGAGGATGCGGACAGAACCAGGGCGAGCGCTGTACCAGTCAGAAGTTTCATCAAAGCCTCCATGTTTTCCGATTTGCCATAGGTTCTAACGCCCGCATGCGTTTGTCCAGTGAACGTCTGTGCAGACAAAACTTGCAGCACCACCTGAAAACGCCACCGATATGAAAAGAGCTGAGAAGACCTGTTTCTAGTCAGTCTGCAAATTCAAATGACCTTTCAGGCGGAAAAAGCGTTGTCTTTAGAATGAGTGCCGCATGACAAGATTTTTCCAGTGTCCTGGCCTGAGAGGCAGGATCGGCGCCAAAAAACGCATGGAAAATCCCAAGAAAACCAAAGCTTGCACTGGACATTGAGGGGTCGATTGGGAAAGCATCCCGCCTATCGTTGACCCTGACGGGTCGAAATGCGCCCGCGCGCGCATCAACGGCGTCGTCCTGACCGGGGCGGGGTCGAGCCACGAACCAAAAAGGGGGGAAACATGCATCTCAAATCACTGGCGCTCGCCACAGCAATAGGCGTGCTCGCTACGGGCGCAATGGCCGATACGAAAGTCGGAATGATCACGACGCTCTCAGGCGGCGGCGCGGGTCTTGGGCTCGATGTGCGCGACGGCTTTATGCTCGCCATCAATCAATCTGGACGTGACGATATCGAAGTTGTCATCGAAGACGACCAGCGCAAGCCGGATATCGCTGTGCAGTTGGCCGACAAGATGATCCAATCGGAAAAAGTTGACGTTCTAACCGGAATCATCTGGTCAAATCTGGCCATGGCCGTGGTTCCAGCCGCGACTGCACAGGGCAAGTTTTATCTTTCTCCAAACGCTGGCCCTTCGGCGCTTGCCGGTCAGGGATGCCACCCGAATTACTTCAACGTCGCTTGGCAGAACGACAACCTGCACGAGGCGGCGGGCGCTTATGCGAACACAGCGGGCCTTGGCAACAGCTTCATTCTCGCCCCGAACTATCCGGCGGGGAAGGACGCGCTGACCGGGTACAAACGGTTCTTTGAAGGTGAACTTGCTGGCGAGATCTATACCGAACTGGGGCAGACCGACTATGCCGCTGAGATCGCACAGATCCGGGCATCTGGCGCGGACAGCGTATTTTTCTTCCTCCCAGGGGGAATGGGCATCTCGTTCCTCAAGCAATACGCCGACAGCGGCGTTGACCTGCCGGTTGTCGGACCTGCCTTCTCCTTTGACCAAGGGATTTTGCAGGCCGTCGGCCCTGCAGCACTTGGCGTGGTGAACACAAGCCAGTGGAACAAGGACATCGACAACCCAACCAATGCCGCCTTCGTCGAAAGCTTCGTTGCCGAGTACGACCGGCTTCCCTCGCTTTATGCCAGTCAGGGGTACGACACCGCGCAGCTTTTGATCTCGGCCCTCGAAAAAGCTGATGTGTCGGATCAAGACGCCTTCCGCGACGCGCTCCGTGCAGCAGATTTCGACAGCACGCGGGGCGAGTTTGCCTTTGGGTCAAACCATCACCCGGTTCAGACGATCTATGCCCGTGAGGTGATTCAGGAAGGTGACGTGTTCACCAATCGCATCATTGGTGTGGCACTGGAAGATCACGCTGACGCCTACGCGGCCGACTGCAAAATGTAATCGCGTTGACCGGCGCGCGGACCGTCGCGCCGGTCAAACCCTGTCTTCACCGTGACGTTCATCCTCATTGCCGAGCAGATCCTGAACGGAATTCAGTTTGGGGTAATGCTGTTTCTTATGGCTGCCGGCCTGACGCTGATCTTTGGCGTGATGGGCCTGATCAATCTGGCGCATGGCTCGCTTTACATGGTCGGCGCGTTTGCCGCCGCCGCCGTGGCCGGGGCGAGCGGATCGTTCATCCTTGCCGTTATTGCAGCCATGGCCGCTGCGGCGATGGCAGGGGTCATTGTCGAGCTTGCCGTCATCAGACGCCTATACGCGCGAGACCATCTTGAACAAGTGCTGGCCACCTTTGCGTTGATCCTTGTGTTCTCGGAAGGCACGCGCTGGGTCTTTGGGTCCTTTCCACTGTTTCTCGACATCCCCGACTACCTCTCAGGCCCTGTCACCCTGCCCGCAGGGATCCAGTATCCGCTGTACCGCCTTGCGCTGATCATTGCGGGGCTGCTGGTTGCCATTGGGCTGGGGCTTTTCATCACGCGCACCCGCGTTGGCATTCAGATCCGTGCGGGGGAGAATGATCGCGAGATGACCGCGGCCCTTGGGGTGGATATCGCGAAACTTTACACATTTGTCTTTGCTCTGGGGGCAGCGCTGGCTGGCCTTGCCGGGGCACTGGTTGGTGCGATCCAGTCGGTTCAGATCGGCATGGGCGAACCGGTTCTGATCCTTGCCTTCGTGGTGATTGTCATCGGCGGGATTGGCTCGATCAAGGGCGCGCTGGTGGGGAGCCTACTTGTCGGACTGACGGACACGCTGGGCGGGGTATTCTTGCCAGAGTTCTTCAAACTCTTCGCCGACGCTGACGTCGCGACGGCGACGGGATCCGCGCTCGCCTCGATGGCGATCTATGTGCTCATGGCCTGTATTCTGATCTGGCGACCCACGGGCCTTTACGGAGCCCGCACATGACCCGGGAAACCGCACTGAACACAGTGTTGATGGCGTTGCTGTTGGGTGTCCCCCTTTGGGCGTGGGTCAGCGATGAACCCTTCACCATAACGCTGGCCACGCGCGCGGTGATTTTTGCGCTGGCTGCCGTTGGTTTGAACATCGCGCTTGGGCTTGGCGGGCTGGTGAGCTTCGGTCACGCCGTCTATTTCGGGATTGGTGGCTATGCGATGGGCATACTGGCCTTCCACGCACAGACGTATACGCCGCTCATGGAGTGGCCGCTGGCGATTCCGGGAACCAAGTTGATGCCAGTGATCTGGCTTGTCGCCATGGCGGTCTCCGGGCTGGTGGCCTTGGCGATTGGGCTTCTGTCGCTTCGGACATCGGGGGTCTATTTCATCATGATCACGCTGGCCTTTGGTCAGATGTTCTATTTCTTCTCGATCAGCTGGCCCGCATATGGTGGGGAGGACGGCCTGTCGATCTATATCCGCAATTCCTTTCCCGGCCTGAACACGCTCGACCCGATTCAGTTCTTTGGCATTTGCTTTGTCATTCTGTGTCTTGTGTTGTGGCTCAATGTGCGGATCGTCAACGCCCCGTTCGGGCTTGCCCTCAACGCTGCGCGACAGGTTCCACAGCGAGTTGAAACCGTCGGTCTGGATCCGTTCCGGATCCGCCTGACGGCGCTAGTGATTTCGGGCATGATTTGCGGTCTGGCGGGTGCACTTTTTGCCGATCTGAACCGCTTTGTCAGCCCGACGATGTTTAGCTGGCAAATGTCGGGCGAGCTTATCGTCTTTATCATCCTCGGCGGTTTGGGGCGGGTCTTTGGCCCGGTGGCTGGAGCTACGATTTTTGTCGTGCTCGAACACGCGCTCGGAGGGGTCAGCGACTATTTCCTCTTCTTCTTCGGTCTTTTGCTTCTCGGTGTCGTGCTGTTTGCGCGCGGTGGGCTTTATGGCCTCGCACTCGGACGCGCCGACCGATGACGCAGCCTGTGCTTGAAATCGCAAACCTGACGCGGCGGTTCGGCGCGCTTGTTGCAAACGAGGACGTGACGCTCGACCTTCAACCGGGCGAGGTCCACGCAGTGATCGGACCGAATGGGGCGGGAAAATCAACGCTGATCGCCCAAATCTGTGGCGGTCTCGCCCCGGACACCGGAACAGTGAAGTTTTTGGGCAAAGACGTCACGCAGCTTACCACCCAGGCCCGCGCACGGATGGGTTTGGGACGAACATTCCAAATCTCGGCTTTGGCGATGGAAGACACGGTGCTGGAAAACGCCCTGCTCGGGGCACTGGGTGCCCGGGGCGGCGTTTGGCAAATGCTGCGGCCAATTCGCAAGAACGACGACCTGATCGATAAAGCGGAAAGCGCACTAAGACGGGTCGATTTGTTAGACTTTGCAAACAGCCGCACNGGCGACCTGAGCCANGGTCAGCGGCGTCAGCTTGAGGTCGCCGTGGCGCTNACGCTCGATCCCAAGGCTTTCATTCTGGACGAACCGATGGCGGGCCTAAGCGCCGAAGGAACGCAGGCACTGACAGAACTTCTGGGCACTCTCAAATCCGACGCCCCCATCCTGCTGGTCGAACATGACATGGATGTCGTGTTTCATCTCGCCGAGCGGATCACGGTACTGGACTATGGCCGGGTCATCGCGTCCGGAACGGTGGCCGAGATCCGCCGCGACCCGACCGTTCAGCGCGCCTATCTGGGAGAGGATGCGTGACCTTGCTCGCCATCTCTGATGTCACGGCGCATTACGGGGCAAGCCAAGCTTTGTTCGGCGTTGACCTGACAGTCGCGGAGGGGGAGGTCGTCGCGCTCATGGGGCGAAACGGGATGGGCAAATCCACGACCGTGCGGGCGATCTGTCGAATGGTCACGTGCAGCGGGTCCATGACCTTTGCCGGACGGGATTTGAACGGCCTGTCGAGCCATCAGGTCGCGCGACTTGGGATCGGTCTTGTGCCAGAAGGACGCCGGGCCTTTCGAGATCTCACAGTTCAGGAAAACCTTGCGGCGGTTGCGCGACCGGGGCCTTGGGACTTTGACAAAGTGGTGGAGCTTTTTCCACGTCTGCGTGAGCGCGCGCAGCAACGCGCAGGATCGCTGTCGGGGGGCGAGCAGCAGATGCTGGTGATCGGGCGCGCGCTGATCACGAACCCGCGTCTTTTGGTTCTGGACGAAGCGACCGAGGGTCTCGCCCCGATCCTGCGTCAGGAGATCTGGTCGTCCATCGGCACGCTCAAACGCGAGACAGGACTGTCGATCCTGGTGATCGATAAATCGCTCAAAGAGCTGCGCGGGATATGCGACAGGGCGACGATACTGGAGCGGGGCCGATCCGTCTGGTTCGGGCGCATCGAAGATCTCGATGCCGAAACAAGCCAGCGATATCTAGGCGTCTAGATTAACGAAGTCCATCCATCAATGGGGTGGTCGTTGTCAGAGACTTGCGCTTAACGGCGACATTTAAAGCCAGATCGAAACTATTTCTGGTTGTGCGATCCTGTAATACACACAGCTTTTTACGCAATGCATTGGCAACAGACGATTATGTCCGATCCGATTTCAATCACGGCGATCCTTATGCTTGGCCTAGTGTTCAAGTTCATAGGTTTCGCGATCCGCGACGAATTGTGGCTGCGCACACTGGTGATGGCAGGGCTGGCCTGCGACGCGATCTTCTACGCTTTCCGCCCCGAGCCCGTACTGCAATCAGTGCTGACCAATAGCCTCCTGATTGGCATAAATACCTTGTTGATACTTGCCATCCTGATGGAGCGGACGACCTGGCGCATGTCAGGTGCTGACAAAGACCTCTTTTCACATTTCCCAACGTTGACACCGGGGCAATTTCGTCGGCTGCGCAAGCTTATGTCGACTGAAACACGTGCCCCTGAAAGCTGCCTCTTGGACGAAGGGCAAACGGTCGACAACCTTATGTTGGTGTTGTCCAAGCAGATCGAGATTGAAAAAGACGGCAAAGCGTTTCCGATTGCCGGGCCAACCTTCGTGGGCGAGATCGCATTGCTCACGGGCAATCCGTCGAGCGCGGGTGTCTTTCTTCCCGATGGCGGAACGATTGTGAGCATCCCAATTCTGCGGCTTCAGCGAAGCATGTCACGCTCGCCCGCGTTGTCGAACGCGATCGTCGCCTTATTCGGGCAAGAGTTGGCGCGGAAGGTCGCCGACAGTGCGCCCATGGATCGAACAAAACGGCGGGACGCCACGATTGGAGCGCCGGTCCGCATTTAGTTCGGAGTTAACTGTGCGCACTCCACTTGAGTAGGCAGATTTCGCGTACGGAAGGAAATAAGCCCCGCCACAGGCGGGGCTTGAGAAATTTGCAGAGTGCGGCAGACCTTATTCGAGGCCCATGCAGTTTGCATAGTAGGTCACTGTTGCGGGCCAGTCCGAGAAGATCCCGACAACACCGACATCCTGTGCGAGCGCGTCAATGTACTCGTACATAACGCCATCGCTGTCGGTGATGTCCGCAATTGACTGGTAGTACCAGCCACCACCTCGCTCGAGGGGACCAGAGCGCTCGATCGTCCAGGTGATGATGTTGAGACCTGCGGCGTTTGCCTGAATTGCCAGTTCCGATGGCACGATTTCACTGTTGCCTGAGGTCGCGACCAACATCCAAGTCGGCGGCGCGATAAAGTTCACGCCCATCGACTTCAGCTCTTCCATCGTGTTTGGCCACGTGGATGCGTCCATCGGAGAATACCCGTCGATGTTNTACTCATCCATCAGGTACACGGCCTGAGCGCCAAAATCGGGCTCGGCCTCAATCCAGTATAGCACGTCGTCACGGTTGAAGGATTGCAACCAGACATCCGAGGCGGGAACGCCAGCAGCTTTGTATTCGTCCACAAGCTTTTGGGCATAGTCCTGCTGGCTGAAGCCATTGAACGGCATCTCAACAGACGGCGATTTAAGCTCGGGCGTGAACTTGGCGCCCAGCGATTTGAACAACTCGATGGATTCAGCATGCGTCATGATCGTCGCCGGCTCGGCGGAATAGAGATCCGTGCGCCAATCGGCTGTGCCACCCAAATAGGCCTCAACGGTTGTGGCCGTGCCATCGGCCGCATCCATCTTGGGTGTCAGTGTGCGGTATTGATCCAGCGTAATCTCGGACGTTCGACATTCTGCGGTTGCGGCAGTGTCACCGCTGGCCGCCGTGAACGGCGCGACACACGTATCAGCAAGCGGCGTCGCGAGGATGTTCGTCGTTGTGTGCAGGTCGTTCTGCGCGTGACGGCACACCAGTTGCAGATCCTGCGTGAACGTCACGTCGCATTCCAGAATGCCTGCACCCATCCGCGCAGCGGCGACGTTGGATTCCACGGTGTGTTCGGGAAACTGCATCGGCGCCCCGCGATGGCCGATTGAAAACAGCGATGGGCTTGCTTCCTGACCCGTGCAGGACATCAGTTTTTCCTTGAGTGGACCATCGTCCATACGGCCAATCAGGTAAAGCGGGCGTGGTCCGTATTCGACACTGTCGACGGATTGCGCCAGTGCCGGAACGGCGACAAGGCATACAGAAATTACGGTGGCGGTGCGAAACATGTGGTACCCCTTTTCGTATCGCAATGGCGGCGACTAAAGGGGCACAACGGGTGACAGTAACGTGACCGTTCTTTGAAGTGTTCTTTAAATTACCGCTGAACTAGCTTTCGCCGGTTTCCGGGCTGAAGCTTTCCCAATCGGTGCCCATGGCCACGATGCACGACGTGCCTGAAGAATAGGTTTGGACAAGCGTCCATTCTTCACTGCCCGGCGCAAACCAGATTTCCAACACGGTGTCAGGGCCGCGAATTCCCCGCCCCGTCATCTCGGCCCCGAACTGACGTTCGAGTTTGAGGCGCAGGTCGGCACGGTCCTCACACAGAACATCGGCGATTTTTGCGTTCGCTTGGGCGGCCACAATTGACAGGACAAATGCAATCGATAGATTCGTACACTTCATGCTACGCTGCGTATCAGCATCTATACGGCTATGTAACAGAAATATGTCAGCCCGTGGATAATCTGGCGGAGTAGTGCCTAAGCGACCCGATGCCCTCCGCGCCAGACGGTCCGGATCACAGGCTGGTCGCCCATGACATGTACGCGCACCAGATCGGCCAGCGTGCCCTCGGCGATACGGCCACGATCAAGCAGGTCGCACGCATCAGCGGGCGTTCGTGAAACTGTGCGCATCGCGCGGGGCAAGTCGCCCCAGATTTCAGCCAGCTTCCAAACCGACGCAATCAGAAGTGACGGCACATAATCAGACGACACGATGTCGAGAAGGTCCAACTCGGCCAACTCACGCGCTGACACGTTGCCCGAGTGCGATCCACCGCGGATCAGGTTTGGCGCGCCCATAATCACCTTCATACCCGCATCGCGGCAGGCCTGCGCGGCCTCAACCGTGGTCGGAAACTCTGCCAGTGCGATGCCCTGCGCTGCGGAATGCGCAACCTGTTCGGCGGTGGTGTCATCGTGACTGGCCAATGTCGCGCCTAAACGGGCGGCCTCGGACACCGTCGCGGCCTCATGGGCCGCCCCCAGACGCGCCCGCAGCGCGCGCAGGTTCGCCACGTGCTTGTCAAACCGCGCGTCCGACATCACGTATTTTCCGGACATGTATTCCCTGAGCTTGGACAAATCACGGAACTGTCGCTGGCCGGGGGTATGATCCATCATACTGACAAGGCCGACGCGATCCTCAGGGCCAAACTCTGCAAGCTCGTCAATCAGCGTGTCGGAACAAATCTCGGCCCGCAGATGGATCAGGTGCCGGATGCGCAGCACATCGGCTGCCCGCAGATCCAAGATCTCGGTCGCCACGTAGCGCGCATATTTGTTGTAGTCCGACTCTGACTGAATGACCGACCCGACCCGCAGCGCGTCAAACACAGTCGTGATCCCGCAAGTTGCCAGTTCCGCATCGTGGGCCAGGATGGCCCCCTTATGCGGCATCTCCACTTTTGGCCTTGGCATGATGTGGCGCTCAAGGTTGTCGGTGTGAACCTCAACCAAACCCGGCAAAATCGTATCACCCCCGGCATCAATGGCCC
>JABSSC010000115.1 GCA_013214635.1 Paracoccaceae bacterium | reverse complement strand
TTCGCTTCCTGAGGCCAGCGGGCCCTCACCACATCCGTGGTTTGGCGTATTCGGCGTAGCCGTCGTCATAGGCTTTGCCGTCAAAGCTTTCATCGACCTCGCAGACAAAATCGCCCGCCGTGGGGTGTCCTTCGGGCCGCGGGGTTTCACCCCAAAGCTGTGACCGCATCACTGCTTTAGCGCATTGGAAATACATCTCACCAATCGTGATCACGATCACCGTCCGGGGATGTCTGCCCTTTTGTTCAAAGCTGTGCGTCACTGCCGGATCGTCGGTCAGAACCGCCGTCCCGTTGACCCGCACAACGTTGGTATCGCCCGGCACCATGAACATCAGCGACACGCGCCCGTCGGTGACGATGTTGCGCAGGCTGTCCAGCCGGTTGTTCCCCCGCCAATCGGGCAGCATCAGCGTGTGCGCATCCGCGATCCGCACCACCGGGCCATCATCGCCGCGCGGGCTGCCATCGGTGCCCTCATCGCCAACGGTGGTCAGCACGCAGAATTTCGATGCTTCGATCCATTTGCGATAGAGCGGCGTCATCGCCGTGACGACCTTGTCCAGCGATCTTGGGCTGACTTCACCGTAAACAGCCGTCAGCGCGTCGAGCGTTTCAATCACCTTCACCGACGACCCCTCCTGTAAAGCCCGCCTCGCGCATCAGCGCGTTCGAGCGTGTCTCGATATCCGCTTCAAGCCGCTTGATGAATTCGTCCTTGGGCAACCCCGGCGCGATGGGCTCCATGAACTCAACAATCGCGGTGCCCGGCTGGCGGGTGATCCCCCGTCGCGGCCAGAAGACGCCGACATTGATCGCGACCGGAACGCAGGGCTGGTTGAGTTGTTCATAAAGCACCGCCGTCCCGATTTTGTAGGACTTGTCAGCCCCCGGCGCGACGCGCGTGCCTTGAGGATAGATCACCAACTGACCCGGATCATCGAGACCCTTTTCGACATCTTCCATCATCTTGGCAATCGCCGCGCCGCGCTTGCCGCGGTTCACCGGAACGCAGCCGATCCGCCATGCGTATTGGCCAAGGATCGGGGAAAACATCAGGATGCGTTTCATGATGAACCGCGCCCGTGGAAGTGCGTTGTAGATGATCAGAATGTCAAAGAATGACTGGTGCTTTGCTGCCACCAGAACCGCACCCTCGGGCGGGGTGCCGCGTACCTCGGTCTTGAGCCCGATCATCCAGCGCGCGGTCCAGATGACGTAGACGGTATAGGTATGGCAGGCGAGGATCGCCGCGTTCTTGCTGAAAAGCGCGAAGGGAAAGAACACGATCGCCAGAACGAGCATGGCGACATACATCGAGATGTTGAAGATCAGGGATCGGATCGTCTGCATCACGTCACCTGCTTGAGCCGTCTGAGCGCGGCGGTACGCGTCGCCCAAAACGACACGAAGGCTGCAAGCGGCGGAACGACCAGCGGCCAGAACCATTCGACCCCGCGAAACCCGAGGCCCGTCAGAAAACCGCCCTCACCCCCTGCAGGGGGCAAGACCGCGATGGCGGCCATGGCAAACGCCGTGCCTGCCGCCGCGCCGATCAGCGTGCGCAAGGTGAAGCGCCGCACAAAGGCGCGCGCGATATAGACGTCCCGCGCCCCGATCAGACGCAAGGCGTCAATGATCTGCGCATTGGCCGCCAGTGCAGCGCCTGCGGCGAGCGTGATGATGACCCCAGTTGTGGCCGCAATCAGCGCAATGGAAAACACTCCCAAGGTCCGAAGGCGTTCCGCAGCCGCAACCAACGGCTTTCGCCACCGCGTGTGGTCATCCAGAACCGCGCCCGGCACCTCACCCTGGAGACGCAGTCGCAGGCCTTCCGCATCATATCCCGCGCCCTCCTCGATCACTTCGATCAGTTGCGGGATCGGCAGATTGGCCACCGGCAGGTCTGGCCCGAACCATGGGGTCAAGAGCGCCTGCTGCTCGGCCTCGGACAGAACTCGAGCGCTGGCGACACCGGGTGTCTGGTCGAGCACGCGCAACGCTGCCTCGGTCTGCGCCACCATCTGATCGGCAGGGGCCGAGATGCGGATGGTCGAGGATTGGGCCAACTCGCTTTCCCACCGGTCGGCCAGACGGCCCGAGGCAAAGGACAGCGCCATCGCAAACACCGCCAGAAACGCCATGGCAGCGGCAGCAAAGACGGTGAGGTTGGCGGTGAACCCTGTGGGCGGCACAACGCGGTCGGCGCGCGGGTCGCCCATGATGATGGTTTGCAGGCTCACAGATCGACCTCCGCCTGCTGGACGGTCCGGTCCCGGATGCGCAGCACGCGCGTCTGGGTCTGGGCCTTGGCCTGCCGGATCAGGTTCATGTCGTGGGTCGCGACAACGACCGATTTGCCCATCTTGTTCAACTCGACAAGCAGCGACAAAAGCCGCAGCGACATATCCCAATCGACGTTGCCCGTGGGCTCATCCGCGACGATCACATCCGGCGCCATAATCACCGCGCGGGCCAGCGCCGCGCGCTGGCGCTCCCCGCCCGACAATTCAGGGGGCAGTGCGTCGGCTTGCGCACTCAGCCCCACCCAGGCCAAAAGCTCTTCAAGGTTGCCCATTTCCGGCGCGGTGTCCCGGCCCGCGACAGTCAACGGCAGCAGGATGTTTTCCGACATCGGCAGATGGTCAAGGAACCGGCAATCCTGATGCACGACCCCAATCCGACGGCGCGCGACGGCCACGTCATCGCGGCTCATCTTGCGGCTGTCCTGCCCAAAGATCGCCACCCGTCCATCTGTGGGGACAAGTTCGAGGTAACAGAGCTTGAGAAACGTCGTCTTTCCTGCCCCCGAAGGTCCGGTCAGAAAGTGGAAAGATCCGGGTTTAAGGTCGAGCGATACGTCCGAGAACAGCTTGCCCCCGCCATAGCCCATGCTCGCGTCTTGAAATTCGATCACCTGGTCCGTCCATCCCTCGCCTGCGCGACAGTTTTGCCGCAGGCTTAAGGACAGTTCAACGCGTGTAACGCGATTGCTTGGCGAATTCTGCACCGCCTGCTATGGATTTGGTATTCGAGGCAGAATGAATGGCGCGCAAAAGCGCCGGCAAAGGGGGCAACATGCGGCTATTATGCCCGAACTGCGGCGCCCAGTATGAAGTCGACAGTTCCATGATCCCGGACGAGGGCCGGGATGTTCAGTGTTCAAACTGCGGGAAAACCTGGTTTCAGGAACCCGAAGAGATTGATCTTGGCCTATCTGCTCCGCCACGGGCGGCGGCAGAACCAGAGCCTGAGCCCGCGCCGGAGCCCGAACCACCCGCGGCGGAACCCGATCCCGAGGATACACCACTGGCCCGCGCGGCGGCAGAGTTCAGGGAGGCCGCGGCAGATGAACCCGAGAGCGCCCCCGAAGCGCCCGAGCCAGAGCCCGCCCCACGCGCGGTCGACGAAAGCGTCATGGGCATTTTGCGCGAAGAGGCCGAGCGTGAGCTTAGCGCCCGCCGTGCCGAAGGGCTTGAGACCCAAACCGAGATGGGCCTGTCCGAAGCCGTCGACGAGGACACACAGAAAGGTGCGCTGCGCAACCGCATGGCCCTGCAACGGGCCGCAGAAAAAGCTGACGAGACCGCCAGCGGCGCTGACACATCTCGCAGCGGCCTGCTGCCCGATATTGAAGAGATCAACTCGTCCCTGGCACCTGCCGAAGGGGACACTCCCGCCCCGCCTCCGGTTGACCCGGCAATTGCCGAAGCGCGGAATCGCAGCGGCTTTCGCATTGGCTTTACGATCATGATGCTTCTCGCGATCCTGCTGGTCGCCGCATACGCCTATGCCCCGACCATCGCACGGTCTGTCCCGGCGGCAGAACCTTTGATCATTGTCTATGTCGATCTGGCCAACTCGGCCCGCGCCGGCATTGACGGCGCGATGGCGCGGTCGGCGGAAAGCCTGTCGGGTCTGATCGGGGATACGACTGAGTAAGAGGGGCGCTGCCCCTCTCGGCGCCTGCGCGCCTCACTCCCCGGGATATTTTGAGATCAATGGATGGGACGGACGTCGCGGCGCCCTGCTTCCATTGATCCAGAAATATCCCAGAGCGCGAGACAGCGTCTCGCAAAATCCTAAAACCGGTCGAGCAGACGTCTGAGATAGTCCAACTCTTCGTCGGGGCGCTCTTGCTCACCCGCGCGGCGGCGGATCTCGTCCAGCAAATTCTGCGCCCGGCGATAGACGTCTTCACCCTGCAGAAGTTGCTCGTCCGTTCCAACGCGCCCCGTCTCACCGGGTTCGCGGCCAAGCGGATCGCGTTGACCGTTCGGGTTGGCCTGCCCCACGGCCTCGCCCTGCTGACCTTGGCCCTGCTGCTGTTGCTGCGCCATCGCTTCGCCCAACTCGCGCATACCTTCGCGCAAAGCCTCAATAGCATCGGCCTGATTGTCGAGCGCGCCGGCGAAATCTTCCTCGCGCAGGTCCTGTTCCGCCCCTTCCATCGCCTCTCCCGCGCGGCCCAGCGCGTCGCGGGCGGCATCGCCTTCGGGTGTCCCGGCGCCCGGAAGGTTGCGGCGCTGACGGTCCAGTTCCTGCCGCAAGGCCTGCTGGCGCTCGGCCAGGTCTCCCGGAAGATCGCTCGGGCCGCCTTGACCGCCCGGCTGACCTTCACCGGGTTGGGTGCTCTGGCCGGGCTGCTGCCCCGGTTGCTGACCCTGCCCGGGCTGCTGGCCTTCGCCTTGCTGACCTTGGCCTTGTTGGCCCTGCTGGCCGGGTTGCTGACCTTGCTGTTGGCCCGGATTGAATTGGTCCTGCAGATCGCCAAACGTGTCATCGGACAGGCCTTGCTGCTGGCGCAGCGTTTCGGCCAGCCCTTCCATCGCCTGCTGGCCTTCGCTTTGCTGCCCGCCCTGCTGGCCTTCGGCCATCTGCATGTTTTCCATCATCTGGCGCAGCTGATCGAGAAGCTCTTGCGCCTCGGCCATGCGGCCTTGCTCCATCAACTCCTGCAACCGGTCGAGCATGTCCTGCAGGTCTTGGCCAGTGATCTCTTGCGTCTCACCCTGAGCTTGCTGTTGCTGCGGGCCTTGCTCGCCCTGCTGTTCGGCAAGTTGCTGCATATAATCCTGCATTGCCTCGCGCAGTTCCTGCATCAGCTCGGCAATTTCGTCCTGACTGGCGCCATTTTCAATCGCTTCGGCCAACTGGTCCTGCGCACGGCGCAGCCGTTCCAGCGCATTGGCCAGATCGCCCTCTTCAATCTCAATCGCGAGATCCCAAAGCACTTGCGCGATCTCGGCCTGCCGATCGTCGGTCAGGTCGGTATAGCGATAGCCCGCCTCAAGCCGCCGGATCGCGACGCGCAGGCGGAGATAGGCGGTTTCCGACCGGAAGAGCCCATCGGGGCGGTGGCTCACGGCCCGCAGGACCTGCCCCACGCGCGGCGCATTGGCTTTGGCCCAAAGAAGATCGCGGCGTTGTTCGATAATGGCGTTGGCCAGCGGATCAAAGAACCGACGACCGGGCATATCGACAACGCTTGGGGCGCTTTCGCCCACCTGATCGACCGCGTCCTGGACCGACAGCGTGATCGTCACCGGAAGCCCCACCCATGGATGCTCAGACAGGTTTTCGATCAGCGTCTCGGTAAACTCCGTCCGGTTGCCCGAAAGCGGCATTGGCAAATCAAGCTCGATCACCTCGCGCGGATCCGGCTCAGCGGCGAGCCCATAGCGACGATCCACCTCATCGAGAGCCAGAGCTATGGTCGCGATCCCGCTTTGGACGCCATAATCATCCCCTGCGCGGAACCGCTGTTCCATCTCACCCGAGGCGGCACGCTCCATCACGCCGTCAAACTGAACCGTCGGCGGCGCATCCGCCACGACGTTCAGCGACCAGACACGCCCACCCGGCCCCTCAAGCGTGAGATCGCCGGACTGGGTCACATCAAACGCATAGGTCGGCAAACCTGATTCAAATGGCTCGGTGCGCCCTGAAACAGTTTCGGTCACCGACAACGCCCCGACCTCGCCGTAAAGGCGCAGCGTCAGACGGCTGCCTTCGATCACATCCACCGCACCTTCGGGCAGATCGGCAAGGTAAAGCGACGGCGCACCCGTATAGGCAGGGGGTTCGACCCAGCCTTCCCAGCTTGGGCCCGTGGCCAGCGCATCTGCGCCGCCCGGTGTCATCTCGGACACCGAGGACACGCGCAGGAGCGAACCAAAGATCACCGCCATCGCAAAGGCCACAAGCGCCACATAGCGCAGGGCATACGGATCACGCGCGTTCAGCTTGAGGTCTGGGTTGACCGGTTTGACCCCGTCGATACGGGCGGCCATGCGTTCCATATGTGCGGCCCAAAGCGCCTCACTTTCTGCGTCGCCCGACCCGATGGCCTGTGTATCGGCCAGCGCCGCAATCGGGCGACCCGGCAGCGTGCGNTCGAGCCGTTCCAGCGCCTCGGCCNTGGACGGCCAGCGGAACACGCGCCCGCCCCGGATCAGACCGGCAGCAAGGCCAAGAACGGCGACCGCTCCGGCAGCCCAGACAGCTTCGACCGGGACAAGGTCCTGAACGCCCAGCATCAGGAGCGCCAGCGTCAGCAGGATAATCGACGCAACGGGCCAGAAGGCACGCACAAGCCGTTCCGCCCCCATCCCCAGCCGGGTCAGGGCAAGCGGTCGTTTCAGGCGGCGCGCGGCCGCGTCGGAAACAGGTACGTTGTCGGTCATAACCTTGCGCGTTTGTCTGGCGCGAAGGATGCCGCGCCTAGAGCCATACTGGAATGGTATCGCGATTAATCAGATCGTCAAAGGTCGGGCGGGCCCGAATGACATCGAAGTGCTCCCCAGAGACCAGAACTTCTGGAATCAGGGGCCGCGAATTGTATTCCGAGGACATCACCGCGCCATAAGCGCCTGCAGAGCGGAAGGCGACAAGATCATCTGCCTTGAAATCAGGCAGAACGCGGCCCTTGGCAAAGGTGTCGCCGCTTTCGCAGACGGGTCCGACCACGTCATATTCGGTCAGATCCTTGCCCGGCTCCGGCTCAACCACCGGCACGATGTCATGAAAGGCCTCATACATCGACGGACGGATCAGGTCATTCATCGCCGAATCAAGGATCAGGAACCGCCGCCCCTCGCCCTCTTTCACGTAAATCACCTTGCTGACCATCACGCCCGCATTGCCCGCGATCAGGCGGCCCGGCTCGATCTCAACTTCAACATCCAGATCGCCCAAAACGCGCTGGACCATCGCGCCATAATCGGTGGGCAGCGGCGGGGCCTCATTAGACCGCGCATAGGGAATACCCAGCCCGCCGCCCAGATCAAGCCGCGTGATCTCGTGACCCGCCGCGCGCAAGTCACGCGTCAACTCAGCCACTTTGGCATAGGCCAATTCAAACGGCTCCAACTCGGTCAACTGGCTGCCGATATGGACGTCGATCCCGACGACCTTGAGCCCCGGCATCGCGGCGGCCATGGCATAGACCTCATGCGCGCGGCTGATGGGGATGCCGAACTTGTTCTCGGACTTGCCAGTTGCGATCTTGGCGTGGGTTTTCGCGTCGACATCGGGGTTCACGCGCACAGTTATCGGCGCGACGGTGTCCATCGACAGCGCGACCTCGTTCAGCGCGATCATCTCGGGCTCGCTTTCGACGTTGAACTGACGAATGCCGCCCTCCAGAGCGATGCGCATCTCGTCCCGCGTCTTGCCGACGCCCGAAAACACGATCCGCTCACCCGGCATGCCCGCGGCCTTGGCCTTGAGGTATTCGCCGATCGACACCACATCAACGCCTGCGCCGAGATCGGCCATCAGCTTGACCACAGCGAGGTTGGAATTGGCCTTCATCGCATAGCAGACCAAGTGATCGCCCCAGCTCAGCGCCTCGTCAAATAGGCGATAGTGGCGGCTGAGCGTGGCGACCGAATAGCAATAGAACGGCGTGCCGACCGCTGCCGCGATCTCGGGCAGGGGCACGTTCTCGGCATGCAGAATGCCGTCGCGGTACAAAAAGTGGTCCATCGCGCGTTTCGTCCTTGGGTCCGACCCGCCTCTTACCACAGGCACGCGCATGTGCAATTGAGCGCTGCGCCCCTTTCACTGGTCCTCAAATACCTCCGGGGGAGCGCCCCGTCAGGGGCGCGGGGGCAGAGCCCCAATAGAAAAAGCCGCCGGTCGCCCGGCGGCTTCTTGGATTTTGATCAGACGTAAGTGCTTTGACTTAGGCTTTGCGGAACCGGCGCGCGGCGCCGATGGCCCCGATGCCGGTCAGAAGCAACCATGCTCCGGCAGGAAGCGGAACGGCTTCAAGCTGAAGGTTGAAGTCACA
Organism: Paracoccaceae bacterium; assembly: GCA_013214635.1. Lineage (GTDB taxonomy): Bacteria > Pseudomonadota > Alphaproteobacteria > Rhodobacterales > Rhodobacteraceae > JABSSC01. Next base: position 2,872 of record JABSSC010000115.1, on the reverse strand, counting down.
AACCGATCCGCCGTCACCACTGGTGGTGGTGTTGGCACAGGGCGAACCGGTGCCCTCGAGACCATCACCCGCAGTATAGAACCAGCCCGACATGCCGAGCACGTTCTTTTGCTTGTCATTTGCGCCAACACCATACTGGAACGTATAGATGCCGTTCTGCGGCTTCATGATCAGGTCATAGTCATTGCCAGCCTGGTCACCGATCCCTGTCAAGGTCGACACCGGAATGAGGTCCATAAAGGTCCACGTTGTTTCGTCGCCATTGCTTGCACCCTTTGCACCGAGACCGGCACCTGTCTGAGCGTCCCAATCACGGAAATCGTTGAAGGTCAGAAACACGTCGAATCCGCCGTCTGCATCGCGCGCGGTACCGGTGAGCTCACCGGTCAGGTTCCCAGCACCGTCATCGCTGACGGTAAACATTGCACCAGGATCAAAGTAGTATTTATCGTCGTTCATATACAAACCATGCCCGCCCGGAGGGCCAGCGAAGTCTGTCACATTATACTTCTCGACGATTGTGGCGGCATGTGCCGAAGTGGTTCCGACAACTGCCAAAACGGCGCCTGAAATGGCGCCAGAAATAGTTTTAAGGTACCCGAAATACCCGCCTCACTAAGTAATACTCACTAAATAATAAACGCCTCGAACATACCAAAATGTCGCAATCTGTCAATTTTTATTGACGTTAACGCGGCATCTGAGGGCCAATGCCGAAAGACGCATTGAGGGGCTCGCCACATGTGCGAGACGAAAAGTCGTGACGACCACGAAACCAACCCAGACGAAGGAAAGCGCACATGACCGCATTCAAAGCATCGATTATTGGCACAGTACTGGCGGCAACGGCCGTACTGCCGGTGACGCAATCCAGGGCCTGCACCTTTATCACCCTGACCGGGCAGGATGGGTCGGTCGTGGCCTCAAGGACCATGGAGTGGGGCACGTTTGATTTGAAGCCTGTCATGACCTTTGTCGCCACCGGGACGGACATGACGGCTGCCAAAATGCCCGACGGCGCGGAGGGGGCTGCTTGGACATCAAAGTACGACTTCGCCGGTGTGACATTGGTTGATCAGCTGATGTTCGGCGACGCGGTGAATTCGGAAGGGTTGCAGATCTCGCTGCTCTATTTGCCGGGATTTGCTGAATATCCGCCCTATGAGCCCGATCGCGCCTCCGACTCCATCTCTCCACCGGATTTTGCGGGCTATATGGTCAGCCAGTTTGCCAGCGTGGACGAAGTTCGCGCGGCATTGAACGACGTGCTTGTGGCCCCGGTCGTGCTAGCAGAGCTTGGCATCGTGACACCCGTGCATTTCGCTGTGACGGACAAAACCGGTGACCAGATCATCGTGGAATTTGTCGATGGCGCGCTAAACGTGCATGAGGACACGTTGGGCGTCATGACCAACTCACCCCCCTATGACTGGCACGTCGCGAATGCGCGAAACTACCTCAACCTGCGCTCTGTTGATTGGCCTGCCGTATCGGTCAACGATCTCGACCTTGCACCGATTGGCTATGGCACGGGCATGATCGGGTTGCCGGGGGATTTCACGTCGCCGTCCCGCTTTATCCGTGCGCTCGCCTGGACGCAGACCGCGCGCGACACGGATGGCGGGCAGGATACCGTGCACGAGGCGTTGCGCATTCTCTCGAACTTTCAGCTTCCGATGGAGGCCACCGATCAGCAGCCCAATCCGGCAGAACTGGACGTGCTGAAATACGGCGGTACGCAATACACGATCTCGTACGATCTGGACTCGCTGACCGTTTATTTTCAGACCAGCGACAACCCGCGCGTGCGCAGCGTGTCGCTGAACGGATTTGCCTTTGACGATTTGGACGCGCCCCAATCGATCCAAATGCGGGATGCGTCGCTCGACTATGCGACCGACGTGACGCCTGCGGCGAATTAGGTTTAAGCGACAGGTCGCGTGCGCAGGAACAGATAGAGCGGCAGACCGCAACTGACCCCGATGCAGAACGTCGCCGGGATGGCGATCAGTGCGATCCAGTTCTTGCGCACCCATGTCTCGGCGATGATCCAGATGGTCAGCGTGATCGCCGCAATTGTCAGGTCCCAGACCAGACCACTGGTGGCGGCGTTCACGCCCCAGGCTTCGACCATGGCGGCCAACGACCAGGTGTTCTCGTTAAACCACGTGATGAACCAGTACATCGGGTGGATCGCGCCCCAGATCGCAAGCGCGAGATAGATCATGCGCAACGGTGACATCGGGTTAGAAGCCTCCAACCACGCCAATACGGGCATCGCCCGAGACGGTGATGCCCGGCTGAGGCGAACTGCTCAGCGTGCCTTCGGGTTGCGCGGGTGGGCCATCAAGCCCGCACGCCGCAAGTCCTGCACACAGAACGACAAGAGTGACGAGGCGCGTCAAATCCGGAGCCCCCAGCCACCGCGACCGAAGCCAACGCTGACCGGTCCGCTACCGACGCTGATACCCACCCCGACGCCGCCATTGGTGCTGGCGCCGACGCTGATGCTCGCATTGTTACCCTGAATGACATCGACCGAGGCACCGACATTGCCATCGGTGTTCACGCCAACCGCTGCACGATCGCCTTCGACGCCGACACCACCTGTTACACCGCTTGAATTCACTCCGACACCCATGGTCAGGGACGGGTTCGAGCAGGCGGCAAGCAGGCTCAGGCTCAAAGCAGCAAGAATGGCGGTGATCCGGGTCATGGCAGCAATTCCTTCCATCGGGCGATCTGGGCACGCACCTGATCGGGCGCGGTTCCCCCGTATGAGGTGCGTGACGCGACCGAGTTGTCCACCCCTAAGACGTCAAACACATCATTTGTGATCGCGTCATGGACCGATTTCATGTCCTCAAGGCTG
>JABSSC010000114.1 GCA_013214635.1 Paracoccaceae bacterium | reverse complement strand
TGCACAAGCCGCGCCTGCTCTCGGATAACGGGTCGAGCTACATCTCTGGTGACCTGGCTGATTGGCTTGAAGATCAGCAGATGGACCATGTCCGAGGCGCGCCGTATCACCCCCAGACCCAAGGCAAGATTGAGCGCTGGCATCAGACCCTCAAAAACCGCATCCTGCTGGAAAACTACTACCTGCCGGGCGATCTCACGCAGCAGATCGACGCCTTTGTCGATCACTACAATCACCGGCGCTACCACGAGAGCCTGCAAAACCTGACACCAGCCGATGTCTACTTCGGGCGTGGCCAGACCATCCTGAAACAACGAGAAAGGATCAAACGAAAGACAATCGAAACGCGACGCTTGCTTCACCGCAAATCCGCCGCATAATCAAACCAACCAGATGAGCCAAACCCTCTCTTAGCTCAGGCCGCCATTTGTCCCAAAATACCTGACGACGGACAGGTAGAGCCATCCCATGTCTGGAATCCAGCATTGCAAAAGGTCGGTTTGAGATGGTCGAAGAGCGTTTTCTGAAAAAGCGTGTTTCAGCCTTTGGCGCACAATAATAAGGAAGGATTGGAAGTAGGGGGGGAACGCCATGCCGCTTGCCATTAACCGAGAGGTTTTCATCACCTGCGCCGTGACGGGTTCGGGCGGTACGCAGGACCGCAGCCCGCATGTGCCGAGGAGCCCGGCGGAAATCGCCATCAGCGCCATCGATGCGGCCAAGGCAGGGGCCGCGATCGTTCATTGTCATGTCCGCGACCCGGCCACTGGTATCCCGTCTCGACGGCTCGACTATTACCGCGAGGTGACCGAGCGTATTCGCGACGCGGAGGTGGACGTCGTGCTGAACCTAACCGCCGGGATGGGTGGGGACATCACCTTCGGTTCGACGGAAGCGCCCCTGCCGGTGAATCCGACCGGAACCGACATGGTCGGTGCTGAAGAACGCGTGGCCCATATCGTAGATTGCCTGCCCGAAATCTGCACCCTCGATTGCGGCACGATGAACTTCGCCGAAGCCGATTATGTGATGACCAATACGCCTGGCATGCTGCGGGCGATGGGACAGATGATGGCCGATCTGGGCGTGAAGCCCGAGATAGAGGCGTTCGACACTGGCCATCTCTGGTTCGCCAAGCAACTGGTGGAAGAGGGTACCCTGACCTCGCCGGCTCTCGTTCAGCTTTGCATGGGCGTGCCCTGGGGTGCGCCGGATGACCTCAACACTTTCATGGCGATGGTAAACAACGTGCCGCGAGACTGGACCTTCTCGGCCTTCGCGTTGGGCCGCAACCAGATGGCATATGCCGCAGCCGCCATCCTTGCGGGTGGCCATGTCCGCGTCGGGCTGGAGGACAATCTCTGGCTCGAAAAGGGGGTGCTCGCCACCAACGCCCAACTGGTCGACCGGGCCGTGGGCGTCGTCGAAGGTATGGGCGCCCGGGTGATTGGTCCAGCCGAAGTACGCAAGAAACTAGGCCTTCAGAAGCGGGCCCCGGCATGAGGAATGGACGCCGCATCGTCATTACGGCCGGCGCGTCCGGGCTGGGTCTGTCGATCGCCCAGGCCTTTCTGGAAGCCGGTGACAGGGTGGCGGTCTGCGATGCAGATGCTAACGCAGTGGCCGACGCGACCGTGACTTTCCCGGGCCTACGCGCAGAACAGGCCGACGTCACCGACCCGGCGGCGTTGGGCGCCTTCTTGGCGGGGATCGAGGCCGACTGGGGCGGTGCCGACGTGGTTTGCGCCAATGCAGGCGTCGGCGGACCGGCCGGACATATCGAGGAGATTGGCCTAGAGGACTGGCGCCATTGCGTCGCTGTCAACCTCGACGGCGCCTTCCTGACCTGCCGCTGGGCGGCCCGCGTCCTGCGGACACAGGGGCACGGGCTGATCCTGCTAACCAGCTCGATCTCGGGGCTTTTTGGGTTCCCGCAACGCACGCCTTACGTGGCAGCGAAATGGGGGGTCGTGGGCCTGATGAAGGCGCTGGCTTCGGAACTTGGCCCGGCGGGTGTGCGGGTGAACGCGATCTGCCCCGGTGCGGTAGAAGGGCCGCGCATGGACCGGGTTCTGGCGATGGAAGCGGCGGCGCGTGGCGTCAGCGTTGATGCCGTGCGCCGTAGCTTCACCGAAGGCGTCGCGCTGCGCCGTTTCGTGGCGCCGGAGGAGGTCTCGGCAATGGCGATGTTTCTGGCCTCCGATGGGGCGTCGGCCATCACCGGACAGGCGCTGGTCGTGGATGGACATACGGAAAGGGTGACGTGATGGCGCGAAAGGCGGCGGCGTGATCGGTAGGGGCTAGGCCGCGCGCTTCCTCATGAACGAATAGAACATTGAAGTGAGCGACCCCGATCTGGAGGCGGAACGCAAGATCGATAAGGTGCTGGCCAATGCCCGCCGGTCGGCTCCGGGCCTTTATGAATGCACCCTGCCAGCGGAGTTTTCCATGTCGGTCTAGTGGAGGCGATTGCAGACGCCGGCTGTGTGCCGGTGAGCGTTCCGGAACGGCTGGATATCAAGCAAAAGGGGCACGCTGACCTGACACGGCTGGCCTCTGCCACGTTGGTGATCGGGTCGTCGACTTCTGGGTTCAAGCCATCGGAACTGACCGCCAAGGGCTTGCGCGTGATCGTTGCGCACACTTTCAACACGGTTTTCCGCCTGCCTCTCGTCGAACCGATGGGCGAGTACGATCATTGCGCGCGTGTCGCTGACATCCAGCGCCACTTTGACATTTTACCCCCTGAGTCTGCGCAAGGAGATCGATGCCCATATCGCCGACCGCTTTCTTGAAGCCGTCTGGCACAAGGCGCTCTGGCTCATGAAGGGCGGTATCGCCACAACCGAGAGAATCGACGAGGCGATCCGTATGGCCTTTGGCCACAGATGGGCGCAGACGGGGCTGTTAGAGACCTACCGCATCGCGGGCGGCGATTCGGGGATGCGGCCCGGCGCTGAAATGGCCGTGGACTAGGCTGATGGATGCGCCGGAGTTCACCGACGATCCGGTCGAACTCATCGCTGGGCAATCCGATGTGCAGTCGGGCCATCTGAGCATTCGCGAGCTGGAACGGATGCGCGACGACAACCTTGTGGCGATGATGCGTGCGCTGAAACGCACTACCGGCAGTGGGGCAGGAGGAGTGATCGCGGCCCACGAATCGACCTTGCAGCGTTCGTTGCCGATAACCGCCGAGTTGCAGGTACCGACCTCCTAAGTGGAGCATAACGGCCACATGAACGAGGCCACGTATCTAGATGTCGGTGCGCGGGCTTCGGACCGGCTGATGGAGATGATCGGCACCAATGCCGACTACATCGCCTCGGGGCTCGGCTATTTCACCGCAGAAAGCCACATCCGTTATCTCGCGGAGATTGACATCGAGGATCGCATCAAGGTCACCACGCAGACCGTTGGCGCGGAATGGTGCAAGCTGCATCTGCTGCACCACATTTGGACCGGGGGAGATAAGTCGGCCGCAACGGTCGAGACGCTGATCCTGCATGTCGATCTCAATACACGTCGCGTTGTCGCTCCCAAAGGCGTGGTGGCGGACCGCGCGGCGGCGATGCCGACCACCCAAAACCAAACCGCTTCGTCCTGAACCAGCTGCGGCAGTAGGGCGGGATCAGCCGCCCGCTGCCGCCCGCTTCTCTAGCAGACAGGTCAGCCAGTCGGGGTCCATCTCCGGCACGGAGGATAGCAGCAAGTCCGTATAGGGCTCGTGCGGAGGCGCGAACATCTCTGATTTCGTGCCCTTTTCGATGACACGGCCCTGCTGCATCACCACCACCTCGTCGGCGATGGCCCGCACGGTGGCAAGGTCATGGGTGATGAACATGTAGGCGAGGCCGAAATCCTCCTGCAGCTTGTTCAGAAGCTTCAGGATTCCTTCCTGTACGATCTGGTCGAGCGCGCTGGTGACCTCGTCGCAGATGATCAGCTTTGGTTCGGCGGCCAGCGCCCTCGCGATTCCGATCCGCTGCTTCTGACCGCCTGACAACTCCCCCGGAAGACGGTCGATATAGACGGCCGGATCAAGCTCGATCAGGTCGAGCAACTCCCTGACCCGATCCTCCAGCGCAGTGCCGTCAAGACCAAGATACATCTGTGCTGGACGGCCGATCAGCTGGCGCAGCGTGAGCTTGGGGTTCAGCGCCGTATCCGCCATCTGGTAGATCATCTGGCATTGGCGCAGCTGTTCGCGCGACCGTCCCTTCAGTGCCGGTGGCAGCGGCTCGCCATCGAACAGCACCTCGCCCGACTTTGGTGGCAGTAGGCCGGTGATGACCCGTGCGGTTGTTGACTTGCCCGATCCACTCTCACCCACGACGGCGACGGTGCGTCCGGCATGGATGTCGAAGCTCACATCCTCCAGAACATTGACCATGCCATAGGCAGCCGTGACGTTCCGAACGGACACGACCGGCGTGCCTTCGCCGGGCGGCTGTTCCTCCCGAGTAAAGCTGCGCACCGCCCAGAGGCTCTTGGTATAGTCCTCCTTCGGCGCCTCGAGCATCTTGTACGTTTCTGCCGTCTCCACCTCTTCCCCGCGCAGAAGAACCTTGATCCGGTCAGCTGCCTGCGCCACGACCGCAAGGTCGTGCGTGATGTAGATCGCGGCGGTGTCGAACTGCCGGACGACGTCCCGTATCGCGGCCAGAACTTCGATCTGTGTGGTCACGTCGAGCGCCGTGGTCGGCTCGTCGAAGATGATCAGGTCTGGCCGGCAGGCCATCGCCATTGCCGTCATGGCGCGCTGCAGCTGTCCGCCGGAGACCTGATGCGGATACCGAAACCCGATCTCCTCGGGATCGGGCAGCTGCATCCGCCGATAGAGGTCGATCGCGTCGCGTTCAGCCTGATCGCGCGGCATAACGCCGTGCATCACGGGCGCCTCACAATACTGGTCGATCAGCTTGTGGGCCGGATTGAAACTGGCCGCCGCCGATTGTGCGACATAGGCGATGCGCTTGCCGCGCAAGTCGCGCCGCGTGGCTTCGGGCGTAACCCGCAGATCGATTCCGTCGAACTCGATGGTGCCGCCCGATATTCGGCAGCCGTCCCGCGCGAACCCCATCGCCGCAAGGCCCACAGTCGACTTGCCGGCGCCGCTTTCTCCAATCAGGCCTAGCACTTCACCCTTGCGGAGTGTCAGGTCGACCCCCTTAACGATCTCGGACCATTCGTCTCCAGACCGCCCCTCGATCCTGAGCCCCTCGATCTTCAGCAGCACCTCGTTGTCCATGGCGCTCACTCCTTCAATCCCGAGGCACGGTATAGTTGCCAATCCACCACGAAGTTGACAGCCACCGTCAGCAGCGCGATGCACCCCGCCGGCAGAAGCGGCGTGACATCGCCAAAGGTGATCAGCGTTGCGTTGTCGCGCACCATCGACCCCCAATCCGCCGTCGGAGGCTTGATGCCAAGGCCAAGGAAGCTGAGCGAGGAGATGGCGAGAAAGACGAAGCAGAACCTGAGCCCGAATTCTGCCACCAGCGGCGCCATGGCGTTGGGCAGTATCTCGCGTCGGATGAGGTACCAGCTGCGTTCACCGCGCAGCTGGGCGGCCTCGACATAGTCCATCACCACGATACCCTGCGCGACCGCGCGGGCCAAACGGTAGACGCGCGTGGCATCGACCGACGCAATTACGAGGATCAGGGCGGTGATCGATGTGCCGAAGATCGTTAGCAGCAGGAGCGAGAAGATCAGCGCCGGGATCGCCATCAGCGCGTCCACGAAGCGCGATAGGATCTGGTCGACCCATCCGCCAGTCAGCGCCGCCCAGATGCCGAGGACGGAGCCGACGATGAAGGCCAGCGCCGTGGTGGCAAAGGCGATGCCCACCGTGTTCCGCGCCCCGTAGATCAGCCGGGACAGCATGTCCCGCCCGATCCGGTCGGTGCCCAGCGGGTGCTCGGCGCTCCAAGCCTCAAACTGGGTGCCGACGATCTCGCGCTCCGGAAAGGGCGCCAGCACTGGGGTCGCGATGGCCACGAAAGCGTAGATTAGGATGACGAGAATACCAAAAGCCGCCGTTAGCGGCATGTCATTGGCCAGTGTCCGCGCGCTCCCGGTCAGCGTTGTGCGGGCGACGGCCCGCAGCCCGGCAGCCACGGCAAACAGAACCGCAAGCCCCAGAACAACCCAAAGGAAGAAGCTCATCGCGTCACCTCCGGTGCATCAGCCGCGGATTGGTGATCGTCGAGAGCACATCCGCAAGGAGGTTGAGTGCGACATAGGCCGCGGCGAAGATCAGGGCCACGGCCTGCACAACGGCGATATCGCGATTCGACACCGAATCAACCATCAGCTGCCCGAGGCCCGGATAGACGAAGACGACCTCGACCACCACAACGCCGGTGATCAGATAGGCGAGGTTCAGGGCGATCACGTTGATGATCGGCGCAAGCGCGTTGGGCAGGGCGTGGCGCAACACGATGCGCAGCGGCGACATGCCCTTGAGGCGTGCCATCTCGATGTAGGGGCTGGCCATCAAATTGATGATCGCTGCTCGCGTCATCCGCATCATGTGCGCCGTCACTACTAGTGTCAGCGTCAGCGCTGGCAGAAAGCTCATATAGATCCGGTCCACGAAAGTCGTTGTCGGATTGATCCGCACCATCGATGGGAAGAGACCGGTTTGCGCAAGCCACAGGATCAGGATGTAGGCGACGAAAAACTCAGGAAAGGAGATCGCGCTGAGCGCGCCGGCATTGGCCACGCGATCAAAGACCGTGTTGCGCCAGAGGGCGGCCAGAACGCCGAGGATCAGCGAGATCGGAACGGCAAGCGCAGCTGCATAGAGCGCAAGAAAAAGCGTATTTCCGAGCCTCGCCGAGATCAGTTCTGAGATTGGGCGATTGTTCGCCAGCGAGACCCCAAAATCGCCGGACAGTGCGCCGGTCAGCCAGTTCCAGTATCGCATCGCGGCGGGGTCGTTCAGGCCCAGTTGTTCGCGCAGCGCCGCGACGGTCTCGGGCGTCGCGGACTGGCCGAGAAGTTGTGTGGCGAGGTCGCCGGGCAGGAGCTCGGTCGCGCCGAAGATCACCACGGAAACGATGAAGAGCAGTCCGATCCCGATGGCGATACGCGTCAAGATCATGCGTAGCACGTCAGACAGGGTGCCGTCCTCCCAACTCGCGCGCGGGCGGCCGCTAATGGCGCCCGCGCTCCTGTTCTTCTTAGGCCATCCACCAGCGCTCGACGCAGCGGAACCCGTCGAGGTTCCAGTTCGCCGAAATTCGCTCGGGCGTGCCCACATCGTTGGCCACGGCCATGACGTAGTTGTTGTTCATCGGAATGATGACCGACCCTTCAAAGGACACAATCTCCTGCATCTCATGATACATCTCGCGACGCAGCTCCTCGTTCACCTCGGAGCGTGCGGCAACGAGCAGTTCGTTGAAGCGCTCTTGCTCCCAGAAGCTGTCGTTCCACGCGGCACCCGAGGCGTATGCTGTGGTGAACATGTGGTCTTCCACTGCTCGGCCGCCCCAGTAGCTGGCGCAGAAAGGCTCCTTCATCCAGACGTTGTCCCAGTAGCCGTCATTCGGAACCCGGTTCACCGTCAGGTTGATACCAGCGGCACGGGCCGTTTCGGAGAACATGGCCCCAGCATCTACAGCGCCCGAGAACGCCGCATCAGCGACAGCAAGGGTTACGTCGAGGCTGTCAAGCCCCGCCTCGCGGAGGTAGAACTGCGCGCGGTCAGGATCGTAGGTCTTCTGCTCCATCTCGGTGTTGAAATAGCGGTTCGCCGGGCCGATCGGGTTGTCGTTCGATACCGCGCCGTGTCCGCCTAGGATCACATCGACCATGGCCTGCCGGTCGAGCGCGTATTTCAGCGCCAGCCTCACGTTGTTGTCGCTGTAGGGCGCCTCACGGCTATCCATCGGGAAGACATAGTGGGCGTTGCCGGGAATCGATAGAATGCGCGCGACACCGCGGCCTTCCAGCATCCCGATGGTCGCCGGGTCCACCTGATCGATAACGTGCACTTCGCCCGTAATCAGCGCGTTCAGGCGCGCGGCGGGGTCGAGGATCGACAGAAGCTCGACGCGATCGAACCAGGCCCGATCCGATTTCCAGTAATCGGGATTCCGCGTCAGCGACGCCTGCACGCCCGGTTCGAAGCTCTCGACGATGTAGCCGCCGACACCGTCGGTCGAATTCGGGTCGATGCGCCCGTCCACCGCCGGCATGATAGGGATGTGATAGTCCGTCATCAGGTAGGGCAAGTCGGCATTCGGCGCCTCTAACGTCACGATAACGTTCTGCCCGTCTGCCCGCACATCTGTGATCGCGTCGAGAAGCGACTTCACCGCCGAGGTCGAGTCGTCGCCACGGTGGTGGTTGATTGACGCAACCACATCGTCCACTGTCAGGTCCTTGCCGGAGTGGAAGGTCACACCTTGCCGGATTCGGAAGACCCAGGAGGAGCCGTCGTCGGTCTCCCAGCTTTCGGCCATTTCGGGGACGAGCTGTCCATCTGAGCCGACCTCGATCAGCTGATTGTGACGGGCCGCAGCGAAGACTTGTGCGTAAAGGTTGTCCCAAAGGCCGGGATCGTAGCCGTCCGTGGTGGAGCCGTGGCCGATGCCTGCGCGAAAGGTGCCGCCGCGGCTTTGTGCGCGCGCAGCGCCGGACATTCCCGGTAGGATCAGTCCAGCGGCCCCAACCGCAGCTGCACCCTTCAGGACGCCGCGTCGCGATACATCACCGGTCCACGACCGGATGACTCGATTATTCATGATTTTCCTCCCATTTTCCTTCGACCCCATTCCGGTAGCAGTGGGATCAGACAGATCGGGGATATCCCCGAAGCCCGCGTTGACGTCCCGACAGGGGATGTCCTGCGCTACACAGTTTTCTGCATGTTTATAATACATACCGATATTCGGGGGCAAAGTCCTGATTTTGCATCCTCGCGTGGATCGTGGTGTTAATCGGTCCACTTTGACGCCACGACCACTCATTTGCTGGACTGATACTTCGACCGAGCCAGCCAATCAGGTGCGACCTCCACGCCCCAGCCCGGCGCATCTCCAAGGATCGCGTGACCATCCTCAATGACAAAAGGGCAATCCGTGAAAAGCCCATATTGCCACGGGTAGTATTCCGGTCCCTCGATCGAGAACTCTAGGTACTTCCCAGCATTCGGGATCGCGCGCAGCAGGTGCATCGTGAAAAGAGTGACCATGGAAAGGTTCGCACAATGCGGCGTCACTGGCAGGCCCGCCGCCTCGGCCATCCGGCAAACTCGTAGCGTTCGCGACAGACCGCCCACATACATTACGTCCGGCTGTACGATATCGACGGCACGCATCTCGATCATCCGGCGCCAGTCGGTCAGGTGGCAATCCTGCTCACCTCCCGTCACATCGATGTCGAGGGCATCGGCCACGGCCTTGGTCTTCTCGAACTCCCAGTAAGGGCAGGGCTCCTCGAAATGGCAGAAGCCGTGATCCTCGAGCATTCGGCCCACTTCGATGGCGCGCGACACAGAATAGCAGGAGTTGGCGTCGATTAGGAGGTCCGCCTCGGGCAACGCACTGCGCATCGCGGCAATAACTGCCTCGGTTCTGCCTGGCCACTCGTCGCGGTTGCGGCCGACTTCCGAGCCAGCACGGACCTTGAAGGCGGTGAAGCCATCGTTACCCGCGACCTGTTTGAGTCGCTCCGCCTCTTCTTCTGGCGTGATGTCCCGTCGCATGGAGGACGCGTAGGCGCGGATTTTTCCGGGACTGCCTCCGAGAAGTGAGGCCACCGGCAAACCCGCTCGCTTGCCCCGCATGTCCCAGATAGCGGTATCGACACCTCCCATCGCGCGACGCAGGTAGGAGCCAGGGAATTTGTGCTCTCGCTCCGTCACGAGATCGAGAAGGTCGTCGAGATCGGTCGCGTCGCGGCCAAGCACCCAAGGTGCAACCTGCCGATGCAGGACGTTGCATGTGATATCCGAATGGTATGTCGAAACCTGTCCCCAACCCTCTGTGCCGTCCTCCATCGTAATGCGAACGAAGCCTACGTCGGGTGTGCAGTAGGATTCGAGCTTTGCGATACGATCCATCTTGTTCACTCCTCAAGAATGAAATCAGCAGCACGCATCGCCGTCATGATTGTCGGCGCATTGGTATTGGCCGAGGTGATATTGGGGAAAATCGAGGCATCGATGACCCGCAATCTCTCAATTCCCCAAACGCGTAGCTTCGGGTCTACCACGCCCCCAGCCTCGCGCGGCGCCATGCGACATGTTCCGCAGGGGTGGAAGACTGTGCCTGCGCGCGCGCGGATATCTGCGAGTATTTCGTCGTCGCTCTTACCTACGGGGCTGAAGCCATTCTCCGCGACCACAACGCGCCGCATGGCTGAGGTCGCGAGCAATCGTTCGATGAGACGGGCGCCTGCGATCATTGCGGAGACGTCGGTATTCGTTGACAGCGCGTTGGGCGAGATCGTCGGTGGGGTCATCGGATCGGCGCTCGCGATGTCGATCCGCCCCCTGCTAGTAGGCCGGCAGGGGTTGAAGCCCAGCACAAATCCGGGCCACGGATCCGGTCGCAGCAGGGGGCGACGATTGCGATACGTCGTAGAGTAGGAAAGGGGCGTAAAATAGAGTTGAATGTCTGCCCGGTCGAGTTCAGCCCGAGATCGGACGAGGCCACCCATTTGGTTCACCCCAAGGCTGAAGGCTCCGTTTCGCTTCAGCAAGTACTGAAGGGCCGACGCGAGCTGTCCGCGCTTCGTTCCCAGAACCTGGTTGAGCGTTGGTTCCGAAGCCCGGTACGCGTACGACATACCGAGGTGATCTTGCAGACCACCACCAACACACGGCGCATCCAGTCGGACCTTTATCCCAAGCGTCCTAAGTTGCTCCGCTGGACCGATCCCAGAAAGCTGGAGCAGTTGTGGTGACTTAACTGCACCGGCACATAGGATTACCTCGCCTCGGCATTCTGCATGAAGCGCCTGTCCCCGGTGTAGATAACTCACCCCTCTTGCGCAGCGTCCTTCAAAGTCAAGGCGTGTCACCTCGGCCCCTGTGATCACACGAAGGTTTCGTCGCTTTCGTGCCTGTTTGAGAAATGCGTCAGCCGCGGAATGCCGCCGTCCGTCGCGCGTGGTACTCCAGTAGGGGCCCACTCCCTCGCCCGATATGGTGTTTCCTTTCTCGAGCCCAATCTCTGTGGCAGCTTCCATGTAGCTTTGCCCCAGACCGTGAAGATCCCTAGACCTGTCCGAAACCCAC